>DGES01000026.1:0-91271 GCA_002386065.1 Firmicutes bacterium UBA3920
CTGCGTATATCGCAATTAGCTCACATTTTTAGACCAAATGAAGTTTAAAAAAACTTATTTTAAAATAGCCATATTTGATGTAAAATTACATATTATCATTAGTTTCCAAGCGTCTTCTAGGATTGGTTGTTAGACTACTAACTAACATTTCCACAAGAGAAAATCCAATAGCGATCATCCAGTCATTTACTTCTAAAGGAAATGTCTTAAATATTTCAGATAGTTTAGGTATATATATAACAAATAGCGTCAATACTAGAGATACCAAATTTGCAAGTATTAGATATGGATTCCTGAAAAAATCGATCTCTAATACATTCTTTCTCTCAGAACGACTTTCAAACGCATATAAAAGTTCTGTAAGTATCATTGTGCTAAAGGCCGTTGTGCGTGCTCTATCCACATTTCCTGTAAAACTTAATATTATGGCAAAAGTTGCTATTGCGCTCATGCCTATAAGAGCTCCAGAAAATAATATATGTGAACCTAAACCTTCCGCAAATATACTAGAATTACCCTTTCGAGGAGGTTGTTCCATTATATCATCTTCAGGTGGATCTACACTCAGTGAAAGAGCAGGAAATCCATCAGTGACTAAATTGACCCAAAGAATTTGTATTGGTACTAATGGTAATGGCATGGCAAACAGTGCAGCTATTGCCATCATTACCATTTCTCCTAGATTACAAGAAAGAAGATATCTTATGGATTTTCTTATATTATCATATATAATTCTGCCTTCTTCCACTGCTGATACAATAGTCGAAAAATTATCATCAAGAAGTATCATAGATGATGCCTCCTTAGCAACATCTGTACCTGACTTTCCCATGGCAATACCTATATCAGCTTCCTTAAGTGCCGGCGCATCATTAACACCATCACCAGTCATAGCAACCACATTTCCCTTTTGCTTATATGAGCGAACTATTCGAAGTTTATGATTAGGATTTACTCGCGCAAATACTTTAACAGCATCTATGACGGATTGTAACTCATCATCAGACATTTTATCGATTTCATCTCCTGTAAGCACACAATCTCCATCTTTTAATATATTGAGTTCCTTACCTATAGCAATAGCTGTATTTTTATGATCGCCAGTTATCATAATCGGACTTATACCGGCCTTATGACAACTTTTTATTGCATCATATGCTTCTAATCTGGGCGGATCTATCATACCTTCAAGCCCTACAAATATGAGATTTTGTTCTATACCATTAATAGATGGACTATGTGGCAAATATTCTATTTGTCTATATGCAAATGCTAATACTCTGAGTGCCTCTTTTGCCATGTCTTCATTTTCCTTATTTATTCTTTTTTTATCTATACTATCCAGGGGTGTAATTTCGCCATCTTTTAGCTGTTTCGTGCATTTTTGTATTATCCTATCAGGAGCACCCTTGACAAATATAATATATCCTTTGCCTTTCAGATCTTTACATATAACACTCATACATTTTCGCTCTGAATCAAAGGGTAATTCATATACTCTCTTATACCTATTAATATTGTCATTATACATATCGCCTTTCATAGATGCCTCTATAATAGCCACTTCCGTTGGATCACCATATATATGTCCTTCTCTCACACGTGCATTATTACATAGCGCACCAATTTTAAGTAGCATATCTAAAGAACTATCCGTGTTTTGATCTATAAAATTCTTATCCGATTTAAATAAGTTTGTATCTTCTGACCAATCCATCACATCCAATATCTTCTCACATATATATATTTTTCTTACCGTCATCTTATTTTCAGTTAAAGTCCCAGTTTTATCTGTACATATTATATTAGTACAGCCTAAAGTCTCAACTGCAGTGAGCTTCCTTATAAGGGCATTTCGTTTTAGCATTCTCTGTACCCCTATGGCTAAAGATACTGTAACAATAGCAGGTAAACCTTCAGGAATTGCAGCAACTGCAAGAGAAATACCCGCCAAAATCATATTATATATTGTTTCACCATGATATATACCTGCGATTATTATGAATACACAAACTACTAAACTTATAGCTACCAATTCTTTTCCTATTCGATCTAGTTTTTTTTGAAGTGGTGTTGGCTCTAATTCAACATCTTGTATTAAGCTGGCAATACTACCCATTTCTGTATTCATTCCTGTTTTTAAAACAAGGCCCTTTGCCCTTCCCATAGTCATGGTAGTACCCATATATAAAATATTCTCTGGAGAATAATCTTCCAAATTTGAAATTTCCCCTTCTATCTGTTTTTTTTCAACCGGCATTGATTCTCCGCTTAATAGAGATTCATTTACCTGAACACTTATACCTTCTAATATAACACAATCCGCTGCTATTCTATCACCTGCCTCAAGCAATAGTATATCTCCAGGAACTATCTCGCTTGCCGATATTGTACTTTCTTTACCATTTCTTATGACATTTGCATTAGGTGCAGACAATTCTTTCAATGCCTCCAACGATTTTTCCGTCCTGTATTCCTGTATAAAACCTAATAAGGCGTTCATAAATACTATTATTCCTATCGTGATTGCATCCGCTATTTCGCCAATGAAAAATGAAATAGATGTTGCAATCAAAAGTACCAATACTATAAAATCTTTGAATTGACTCAAAAAAATTTCCATTAAAGAATTTTTTTTTGTTTCCGTAATTTCGTTAGACCCATATTTTTTAAATAAGTTTTCAACTTCTTGTGTTGTAAGGCCTTCTGAAATCTTCTGCTGTACCTTCCACATATAGATTCTCCTTCCAAACAGGATATTTTTAAATAATTTTAACCATATATTAATATATATTGGGACATGCCAATAAATATGAAATAAATAATATTACATATTTAAAAAACAAAAACTTCTTTGCAAAAAATTGAATCAATCTCTTAAAATCCAATACTTGAAACTTCTAACTTGTTATTATATAATTAATATTTGTTTGAGGTTTGCTTATTTGTTAACATGTTTAGTATTGAAATTTGAATAATTGGATAAAAATTATATATAATGACGAGTAAAACTTTTAAATCAACCGTTCATTAGTAACATACATTGGAGGATAAATATGAAATTAGGTATTGTTGGTTTACCAAATGTAGGAAAAAGCACATTGTTTAATGCTATAACCAAAGCTGGAGCTCAAGCGGCAAATTATCCATTTTGCACGATAGATCCTAATATAGGAATAGTACCAGTTCCAGATAGCCGACTCAATGCTCTTGCCAATATATATCATCCTGAAAAGATTACACCTGCTACTATAGAATTTGTAGATATTGCAGGATTGGTAAAGGGTGCAAGTAAGGGGGAAGGGTTGGGAAATAGATTTTTAGCAAATATACGTGAAGTAGATGCCATAGTGCATGTTGTAAGGTGTTTTGACTCCTCTGATATAGTCCATGTAGATGGAAGCATTGATCCCGTACGAGATGTAGAAACCATTGAATTGGAACTCATATTTGCTGATATTGAAAGTATAGAAAAACAAATTGACAAAGCACAGAAAGCATCAAAAAGTGGGAGAGAAGATGAGCTAAAAATACTATCTCTACTAGAACGCATAAAGTCCAATCTTGAAGATGGCGTCCCAGTACGAAACATGAAATTCAGCGATGACGAAAAGGAATTTGTACAGCAACTTTTTCTTCTAACAGATAAACCTATTATATATGTTGCTAATATATCAGAAAATGATATTGGTAAAAAAGAACTTCCCCTTGTTGAAGAGTTAAAGGCATATGTTGAAGGTACTAATGTAATAGAAATATGTGCAGGTTTGGAAGAAGAAATAGCCCAGCTAGATGAAGATGAAAAATTAATATTCTTAAAAGAACTGGGTATTGAAGAACCTGGGCTTGATAAACTCATAAGAGCCTGTTATGAACTTTTAGGACTTATAAGTTATCTAACAGTTGGTCCAGATGAAGTGCGGGCTTGGACAATAAAAAAAGGGACAAAAGCACCTCAAGCAGCAGGTAAAATCCATACAGACTTTGAACGTGGATTTATAAGAGCTGAAGTAATTGCCTTTGATGATCTCATAAAAGCAGGATCTAGTGTAGCTGCTAGAGAAAAAGGACTTATACGTCTTGAAGGCAAAGACTATGTAGTTCAAGATGGAGATGTCATTCTATTTCGGTTTAATGTCTAATATCAGCTTATTTTAAAATATAAATAACGCTTTCCAGTAAATGCAAAAAAGTTTTCCATAGTATCTAGCTAGATACTATGGAAAACTTTTTCTTTAAATAAGAGAATCAAATAAGAGAATCTAATTTATCTACTAATTTAGAAAATATAGCAATAGCATCCTCTATAGGTCCAGATATTGAAACATCCACTCCTGCCTTTTTTAGTTGATTCACAGGATAATCAGATCCTCCGCTGGATAAAAATTCTATATAGCACTCTACAGCACCATCTTTTTTATCTAATATTGCCTTGGCAAGTGCCGATGCTGCAGAAAATCCTATGGCGTATTTATAAACGTAAAAGGAAGAATAAAAATGAGGTATCCGTGCCCATTCCATCCCTATTTCCTTATCTATAACTATATTATCGCCAAAATATTTTTTGTTAAGATCATAGTATATACTACATAAATCCTGACAAGTAAGGGGTATACCCTCCATTGTCTTATGATGGACTATTCGCTCAAATTCGGCAAACATGGTCTGTCTATATACAGTACCCTTAAAGTCTTCTAGATAGTGGTTTATAATATACGCTTTAGATGCTATATCCTCTATGGTATCTAGAAGGTAATGGGTGAGAAGTATTTCGTTTAATGTAGATGCTACCTCTGCTACAAATATTCTATAGCTAGCTAGAGGATATGGCTGGTTTTTATTCGAATGATAGGTATGCATTGCATGGCCCATCTCATGTGCAAGGGTGAATACGCTATCTAAATTGTCTTGATAGTTCATAAGTATATAGGGGTGAGCATCATAACAGCCCCACGAATAGGCACCACTAGTCTTTCCAACGTTTTCATATACATCAATCCAACCAGATTCAAACCCTTTCTTTAATACCTCTGTATATTCTTTGCCTAGAGGCTCCAATGCCTTTGCTACTATATCTTTAGCCTCATCATAGGAGACCTTCATATCCACATCTTCTACAAAGGGAACATATATGTCATACATGTGAAGTTCATCTACATCTAGTGCACGCTTTCTCAAATTTATATATCTATACATAGGCTCTAGATTGTCCTCTACTGTATTTATTAAGTTGTCATACACTTCAACCTCTACATTATCTCTTGAGAGTGCCGCCTCAAGGCTTGAATTATATTTTCTAGCCCTCGTTATAAATGCATCTTTTTTAAGATTATATGCAAAAGTAGTAGCCAAAGTGTTTTTCTGCTTAGCATATGTATCATATAATGCCTTGAATGCGTCCCTTCTCACCCTTCTATCTTTGCTCTCTAAAAATGAGATATATCTACCCTTAGTGAGTTCAACTTCTTCTCCTTCTTCATTCTTTATATGTGGAAATTTTATGTCGGCATCATTTATCATGGAAAAGATTTGCGCCGGCGCCTCACATATCTCCCCTGCCATAGCAAGTATCTGTTCTTCATCAGGTGAGAGCACATGATCTTTCTCCCTAAAAATTTCATCTAGAAACTGTCTATATACGTCAAATCTGCTATCTTCTCGGGCCCATCCCTTGAGCACTTCCTCGCCTATAGATAGTATCTCTGGCACCAGATAAGAGGATGCACTGCTAAACTCCACTAATAATGACTGTGCCCTATCACTGAGAGCTTGATATTTAGAGTTTGAATTGTCCTCATCCTTTCTCATTCTAGCATAGACAAATAGTCTCTCTAGTATACGCTGGGTTTCATAATAGTGATTAAGCGCCTCCAGAAGTTCATTGGCATCTGAGCTCAGTTTACCTCTATAGGTCTCTATATCTGATATTGCAGATTTTGCTGCCTTATAGTCCTCTTCCCATTTGGCTTCAGTAGGATATATATCTTCTAGCTTCCACTTAAATTTATCGTTTATTTCGTCTCTCTTAGGCAATATATTATTTGACAATTTACCATCTCTCTCCTCTCTTGCTTGGATTTTACTATATCTTATTATATCATCTTTTTATTAGCTCATGCAGGAGAATATTATATAAGATCATGGTATATACTGTTCTACTATTTGCACTATATTGTCATCTTCTACTAAAAAAATGTCAAACTTTACTTTCATAATCATGTTTCTTAAAACTCTTTTTAAAATCTGGCAAAGAGAGCTGATACATTGTAGCTAAAGTGGTTAAAAGCCATATTCTACAATATCATCACTGTCATTTTTGATACGAAAAGCATTGGCTCCTTTTCATCTAATATCTATTCAATTTCATAGACCTTTGTAATATCAAAAGTTTTATTGAATGTTCCGCTAAAACTTTTATTTATGCCTCCATTTACTGTACCGTATTCATGAGCGAAACCAGACCTATCACAGTACAAAGTATAAGATGCACTTTTAAAATAAAAGAACACATCCATATAACATCCTCTACTACTATAAACTGTAAATAGACAAAAAAGTTTCACTTTTGAGCAAAAAAATCGGCATAATGCCGATTTTCTATCAATCCAATATATTTTCAATAGTCTCCATTATGTCATCTGATAGTTCTATTCCTGATGCCTTGCAATTTTCCTCGACTTGCTCCGGCTTTGTAGCCCCTATTATTACGCTGCTTATTTCTTCTTTTTGAAGTATCCATGCAAGGGCAAGTTGTGACATGGTTATATCCAAATCTTTTGCTATTGCTCTTAATTTTTCTACCTTATCTAGATTTTCGTCTGTCAAGTAACCTTTAATATGATGCTGAGTATGTTTATTTGCTGCTCTACTATCTTTGGGTATTGGTTTACCTTTTTTGTACTTACCTGTAAGTACCCCCTGTGCCAATGGACTAAATACTGCAAGTCCAATACCTTCTTTTTTGCACAGTGGTATCACCTCATCCTCTATATAACGATTAAACATATTATATGACGGTTGGTTCACTGCAATTGGATTTAAATGTAAACTCTTTGTAGTATGTACACCTTCGGCTATCTGAACAGCACTCCACTCACTTATTCCTACATAGAGAATTTTACCCTGACGCACAAGATCATCTAATGCCATAAGTGTCTCCTCAACAGGTGTTTCCATATCATATCTATGGCAATAGAATATATCTACATAATCAGTATTTAACCGTTTTAAACTTGCATTACATTGCTCTATTATATGCTTTCTAGACAATCCTCTATCATTTGGACCATCACCTACTGGCCAAAATGTCTTAGTAGCAAGAACATAAGAAGATCTAGGAAATTCTTTGAGTACATCACCTAATACTTCTTCAGCTGCCCCAGGATAGGTCTGTCCAACACCATATACATCTGCAGTGTCAAAATAATTAATTCCCAAATCATATGCCTTCTTTATACAGTCTACTGCACGTTCTTGACCATATGTAGCTCCATATGTGAGCCAACTTCCAAGTGCTATTTCACTTACTTTTATACCATATTTCCCTAACTTTCTATATTTCACAGAAATACCTCCTTTTTATGTTACATATTATATAAGTAACCTTGATAAAAAAAATCAAACAAAAAAGCTTCGACAAATCGAAGCTTTTACTTACTCCTGAATTTCTTTCATGTCCACTATATAATTTTGATATAATGTAAACTCATACCACTTTCCCTTTTCGATAGGAGGAAAATCTTTATTACTATCCATTAAGAGCATCTTATCTATATCATCATCAACATTTTCTTTTATAAAGATTTCATAGTAAAATAACTTATTGTCTTTATACACAGGTTCAGAACCAATAGATACTACATATCCTGTCTGTTGTCTTTTTCTACCTGTCAATAGCTCTTGCAGAAATTTTTTGTAGATTACAACTGGTTTACCATATATCCCCCATATAAACTCACATATGCATAGACCCACTATTAATATAAAAAGTCCAAGGGGATTACTAATATTTTTTGCTAGTATTAAAGAAACCGTTAAAAAAATTGCAAATAAAATAACTATCTTTATAATTAAACCTCGTATTTGGCTCCTTACACTTATCAAATCATCTTCCGTATACATTACATATCCTCCCCTTCTTTGGGCAAGTCATATAAAATAAGCCCGAACTTCGGGCTTCTAGTTGGTGGGGTATATAGGATTCGAACCTATGACTTCCACCACGTCAAGATGGCACTCTACCAACTGAGTTAATACCCCTCATTGAGATTATTCTTACCCTATGATATAAAAATGCAAGCAATTTGTCAAGGATTTTGAAAATTACATTTTTATGAACTTTAGAAATATTATGAACTTCGGCTATTAACATATAAATATAAATCAATGTAATTTAAAAGTTTATCAAATTGTCTCTCATTCTATTATGAAATTTCGGTCGTTAAAGATTAAGCCCTTCTTTAATCCTTATTGTCTTAAAAGCCTAATAAAATCAAATCTTTCAAAACTTTGATTAAAAATTGACAAATCACAAAACAGATTCTATAATAATTTTAAACTCATTTTATTTGCCGCTTAAAATAGAATGGAGGAATTCCCATGAATACATTGACATTTAAAAATGGAGTACATCCTCCCTATAACAAGGAATTGACAGAAAATAAACCTGTAACAAAATTACTGCCAAAAGAAAAAGCAGTTTTTTTAATGCAGCAACATACAGGTGCTATCTGCCAACCTATAGTTAAAAAGGGAGATAGAGTTTTGGTAGGCCAGGTAATAGCTGATGCAGTTGCATCCATGTCTGCCCCTATACATTCTAGTATTTCTGGTGAAGTAGTAGATATACGAGAAATACCATATGCAGAAGGAGCTCATATACCTGCAATAATAATAAAAAATGATCATCAATATGAAGAATATAATCCTATTCATAACTTACTTGATTATAAAGAACTTTCTAGGGAACATATCATTGACATAATCCATAAAGCTGGCATTGTGGGTATGGGTGGTGCAGCATTTCCCACCTATATAAAATTAAATCCTTCTAACTATAAAAAAATTGATTCAATTATTTTAAATGGCTGTGAATGTGAACCATATATTACATGCGATTATAAACTAATGCTAAATGAACCAATAAAGATTGTAAAAGGCCTTAATATTATTTTACATCTTTTCCCCAATGCAAAGGGATATATAGGTATTGAAGATAATAAAAAAGAAGCTATATCAGCTATTGAAAAAGCGATTAATGATATAGGCGCCTCAGATAAAATAGAAATAAAAATATTAGAAACAAAATATCCCCAAGGTTCAGAAAAACAGCTCATTTATGCTATATTAGGCAGAGAAGTTCCCATCGGCAAACTCCCTGCAGATATAGGTTGTATCGTACAAAACGTTGCAACTTCGTATGCTATTTATGAAGCGGTCGCATATAGAACTCCTCTTATTTCAAGAATAGTTACTGTAACTGGTGATGCCATAGCTAATCCCCAAGATTTTTGGGTAAAATTAGGAACCCCCTTTCAAGATTTAATAGATGCTGCAGGAGGTTTTATAAAAAAACCAGTTAAAATAATAAGTGGTGGCCCAATGATGGGAATTACTATGCCAAACACTAATATTCCAATAACCAAAGCCACAACTGCAATTCTATGTCTTACTGAAGATGCAGCTCCAATTTTTGAAGAAGAAAATTGTATAAGATGTGGTAGATGTGTAAGAGTCTGCCCTATGAATCTACTTCCCCTTTATCTCGATAAATTTGGTAGAAGAAACGATATAGAACGATTTGAAAAAATAAATGGGACTAGCTGTATAGAATGTGGTTGCTGTGCTTATGTATGTCCATCCTATATTAGAATAGTCAACTCTATTAGAAAAGCTAAAAGAAATATAACAGCTAACAATAATATAAAAGGGTGATTTAAATGAATAGTAACACTTATCTAGAATCTTCATCGCCACATATACATCAAGGTATTTCTACTAAATCAATTATGAGAGATGTGATTATAGCGCTTTTACCAGCTCTTGTAGCTAGTATTATAGTTTTTAAGATAAGAGCTCTTATAATAGTTGTTTTATCAGTTGTATCTTGTGTATTAGGAGAATTATTATGGCAAAAAACATTTAAACAAAAGGTAACAATAGATGATTTAAGCGCTGTTGTAACTGGAATATTACTTGCTTTTTCTCTTCCACCTTCTGTTCCATACTATATACCAGTGATAGGTGGAATATTTGCAATAATAATTGTTAAACAGATATTTGGTGGTATTGGTAAAAATTTTTTAAATCCAGCACTTGCATCTAGGGCATTCCTTATGGCAACATGGCCAGCTGTCATGACAAAGTGGACATTAGATGGTATATCCACTGCTACCCCACTCGAATTGTTAAATAATGCAAGTCCCAACCTCCCTTCCCTGTGGGAAGTTTTTATAGGTTACACAGGTGGTTCCATAGGTGAAACTTCAGCCTTAGCTCTAATCATAGGTGGTATATATCTGTTATATAGAAATGTTATTACATGGGAAATCCCTGTATCATATATTGGTTCTGTCTTTTTACTTTCATTCCTTTTTTGTAATACAGGTACTCCCTTCATATTTGCATTATACGAAATATTTGCAGGTGGTCTTCTATTAGGTGCTATATATATGGCTACCGATTACACCACATCTCCAGTTACTAAAAAAGGAAAATTTATAATGGGTATTGGATGTGGTGTGTTGACATTTCTATTTAGGACAATTGGACAGACTGCAGAAGGTGTTTGCTACTCCATACTTATAATGAACCTATTCGTTCCAATGATTGAAAGACACACTATTCCTAGAACTTTTGGGGAGGTGAAGTAATTGAAAATAGAGCTTAAATGGACGTTAATACTAGTAGTACTCATAGTGATATGCTCTATTATCACTGGAGTAGTATATGGGGCTTTAGAAGATAAAATTGCTGAAAATAACTTTGAGACTAAAGATAATATAGACATAACCTCCTTGTTACCTGAAGCTGATAGTCTAAAAGATTTAGATATAGACATCCCCGAAGATAGTAAAATACGTAGTGTAAAAGGCGCATATAGCAATGATGAATTGAAGGGCTATCTTATAAAAGTTGATTCCGAAGGAGCATACAGCACCATATCTATAGCAATTGCTATAACCAACGAAGGAAAGATATCAGGTATAGAAATATTATCTCAAAATGAAACTGAAGGACTTGGAGATAAAATTGCAGATGATGAGTTTACAAGTAGATTTAAAGATAAAACAGCCAAAACTCCTTTAACGCTTGTAAATGATGAGACATCAGCTAATGATGAAGTACAAGGTATCTCAGGAGCTACCATAAGTGCTCAAGCCGTAGTTGACGGTGTCAATGCTGCAATAGAATTTTTTAATACTCATCTTGAAGGAGGAGGGAATTAATCTTGAACTCATATAATAATAAAAAAAATAATACAGCATTATTAGCTGCCATATGTACTGGATTCGTTGCTACTACTAGTTTAAAAACGGCACTCTCCATAGGTTTGGCTGCTTCTATAGTATTGATAATTACAAATTTGATAATGCATCTATTCATAAACAAAGCACCTAATTCCATGTTGATGCTATTTTATATAATACTAACTGCATTCATAACTAGTATTATGTACTTGATTTTCCAAGCATATTTTCCCGATATTGTAAACGAATTGGGAATATATATACCAGTGCTACTTTTTACTATATCTATAATAGTACAAATATTCTTGCATGAAAAAAAATATTCAATATTAAATATATTAGCTCTTAGTATAGGGTTTATATTAATTTTATGTGGTATTGGTATAATAAGAGAATTATTAGGGGGAAAATATACTGCTATATTAGAAGCACCTGCAGCCTTCATAATTACAGGATTCTTACTTGCAATTTTATCTGGTATTTTTGACAAAGATAAAAAAACAGCATAAATAGAAAGAAGTGATTTTTATGGATTTTATATATCTTCTTGTAGCTACTATTTTTTCAGATAATTTTGTGCTTTCAAAACTTTTAGGGGTATATCCTGTTATAAATAAAAGCAACAAAAAAATCTCTATAGTGCAGGAAGGCATATTGGTAACAATTTCCTTGATTGTAATGTCTATATTTAGTTATATACTTTATACTTGGATACTAGAACCACTAAATATCTCATACCTAACAACTATCTTATTTTCCTTAATTTTATTTTTAGTTGCACAATTAACTGTTTTAATATCTAAAAAAATGGGTAAATATAATAATGTAGGTATATCAGTAGAACAAATAGTAGCTAACTCAATAATACTAGCAGCTGTACTTATAGGTATAGAACAAGAGCATATATTATACTCTGTGATCTATGCAATAGGTGCTGGTCTAGGTTATACCTTGATATCTGTACTAATATCTGATGCAATGGATAGGGTAGATGAAGATACTATAGTACCAGCTTTCAGCGGTATACCCATAAGGCTTATAGCCCTTGGACTTATGGCCTATGCTTTTTTAGGGTTTAATGGTATCGCACCATAAATCTTGTTCGCATGCTACTCCATGTTTATTCAACCTATGGTTGTAATATAACAATATTTGATCTATTGTAAAAATACTAAAAAATGAAAATGGAGGTATCTATTATGAAGAAAACATTAAGTATTTTCATTATTTCACTCATGCTTGCAACAATTTTAGTTGGTTGTGGTGATAGTAGTGGATATAAAGATGGCACTTACAAGGCAACTTATGATAATTTTGATGAACATGGATGGAAAGCTTATGTAGAGATAACCATTAAAGATGGTAAAATCGCTGATGTCGATTTTGATTATGTGAATGAAGAGGGAAATTTGAAATCTGAAGATGAAGAATACAATGCTACTATGAAGGAGGCATCTGGCACTTCACCTGAAGAATTCTCGCCGGCGCTAGAACAACAACTTATAGAAAAACAAAACGTAAAAGAAATAGACAATATAACCGGAGCAACACATTCGGTGGAAAACTTCAAAGAATTGGCAAATGCAGCATTAAAAAATGCTAAATCAGGTAATACTGAAGAAGTTATACTTGAACAAAAAAAAGCTGAATAAGAAAAGGCTGTTGTAAAACTATTAATAGTTTTGCAACAGCTTTTTTATAAACTAAAATAAATGTATAGCTCTTATATTCAAATAAAATGTAATTTATACTATTTGAACAGTAATACCTATTACACAATTTCTAAGCTTACTTATTAGCTAATTCCAATAAATTAAATAATGACATCCATATCCAAAATGTAGTAATAAGCCTCAAATTAAAAAATATTATTTACCATTAAATTTAAATAAATTTTTAACTCGTATAAACCTCAAACTCATTATTAAAAATTAGTTTATGAAATCAAAAAATCTAATATCTGAAATCAGAGCTTTTTGTTTATAATGCTTATATATTAGTTAAAAAGTCATGGTTCTATTAATAGAAGCAACTTCCACCTATAAATTCTCTCAATATAGAATTATTAGGTATTTGCTCAGGCTCTAACTCTATAAAATATTTCATAAACTTTTTTAATCTATTTACTTCAGTAAAATACGGACTATCTCTACTAACATCTTCGAGCAATGGAAATATATATGGTTTTAATACAGACAGCTCATATATGAGAGCTGAATTAAACATAAAATCTGCTTGCTCCTGATATGGAAAAATATTTTTCTCTTCTCCTTCCCTCACCATAGGCCACATACTGAGGGTTTCCTCTATAGAAGTTCCCCTAAATAGGTGATCTCTAACTATGCGTCTTATGAGGCGCGTATCTGTAGTAGGTATTCTGTTGTGATTATCTATATTGAGTTGAGTAAGTGCACTGATATATATCTTGTACTTGTTGGATTTTGGTATCATAGCAGTCAATTTTTCATTAAGTCCATGGATACCTTCAACTATTATTGGCTGATCTTCGTCAATCTTCACTACTTTTCCAGTATATTCTCTAGAACCTGTTTTAAAATTATAAAATGGAATTTGAACCGCTTGCCCCTGTATAAGCTGGGTTAGATGTTCATTGAACAGTTCAATATCTATAACGTCTATGGATTCCATATCACGCTTTCCATCTTCATTTAAAGGAATATCCTCTCTATTTAAAAAGTAATTGTCTATAGATATAGATACAGGTTTTAATCCATTTACCATAAGTTGAACCCTAAAACGTTGAGCAAAAGTTGTCTTGCCTGAGGAAGATGGACCTGCAATCAAAATCAATCTTATACCGTCTCTCTGCTCAGATATATCATCTGCAATTTGGGCAATAATTTTCTCTTGATGGGCTTCACATATTCGTATGAGATCTCCACCTTTATTCTGCTTTATTGCATTATTTAAATCGGCTACATTTTCTACTTCTATCCGCTTGCACCACTTTTCTGACTCTCTATATACTCTAAATAATTTAGGCGAATCAACAAATTCCGCTACTTTATCTGGTTTATCTTTAGATGGATATAAAAGCACTATACCTGGAAGATGGAAATGTAATTTGAATTTTTTAATATAGCCAGTACTAGGTACCATATAACCATATAAATAGTCATACATCCATCCACATCTATATAAGTTTACATAATCTTCTGGCCTAAATTCTAGCATTTCGATTTTATCGCAAAAACCCATGTCTTTAAATATGCGTTCTGCCTCAGTTTTGGATACTCTAAGTCGTTCGAAGGGTTCATTATTAGCCACAATTTCTCGCATTTTGTTTTCTATTTCTTTTACTTGTTTTGAGTTTAATGGAAATTGTCCATGAAGTTCGCAATACAAGCCATTCCCTAGACTATGTTCTATAAATACATCACTATCTGGAAAAAGTTCATAACATGCCCTAATAAAAATAAATATTAGGCTCCTCAAATAGATTCTAATTCCATCTGTCATCGACATATCAATAAATTGTATACTGCAATCTTCATATAGAGTATAGGATAATTCTCTAATAGAATTATTTACCTTAGCAGCAACTATCTGTGCTGGCCACATATCTTGATACTGAACACTTATGTGTTCCAATTTTGTACCTCTATTAACCTCTATCCTCTCATCACCAATATTTACTATAATTTTATCTTTCTTCATAACTCTATTTATCACCCTTTGCCGTCCTTTAAAAAACCACATCACAAACCATTATTGTTTTTTAGTCACATAGCATAAAACTCAAATCATCTATACGCTATTAGACATTATTATACCCTTTTAAATATTTTAAATTTTAAAAATAAATTTTCTACGCAGTTTCTGTACATGTTTCTTTATGGAGCTTAATAAGTTCTTCCACCGCCATTTCCCTAAGCTTATACTTTTGTATTTTACCACTAGCAGTCATGGGATAACTATCAATAAAGCGCACATACTTGGGAGTTTTAAATCTGGATAGCCCTTGTTTCACAAATTCAATTATCTCTTCCTCAGTTGGAGGATCTTTTATATTGTCTTTTAAAATTATATATGCAAATACTTCCTCTCCATATTTCTTATCAGGTACTCCTATAACTTGTACATCCTTAACAGCAGGGTGTGTATATATAAACTCTTCGATCTCTCTAGGATATATGTTTTCTCCACCTCTTATTATCATATCTTTTAATCTACCAGTTATCCTGTAATATCCATTCTTATCCACAGTAGCCAAATCTCCTGTATGAAGCCAACCATCCGCATCTATTGCTGCCTTTGTAGCCTCTTCCATTTTATAATATCCTTTCATTACACCATAACCACGGGTAATAAGTTCTCCTTGCTCTCCCGGTTCCACCTCTTCACCTGTATCTGGGTCTATTATTTTAACTTCTACTCCTGGAAGAGGTTTCCCTACTGTAGACACTCTGACTTCTATGGGGTCATCAACTCTAGTTTGCGTTATAACTGGAGAAGATTCAGTCTGGCCGTACGCTATAGTTATATCCTTCATATTCATCTTTTCTATGACCTGTCTCATAATCTTGGTGGGACAAGGTGAACCCGCCATTATACCCGTTCTCAAAGTAGAAAAGTCATATTCATTAAATTTTTGATTTTCAAGTATTCCGATAAACATAGTAGGTACACCATGTAAACCTGTACATCGTTCCCGCTGTACCGCTTCCATCACCTTTATGGGATTATAATGATCAATTAAAACCATTGTTGCTCCTTTAGTAACACATGCCATTACGCCAAGTACACAACCAAAACAATGAAAAAGGGGCACAGGTATACACAATCTATCTCTATAAGTGAGGCGCATACAATCAGCAATAGCATTCCCATTATTTATTATATTATAGTGAGTCAACATTACTCCCTTAGGAAAACCTGTCGTGCCTGATGTATATTGCATATTTACAACATCTTGAGGACTCAATCCCTTTTGAATTTCCTCTAAGATTTCAGATTCTACTCTTTCAGCCATATCATACAGGTCATTAAAATTGAACATACCATCATGTTTTGAGTTGCCTATATATATTATATTTCTTAGATAGGGAAACTTAGAAGATCGTAATTGACCTGGGAGAGTATTTTTAAGTTCAGGACAGAGTTCATTTATTATTTTAACATAATCAGAGTCTTTAAATCCACTTGTCATAACCAAAGTAGATGTATCTGATTGTCTCAATAGATACTCCAACTCAAAAGCCTTATAGTTAGTATTTACTGTCACTAAAACTGCTCCAATTCTTCCAGTGGCAAATTGAATAAGTAACCATTCCGGTACATTTGTAGTCCATACAGATACATGATCTCCTTTTTTAACGCCCATTTCAATCAATCCTCGGGCAACTGTATCTACTTTTTGTTTAAATTGAGAATAAGTCCATCTTATACCTTCAAATGGAAATACAACAGCTTCATTATCAGGATATCTTTCTGCTTGAATATCCAATAGTTCCCCCAAAGTCATGTCAAGCATTTTCACCTTTATATCCCTCCTAAATATTTTCAACAATAAAAAAACTTTTCATCCCCGAACCTAGAGACGAAAAGTTACTTTCCGCGGTACCACTCTATTTGACATAATACCATTTTAAAATATGGGCATTATATCCACTCGAATATAGGTACAAAAAATACCTTGTCCCAAGTTACGGGGGACCACCGTCCAAGTCTACTTGCTATTCAGCTTTCGGTTGGCAACTCAAGGGCGAGGTTCAGCTTATATCCTACTGCCTTACACCACCCGGCAGCTCTCTTAAAGGAGTTTAAACTTACTGCTCCCTTTCATCGTCTTTACCATTTTTTATACACGAATTTGTATTTATTATATAGTGTAGCCTTGTATTTGTCAACTCAAATTTTTTGGAGTGTTCCCACATTCTTTTCTGAATCATAGATAAATCAATACCTTTGCCGTTTAATATGTAAACAGCAAATAAAACACTACAAGTCAATGTGATTTATTTGCTCGTATAAATGCATTTTTCTATGGAAAATCAAAAAAAATGTTAAGAACAATATACTATAAAATGTTAATATTTATTTTGCAGCTTGAATTATAAATCCAGAGGGTTATTTAGCAAAATATCTGTATAGAATATTTCTAAAAAAACCCGTCATTTAACTTTACAACCTGGGAATAATAACAAAATATAAAAAAAGTATTGACATTTTAAACATATTTGGTATAATGGTTAACGCTGGTTATTTGAAATCAAATAATAAAAATATTGCGGAATGGTGTAACGGTAGCACATATGACTCTGACTCATATTGTCTAGGTTCGAATCCTAGTTCCGCAGCCAATATTATGCCCCCATGGTCAAGCGGTTAAGATGCCGCCCTCTCACGGCGGTGACAGGGGTTCGAATCCCCTTGGGGGTACCAATCAAAACTAACCATTATCTATTTATAATACAGTAAATAGTTAATGGTTAGTTTTTTGTCGTTTTTATCTACTTTTTTCTTATAGGTATTTGAATTTCTGTTATAAATTCATCTATACAACTCGTTTCATGTATATCAATTTTATATATTTCAATGGGGTTTGATAATACCTCATATTTTTTATTGTCTATATATTCAAGCATTTTAGGTATAAACATCTTACTTTGTTCATAAGACCCTCTATAGGTAAGACTAAGGTAACATCCCTCATCCAATATTAAGTTATAGCTCTCATCCCACGGATCTAAAAGAAAAAAAACAGATTCATAGAGATTATATATGTCTTTTTTTATATATTCCATTGAAACTGTAGCACCTATATTATTGTTACCAAAAAGATATAGTCTATCCTCATATTGTTTTTGTAATTTTTTTATTAAAAAATCGACTTCTTCATCTCGCGATACTTTCCCATTTAACTTAAGAACTCTCCTCTCTTCTAAGTAAATAAGTTTCATAGTATTTAATTTTATGTCTTTGTGTGCATTTTCTATATTCTGTAGCCTATGATCCATACTCCTTTTAGTCTCTTTTAATTTCCTTATCTTTTTATCTATAAGCTCCATTTGACTGTTTAATATCGCTTTAGTTGAATCAACAGTTCTATTATCTAAATATTTTTTTATTTGTTTCATAGTGAAGTCTAAATTTTTAAGATCTTTAATCACATTTAACTTCCATATATCCTGCATTTTATAGAGTCTATAACCATTTTTATCCCTCGATGGATTTAATATCCCAATTTCTTCATAATATCTAAGTGAATCCCTACCAATATCATATATCTTGGATATCTCTCCTATTGTATAATAATTTTTCATAGATTTACCCTCCACCTTCACTATATTGAGTTTATTTATAAATCTTGACCTTAGTATTATACCAAGGTTTATACTCTTATAGAAGAGGTGGATAATATGAATGAAACAATAGAAACTGAAAAACATAATCAAACTTTAAAGAAAAATTTTTTTAAGTATTTACTTCCATCAGTTACAGCAATGTGGGTTTATTCTCTATATACCTTGGTAGATGGTATATTTGTCAGTCGCGGAGTTGGACCTATTGCTATGGCAGCTATTAATATATCAATGCCCTTTGTAAATCTCATTTTTGCAACTTCTCTATTATTTGCAACTGGAGCATCCACAATAATAGCAATATATCTGGGACAAGAAAATATAGAAAGAGCAAATATGACTTTTTCTATGACTATCGCTATAACCATAATTTTGTCTTTTATTATTCTATTCCTTGGCCTATTGAATCTTGAAAGAATTGCTCTTTTTCTAGGGGCCACTGATGCAACCTTAGAATATGTTAAAAACTATCTTAGAATAATTATTATGTTTAATGGTTTTTTTATAGTATCTTATTCTTTGGAGGTAATTGTAAAAACTGATGGATTTCCCCAACTTTCAATCGCCGGAGTATCTATCTCTGCTCTTATGAATATTATTCTTGACTATATTTTTGTAATCAAGTTAAATCTTGGAATACCTGGAGCCGCCTATGCGACTGGAATTGCACAAGTGGCATCCTGTGTATTTTTTCTTGCTCATTTTCTAAGAAAAGACTCTAATTTAAATTTTTCCAAATTCAAATTTAGAGCATCTACATTAAAGAGAATAATGGCAATTGGTTTTCCTGATTGCATAACAGAACTATCTGCAGGAATAGTTATATTTTTATTTAATAAAAATATATTAAAGTATATCGGTGAAGATGGTGTAGTAACTTATAGCATAATATCTTATGTAAATACATTAGTACTTATGACTATGGTAGGCATAACGCAAGGTATGCAACCCTTATCTAGTTTTTTTTATGGAAAAAAAGACGATAAAACTGTAACAAAATTATTAAAAATGAGTCTTACAACTATAACTGCTGTATCTATAGCAAGTTTTGCTATAGTAGTATTTTGTGCTCCTTCCATTGTAAAAATTTTTATAGGGTCAAAAAAAGATGGTTTGTATAAATATTCAGTAAAAGCACTTAGAATATTTGCCCTGTCATTTCTCATAGTGGGTTATAATGTAAATATATCTGGTTTTTTGGCTTCAATAGAAAAACCCATACATGCAACTATAATTTCTCTAGGAAGAGGACTTGTTATTATAACCATTTCCCTTTTTATATTGACTGCTTTATTTGGTGAAAAAGGGATATGGATAGCCACAATTGTGTCAGAATCTATATGTTTTTCTATATCTATTTTTATTTTAAAAAATAAATATGCTAAAAATGGAAAACATGAATCCTTATCTACCTAATAAGCTCGATATATGTTTTTGAAAACTTTAACTTATCTATCTATATTATAAAAATATTTCCAACTAGATGGTATGTATAATTTAATTATTCAAGGTAAAACACTATAGTTATAATCAATTTATACAAGGAGGAAATAAATGAAAAAAAATATGAGCACTATAGACAGCTATATACGCCTTACTGCTGGTTTTTATCTGTTAGGGAGAGGGGTAAAACGTTCATCGAACTTTCTGATGATAATGGGCTCTATGAAAATTGCTGAAGGAATTACAAAGTGGTGTCCAGTGTTCCATATATGTAATATAAGCACAAATAAAAACAAAAAAACCAAAGAAACCCAAGTACCTGAAAATCAACCTGTTAGTCAAATCCCAATAATCTGAGAAAATTCAATAATCCCCCCAAGTTGAAACTTGGGGGGATTGTTGGTTCCCATGATGTCGTTATGCTACCTTTTTTACCCGCCTCTTGGCAGGTGGGTATCCTGTTAGCTATTTCTGACTTTCTCTATTTTTCATAGAGACTTGTCATACGTAGCTAAACTCCGAATTCCCATATTATCTCTGTGGGTTAAAAAGAGAAGCTTAGCGAGCATCTCAGGAACTCTTTTGCTCTTGCTTCTGTATCTATATATTAATACAAAATAGCTCAATTTGCAATATGATTTTTTAAAGATTATATTAGATAAGGCTTTACTAGCGTTCCTGTCAGCATAACGAGTACTTCTTATTTCCTTAATCTCTCTTTTATGCAATATTGTTAAACTATATACATCTAAAAGGGCGTAATAAAAAATATAAGCATTAATATGCTTACATTGAATATAGAAATTAGATTCTTCTATAGGATATCATTTTAAGTTTTGAAATATTTCTATTGTGCGATGCTTTATCCATTAAGTTTGATCGATATTTGTGAGTATTTCATCAAATATTTTACATTCACCATCCTCCCAATGTATACATTTCTCACAATTTACCTCGTCATCCAAATAATTATAACTATTTACCAATACAGCGTATTGCTCATATTCCGGACATACTGAGGCTACATAGTGTTTTTGCTCATCGCTTGGATCTTTTTTAAAATCCAACATATTCACCTTCCTATCTTCGTTTCGACTTAGTATTCCACTAAATAAGGAATATATTCTACTGTGCACTTGTCCACTTACCACACCTATCTCCCCAGCGTGCAACTATTTGAGAACCTACTTTTATTTCGACTATCTCGCACATATTGGGACATCCATCACATTCAAAACTTGTAGAAACAAAATCATCTTTTAGTCTTGCAAATCCTCTAAATTTTGTTGAATTCGTACTATCCACTTCATCTTTTGCTAATATTGCAGCTCCTAAAGCACCCATAACATCATAATTCTCTGGTACAGTTATTTCTGTATTTAACATACTTTCAAATGCGTTTTTTATTCCTCTATTTGCCGCTACTCCCCCTTGAAATACTACTCTAGGCAAAATTTTTTTGCCTTTTCCCACATTGTTTAAATAATTTCTCACTAAAGCAATACAAAGCCCTCCCACTATATCAGCAATTTCATGACCCATTTGCTGCTTGTGTATCATATCTGATTCTGCAAATACAGCACATCTACCTGCTATTCTTACTGGTGATTTTGATTCAGTTGCAAGTTTACCAAATTCATCTATAGGTATATTAAGCCTCGATGCCTGCCTATCCAAAAATGAACCTGTTCCTGCTGCACAAACAGTATTCATAGCAAAATCGGTTATTATACCATTCCTTATTATTATTATTTTCGAATCCTGACCTCCTATTTCTATAACCGTATTAGTATCAGGTAAAAATGTCAATGCTGCTATACCATGAGCAGTTATCTCATTTTTTACTACATCTGCTCCTACAATAGCTCCTGCCAATTCCCTGCCACTTCCAGTACAACCTACACCGGAAATTTTACTATTCAACGGCAAATTCGAAGACAACTTCATTAATGATTCTTTAAGTATTTGAATTGGTCGACCTTGAGTTCTTATATAATATTTTTCTAACACAGTTAAATCCCTGTCTATTACAATTATATTGGTACTCACCGAACCAACATCAATTCCCAAGTAGAGTCCACACTCACCCATTATATTTTTTCTTCCTCCTTATGCCTTTATTTTTCTTTGTTTTATAGTCTCGACAAAGGCCTCTAAACGCGTATTATAGCCTGCATCACCTGTTATCTCATCTACTGTAAATGTCATTATAGGAATGTCTTTATCCCTAGAAACCGATGGGAGTATACTCTGTGCTACTACTTCTGGCATACACGCAAAAGGCATAACTTGTATAATCCCATCATAACCTTCCTTTGCATAATTAATAGAATGGGCAATTGTTTGTCTGGCATGGCCTCCTATGCACATTCCTAAATATTGACGTCCTCTGTGCAATATGATTTTTTCTTTAATTCTAAGCGGTATATCTGGAAGTAGATGGGTTCTAACCCACCAGTCTACTTTCATATTTCTACTCACGTGTACACCTAATAAACCCAATTTTCGTTCGATATCTAAGTTTACATAGGGTTCTATTAATGTATAAATCTCCCCTACTAATCCTATATAAATGGGTGTATATTCTTCCTTCTCTGGAATCTCCTTAAGTTTCCTACTATATAACTTTAAAAGTTCTGTAATTTTGTCTGCTCCATGTGTATTATAGACCGTTCTTTCAAACTCATTAAGTATTTTATCTGTATCGCCTTTTATTCTTTCTCTGGCTCTCTTATATACAGCTAGCTCATATAATTTATCACAACTAATTACTATGGGAGCAGCCTTTCTTGCTGCCCGTGATACTGTCTTAAAGTCTTTACCCTCACCAATTTTCTTTAGATTTTCCATAAGTTTTGAATAATCTTCTCTAGGAGGATCTAATACAAGAATATCTACATCGTAACCAAGCTCTCGAAGTATTTCTACTTGAACTATGCCATATAATCCAAATCTACAAGGTCCACAACTACCAGTTATAACTATAGTATCTGCGCCTTTTTCTATGCTTTCTATATAGTTGCCTAAATTAATCTTAAATGGTAAACACACAAATTCTGGTGAATATTTGGTACCAAGCTCTAATGTTCTTTTTGTAACTGGAGGAGGAGGAATGGTTTCTATCCCCATCTCTTCAAAAAAAGCTTTTGCAGGAATATACATCTGGCCCATATGGGGAAATGTCAGTACCATCTTTTTCCCTCCATCTTATCATATCTAAAAATGCTTCTATGCGAGTTTTAACTCCTCCTTGACCTGTGTGTTCGTCTAATACCAATGTAGTATATGGTATATTAAAGTACCTATTGTTATAGATTTCCAGGAGTTCACCTATAAGAGCATCTACACCACAACCAAAACTTGTAAGAAAGATTATACCGTCTACTCGGTAATTTCGCATCATATCCATAGCACTGCCAAATAATCTTCTACCATAACTTAGAAATATTCTTTTAGGCAGTCGATTACATTCATAATTTATATTTTGAATAGGAATATTTTCGGGATATAAAACTTCATATCCTACTTTTTTTAATTTTTCTGCTAATCCCATATTTATATAGGTATCATAGATTAAATATGGATGACCTATAATTGCAATAATTTTGGTATTAGAATTTTCTAATTGTTTTAGTTTTACCAGTTGTGATTCCCTATATTTGAGTTGACTTAATTCACAGTTTTTGATAAGTTCATTTACCTCTTTTTTGTTTTTTTTCTCCCTTATTGCATATTTAACAAAGCCTTTATGTCGTTCTTCAGAATTTTTATATCCATCTATATCTATCACTAACATCTCTTTGTCTTCTATTACACCGGCACCTCGTAACATTTCAGGTAATCCTATAAGTTTGGGACATACAAACTCTCGCCTCTCTATACTTCTAAATCTAGGAACAAACACTTTATCACATCTTCCTATTAGGTTCAAGACATGACCATGATATAATTTAACTGGTATACAAGAATCCTGTACACATGCCAATACACCCATATCAAGTACTGATTTAGTAGTACTATTAGAAAGTATAAGCTCATATCCTAAACTCTGAAAAAAAGTCTCCCAATATGGATAATTATCATAATACAACAATGATCGTGGTATACCTATTTTCAACTAGTTCACTCCCCTAATTTCATATAAGTATATTATTAACACTAATAAAAATATTATAACGATTATACAAGACGAAAATTTTGTTTTGTCTTGCCTTTACATGAGATGCTTGATATAATTATATTGAAATACAATTTTATGCAAATTATAGGAGGTTGGTCTTATGAAAACGGTCAACATTAAATTGTCATTAGCTGAAAATGTTAAAGATTTTGTAAATATTGTCAGCAAGTATCCCTATGAAATAGACTTAAGGTCTGGTCGTCATGTCGTTGATGCAAAGTCTATACTGGGAATATTCAGCCTCGATCTTAGTAAGCCTGTAACATTAGAGATATATTCAGATGATTGCGATGACTTATTAGAAGAGATAAAACCCTTTATTGTTTAAAATAAAGTTTTCTCTCTCCAATAACCCCCTATAAAGACCTTTATAGGGGGTTCTATAATTGATTTTAGGCTTATTAGTCATAGACTAAAAAATGTGTTATAATTATTCAGGTCTAGTATATTAAACTTGAGTAATTTCATGATAGCCCTCTTATTTTTTTATATCAATATTGATTATCTAGATAATCAATATCACAACATGCAATTTCGAGGTGAATACAGTGGATCAAATACATAATATAGCTAAAAATAAGATAATTATTCTCTATTATATGCAAGCACTCGATATACCCCTTACTAATCCTCAAATAACCCAATTCTTTCTGGAGAATAATATCATACCTTATTTTGAACTTCAACAATACCTAAGTGAGCTCATTGATACTAAATTAGTCAACTTCCTTGAAGCACGGGATAAATATTTATATAGTATATCACCAACGGGCACAAAGGTGCTAGAACTTTTTGAACATCGAATTAGTTCTGATTTAAAGCAAAAAATAGATAATTATGCCCATAAAAATCGTAATAGACTTCGAAAAGAAAGTCAAATAACTGCAGAATACAAAAAACTAGCCGACAGACAATACATAATAACATGCAGGGTTATGGAAGAAGATATGATCCTACTTGAGTTAAAACTCAATGTGACAGATAGTAAACAGGCAAAACTCATATGTAACAATTGGTTAAATAGAGCTCCTGTGGTATATAAGAATATAATAGCTACTCTTACAACTTAATAATGGGCTGTTGCAAAAATAGTCCCTAAATAAAGGGTTATGGCAAAATCATTAATGATTTTGCCATAACCCTTTATTATTCTTCCTCATCACTATAATTAGTTATAATTTGAGTAAATAACTGTTCTTTAGAAAGAGTAAGATTTCTCTCCTTAGCTTCTCTTATAAGGGATTGATACAACTCTTTTAATAATTGAATCTTACGATAGTTTTTATCCTCTAACTCTTCAATCCCATCTTTACTCAAATAACAACTTTCTGCATCTTGCCATTCTCTTATGGTATCCTGTATAAGCTCTAATAATCTTCCATTATCTAAATTTCGGCGTTCTGTATCCATGGTATCATCATCCTTTTTCGCAAGGATTTATTCTCCTATCATTTAATTATTATGATGACACCACAAAAATCATTCATATTTTAAAAATTTTCTAACTTCACCTATCAAATATATAGAGCCACTGAATACAATTATATCATTTGATTTAACCATTTTTTCTGCCATACGTATCGCATCGTCTATTCTATTAGCTACCAATATATTATCACAATACATGCCTGCTATTTGAGAAAGTTTATGCGGTTCCATCGCTCGAGGATTATTTGGCGATGTAACTATTACTGTATGAGATATAGGACATAATGATTTTAATATCTTGTTCACTTCTTTATCTTTTAATATACCTATAACTAATATAATACGTCTATCCCCGTAATACTGTTTTATAGTATCCGCTAATATTTTAGCACTTGCCTCATTATGAGCACCATCAATTATTATATCAGGATTAGTTCTAATTTTTTCTAGTCTACCAGGCCATTTTGTAGATGCTAAACCATCTATAACCGCTATATCTGATATGGTAATCCCCATATTATTTAATGCAAATATAGCAGTAAGTACAGTTATAGCATTTAATATCTGATGTTTTCCCGTAAGGTGGATAGTTATAGTATCTAATTCCCATTCTCCATACGTAAAATTAAATTTTTGTAGACCGAATTCTGAAAAAAGCATATCAAACTTTGCATCTGCAACATTGTATATAATTGCATTTTTCTTACGAGCTATATCAGAAAGTACTGAAAATACCTCTTTTATCTGAGGATAGATTACAACTGGAGTATTGGGCTTTATTATTCCTGCTTTTTCAAATGCTATAGACTCTATACTATCTCCTAATATATTCATATGATCATAGCTTATAGATGTAATTATTGTAAGTACAGGATTTATAACATTGGTTGCATCCAATCTACCTCCTAAACCAGTTTCTACAACTGCATAATCAACTTTTTGTTCTGCAAAATATGTGAAACCAATGGCTGTCACTATTTCAAATTCTGTTGGATGATCATATCCATCTAGTATCATTTTATCGATATGGTTTTTTATATCTGTTGTAATACGAGCTAATGCGTCTTTGTCTATAAGTTCTAAGTTTACTTGTATTCTCTCCCTAAAATCCTCAAGGTAGGGAGAGGTAAACATCCCTACCTTGTATCCTTGTTTCTTTAAAACATAGGCTAACATTGCTGCAGTAGAACCCTTTCCATTTGTACCGGCTATGTGTATTGATTTAAATTTATCTTGCGGATTATCTAATCTTTTTAGTAATTCACTCACATTTCTAAGGCCACATTTTATACCAAATCTGTTTGTATCATGTATATATTTCAGTGCTTCTTCATACGTCATGTAATGTCCCTCTCTCTAAGCACATTATTTTAATCCATCATTTCATCTAATTCTTTCAATCTTTCTATTACTTTAAATAGTATGGATTCATACTCTTTTTTCTTTCTTCTTTCTTCTTCAACTATATGTTCAGGTGCTTTCTTTACGAAATTCACATTTTCCAGCTTACTTTGAGCCCTTTTGACTTCCTTTTCCAGTCTAGCTTTCTCAGATAACAGTCTATCTCTTTCCTTATCAAAATCAATTAAGTCTTCTAATGGTATAAAAATTTGCGCCTTTGATGTAACTGCTGATGCTGTCCCCTTTGGGATCACATCTTCGCTACTTTCTATTATTATTTCCCCAATACCTGCAAGTTTCTCAAAATATATTGCACCATTTAAAAGCACATCTTCCCAATCAGGTTGGGAAACAATATACATTTTAGCTTTTTTACCCATGGGTACATCCATTTCTGAACGTATATTTCGTATTGCTCTTATTATATCCATTATCTCTTCCATCTTTTCTTCTGCCTGTATATCTATTTCTTCTGTATCAACAGTGGGCCATTTTGCTATCATTATACTCTCATATTGTACGGGCATATGTTGCCAAATCTCTTCAGTTATAAAAGGCATAAACGGATGAAGTAGCTTAAGGGTATTGGATAATACATACACTAATGTAGACATTGCTACCTGTCTTGCGTCGTCATCGCTCCCATATAGCCTAGGTTTAACCAATTCTATATACCAATCGCAAAATTCATCCCAAGTAAAATCATATATCTTTTGAGCTGCTATACCTAATTCAAACTTTTCCATATTATCTGTAACTTCTTCTACAAGGCGATTATATTTACTTATAATCCATCTATCAGGTAATTCCAGCTTTCGAACAGGTACTGGTTTTAGTTCAATATTGAGATTTTCAAGATTCATAAGAATAAATCTGGCAGCATTCCAGACCTTATTTGCAAAGTTTCTACAAGCCTCTACTTTTTCCCAACGAAATCTCATGTCATTACCTGGAGACGTACCAACAACTAAACTCAATCTCAATGCATCGGCACCATATTTATCAATAACCTCGAGAGGGTCAACACCATTACCCAAAGATTTACTCATTTTCCGCCCCTCTGAATCCCTTACAATACCATGTATAAACACATATTCAAATGGTATCTCGCCCATGTGAGCAAGTCCAGAAACAATCATTCTTGCTACCCAGAAAAATATTATGTCATAGCCTGTTACAAGCACATCAGTTGGATAAAAATATTCAAGTTCAGCCGTTTTATCTGGCCAACCTAAGGTTGAAAATGGCCATAAGGCAGAACTAAACCACGTATCAAGTACATCTTCGTCTTGCTTAAAACTAGAAGCTCCACACTTAGGACAATTTTCTGGTTTAGATCTTGCAACTACCATTTCATTGCAATTTTCACAATAATATGCAGGTATTCTATGTCCCCACCATAGTTGCCTTGAAATACACCAATCCTTTATATTTTCCATCCAATTAAAATATATCTTGCTAAAACGTTCAGGTATAAATTTTATCTTACCTTCTTTAACGACATCAATTGCAGGTTTTGCAAGGGGCGCCATTTTTACAAACCACTGTCTAGAAACTATAGGTTCTACAGTGGTGTGGCACCTATAGCAATGACCTACATTATGCTTATGGGCCTCTATTTTATGAAGAAATCCTTGCTCTTTTAAATCTGATACTATCTTTTGCCTTGCCTCATATCTATCCATACCCACATATTTACCTGCATTATCATTCATTGTAGCACTATCATCCATTATACGTATTTGAGGCAAATTATGGCGCAATCCTATTTCAAAGTCATTTGGGTCATGAGCCGGAGTTATCTTAACCACACCTGTACCAAACTCCCTATCTACATAGCTATCTGCTATTATAGGTATTTCTCTATTTACAAGAGGAAGCAGAATTTTTTTACCTATTAGATGAGAGTATCTTTCATCATCTGGATGTACAGCAACTGCCGTATCTCCAAGCATTGTCTCTGGACGGGTGGTAGCAATTATAACACTTTCATTAGAATCTATAATTGGATATTTTATATACCAAAAATATCCATTATCTTCCTCATATTCTACCTCCGCATCTGAAAGAGCTGTTTGACAATCGGGGCACCAATTTATTATCCTATCTCCTCTATATATAAGCCCTTCTTCATAAAATCTTACAAATACTTCTGTTACAGCCCTACTACAACCTTCATCCATGGTAAATCTCTCTCTAGACCAATCACAAGAAGAACCTAACTTTTTAAGCTGTTCTACTATTCGACCACCATATTGCTCCTTCCATTTCCAAGCCCTTTCCAAGAAAGCTTCTCTTCCAAGATCGTGTTTTGTAAGACCTTCTTTTTTTAGTTCTTCTATTATTTTTACCTCAGTAGCTATACTGGCATGATCTGTCCCTGGTAACCAAAGAGCAGCATACCCTTCCATACGCCTCCACCTTATTAGAATATCTTGAAGTGTGTTATCAAGGGCATGTCCCATATGCAATTGGCCTGTTATATTAGGCGGCGGCATCACTATACAATATGGGTCTTTTTCTTCATCTACTTCTGCTTTAAAATAATCATTTTTCATCCACATATCGTAAATTCTATCTTCAACTTTACTAGGATCATATGTCTTGGCAATTAATTTATTTGACATAGTTTTAACCTCCCATTTTATTTTTAAAGTAACCTATTCCCAACTTGAATGTGAAAACTACTATTTTTAAAAATAACACTATTTTCTTTAACTCATGAAAAAATAGTACAATATCATTCCAACCGTATATATTAATCTATAACCTATGAATACTACAATCTATTTCCATCATTCATTATCTAAAAAACGCCCTATTATAAAAAAATTCCATAAAATAATAAAAACCTCCATCCCTATTAAAGGACGAAGGACTTCTCTTCGCGGTACCACCCTAATTTCTACAATAGGCATCCTATTGTAGACTCTCAAATACCATATCGATGGCAATCGCTTGACCTACTGCCATTCAGTCAAGTAACTCAGAAGCGACATTCCACTTACTTAATACTTGAGAAACCTCTCAGCCCATGGGATTCTCTCTCTTTTAATATGTAAAGTGTACTCCTCTTCTTCATAGTTAAAATCATATTATTTTATCAATCTATATTGACACTTAACAACTATTATTTATCAAGTTAAACAACTCTATACAACATTTATATGTGGTCGGGGTGACAGGACTTGAACCTGCGACCTTCTCGTCCCGAACGAGACGCGCTACCAAGCTGCGCTACACCCCGGCAATTGGAGCCAACAAAGGGACTCGAACCCTTGACCTGCAGTTTACGAAACTGCTGCTCTACCAACTGAGCTATGTTGGCATTATTATTGAATCCGGTAATAGATTATACCATATTTCAAGCTGGTTGTCATCCATTTTTAAATTTTATAACTATTATTAGGATAAAAAATTGAGTTCCCACATTTTTTATAAAACCATCATGAAGCATTATAAGTTAATCCGTTCTACAAACTTATAAATTTTTGTTTTATCTTTTGTGGAAACTCAAAAATCAAAAAAATAATGAAATTAGCCTTAAAAACGCAAAATAAAACTAAAATTCGAAATAATTCCTGAACTTTATTGGAAATAGGCTACAGTCTTTTCTCTATCTTTCTCTGTCTCCACTAATTGAGGCAACAGATATATGGAAAAATATAAAACTCCAGATAATACAATAGCCCATATAACATCTAATACTGAGTGTTGCTTTATTAATACCGTAGATGCACATATAAAGAGCATAATACCTAATGAAGTAAATCTTAAGATTCGATTTTCTTTAAACGGCTCATATCTAATGAGAGCAATATGTATTGCAATAGAGTTTAACACGTGTATACTAGGGGCTACATTAGTGGGAGTATCTTTTTCATATATATTCTTAATGGCTTTTGAAAAGATATCATCAGCAGTAATAACAGGGCGAAGATTCTGTCCATTAGGTAAAACTGTATATACAGTATAACATATAACCATGCCAATAAATATAAATAAAAATAATCTATAATAATCTTTTTTAGATACAAAACCTAGATATATAAATCCAAAAGCCATATATATATACCAAAATAGATATGGTACTACAAATTCTTTAACAAATGGAATCTTAAGGTCTATTGGCGAAAACATAATATATTTAGGTACAACTGTCTTCTCGCAATATATAAACCATATATATAATATTCTAAAGAGGATAAGCAATAGAAAATGTCTGTATTGTTCCCATATTTTTTTCAAGACAATCACCTCCTAATTTTTTAATTAATTGCTACATCATAATCCTGCATCTCCCAGATATTTTATAACCTTTGTTTTAAAATTTTGTTAATTTATCCTTACATTTTTATAACAACTTATATAATAATTTATATTCTTTGGCATACTTGTAAAAAATCATAGTATATTTTAAAATAAAGGTATGCCTTAATATATGGAGGGTAAAGCATGAACACCAAAAAATTTGTTTTACTTTTATGTCTCACCATAACGATAATATTGTTTCTTTTCAAAATATATTGGATAAAAACTGACCGTGCTAAAGAAAAAATTAGTCTTTTTTTTAATGCAGTTTTAAGCAAAGATGATATGTCATATGAAGAACATATACACCCACATTATGAAGGAAATCTAGAACTCATCAACTTTTTATATGAAAATAGAGACTATATAACATATGATATTATGTCAACTAAAATAATTAATACAAGGGAATATAAAGTATTAGTTACTCTCCAGTATAAAAATAATAATATTCCCTTGACTTTTATAGTTGAAAAATTTAATAAAAAATTGTGCATCAGTCATATACCCAATTATAAATTTATACCTGCTGCCCTATTTCTAGAGAAAGACAATCATAATATAACTGTAGATATTCAAGGGAAAAAAGTATCTTATATATGTAAATATCCCTTCTCTACAGAAAAATGGACTCCTATATCCCTACATATAATAGATAATTATATATTCTATCATGAAATATTAGAAATGCATAATGTATCAAAAGTGCTTCAAAGAAATTATGAGGTTATTGAAGATATATATGTAGGAAACATACAAGTAGTTAAAAATATACCCATCTATATGAGTGGAAATGATGAAGTTATCTATTCCAATTATGACAATATACCCATTGGTACAGAAAATATATACATATATTCCGATGATAACAACATAGGACAGTTAGCCATATTAGATCGTCAAAAACTACCTAAAAATAAAATAAGGGTACTCTTAAATGACTCATCATATAAAAACAAATATCATGAACAAATCAGTCTTATACTTGGTACTTCATGCATAATAAAAGAATATAGTGGTGTCGTACCACAAAAATTTCATTTTGAAGAAGGTGATGAACTTCTATTCAAAACAGGCAGTAACGGTATTGACTTGTACTATAAAGGAAACATACTTTCTACAACTTCTCGTAGATGGCATATAGAGGGAAATGATGATAATATCTTTTATATAAAAGATATTAAAAGAGAATTTAGCAAACATTTAGATAAAGGTACCTGCTATAAAGGGAACTTAGAAATAGCAATAGGGGTAGAAGGCCTAATTTTAATAAACGAGCTAGATATAGAAAAATACCTATATTCCGTTGTAACAAGTGAAATGCCTGTTGCTTTTGGATTAGAAGCACTCAAAGTACAAGCCATAGTTGCACGAGCATATGCCGTAGCTGCTATAAATCGCTCCGGTTTTGCCATATATGGTGCCCATCTAGATGATAGTACAGCAAGTCAAATGTATAATAATATAGAAGAGAGTCCTATAGCTATAGAAGCAGTAAATAGCACATGTGGATTAGTTCCATTTTTTGAAGATGAAATAGCAGACACCCGTTTTTTTTCGACTTCATGTGGTTATACAGCTGAATATAGTGAAGTATGGAGCGATAGCGAAGGTAAATTCCCAGGGATTCAAAAACCTTATCTTCGAGCAAAGCCTCAATACATAGGTGATAGTCCAAGCCTTCACAATGAAGAAAACTTTAGAGCTTTTATAGATAATATAAATAATACATCATTCGATCGATTCTCTCCTATGTTTCGATGGTCAGTAAAATTTTCAAGGGAACAGTTGGAAAACTCAATAGCCTATAATCTCCCCATTGTTCAAGAGGAAGATCCTAATTTTATACTCACCTTCGTAGGCGATAATAAATATGAATATGAGACAATACCTGATGACATTGGTAAACTCTTAAATATAACCGTTACCAAACGAGGACAAGGTGGTAATATAATGGAGCTTGAAATATCTACTACAAGTGGTATCTACAAAGTAAAAAAAGAACTCAATATAAGAAATGTAATAAAACCAATAGATTATATAGATAAAAACCCAGTAGAATTGAAATGTCATGATGGAACCATAAGAGAAAATTTCCCTCTGCTTCCAAGTGCCTTTGCATATATAGATATTGAGCGAGATACTGATGGAAATATAACCTACATAACAGTTGTAGGAGGAGGTTATGGACATGGAGTAGGTATGAGTCAATATGGGACTTATGGACTCTGCCTACTCGGGAAAAATTATATAGAGATACTTGAACACTATTATCCAGAATGTGAATTGAAAAAATATAATCTTAACTAACGGAGATGATAAACATGAATATAGATGCAATTCCAACTGAGGTTACAACTGTATTGAAACGTATTATGGATAAAGGACACGAAGCATATATCGTAGGGGGTGCCCTTAGAGATTATATATTGAATAGACCTATACAAGACTGGGATATTGCCACTTCCCTCCTGCCAAATGAGATCGAGGCTACATTTAATGATGTTCATAAAGTAATAGTTGGAAAACGATTCGGCACAATACAAGTTTTCATAGACAATACTCCCATTGAGATAACAACCTATCGCACAGAAGAATGCTATAGGGACTTTCGTCATCCAAGTAATGTGAATTTTACAACAAATATATATGAAGATCTTAAGAGGCGAGATTTCACCATGAATTCCCTAGCCTTTAATCCATTACTAGATAGAAAATCTTTTGTAGATCCATATGGAGGCTATCAAGATATTAAGAATAAGATTATAAGAACAGTAGGTAATCCCAATGAGAGATTTTTTGAAGATCCTCTGCGTATGATGCGAGCAATACGATTCGCATCTCAACTGGGATTTAATATAGATAAAGACACTCTATCTGCCATAGATAACAATAGCAAACTCATAAAAAATATATCAGCAGAACGAATAAAAGAAGAATTAGAACAGATATTGTTAGGCGAATTTACAAGCAAAGCCATTATTCTACTATATTCGTTGGGTATTCAAGAACATATTATACCTGAATCTAGAATCCTGATTGATCAGTCATATATGGAATATATAGCCTCTTATATTGACAAGTGTTCCTATAATATTGTTGAAAGACTATGTATGTTTCTAATATGGACTACTAAATTAGAAGATAGAAAGACTATTATAAATAAAATTCTCAAGCGACTGAAATATGACAACCAAACAAGACAAGATGTAATAAATATATTATCTACTTTAGATACACCCATAAATTATGATTTAGCACCATATTTTATAAGGAAGACAATGGCAAGTATTGGCGTTAAAAATACTATCACAATGCTCAATTTGAAGGAATTGCTAGAATGCCAATCTAATAATATAAGTAAATTGAAAAAAATAGCTTTTATCATACTCAAAGAAAATCACCCTATATCGAGATCTCAACTTGAGATAAATGGACATGATATAATGAAATTGGGTATAGGCGTTAAAGATGAACGTCAAATAGGGCAAGCACTGAATATGGTATATGATTGGGTACTTATGGAGCCTACGTTAAATGACCGTAATATACTTATTGAAAAATTAAAAAGACATTATAAAGATAAAAAATGATTCTATTCTTTAAGAATTTAATCTCTTGTAGTTACAGGAAATAGAGCCATATATGTTATAAATATCAACCCAATAATACCTAGTATTGGATAAAATATAGAAACTATATTTGAAAATCCAAACTTTGCAAATAGTGAAATTATAATGATCATACATATGAAAACCACATTTTGCAGATAGCTTGGTACGAATCTTTCTAAAATTGAAGTTATTGAAAATAGATTAGCAATAAGCGTAGTAAATATGGCACCCCACAACATAAGCACATAACACCATCCAAATATAGGATTCACTGTCTTGGCAATATCTAGGAGAGGCATCTCCCTTAGAGATATATGGGGCATATATGCAAAAATACAATAGTTAGATATAAATAGCATAATCCCTATCACTAGTCCTCCAATATAGCCTCCCCGTCTAGATATAAAACTGTTTTCAATTCTATTCCCTAAGGGTGCCATTACACCTATACATAATATTGTATTATACGATGTATATATAAGAGATGACTTAAGAGAGTTAAATAAGGATTTTAATGATATCATACTGCAGTTATGTAAATTTACAGGAAATTCTATATGATATACAAACAATATAATGTCAAACAAAAGTATCATAGGTATTATAATTATATTTGCATTTAAAAGACCGTCTAACCCATTTATTATGGCCAATACTGCAAATCCTGCTGTTATTAATATGCACAGCCAATAATATTTACTAAACAAAGCGCCGGCGCCGGCAAACATTGCAACAGATATAATCACATATACTATGAACAGATATATATCAACAAATGGTGCCAGTCCTTTAAATATATCCTTAATCATATCACCATAACAGTTGACATTAAGTTTCCGTCCTAGTACTAATATATTACTACCAATACACATAAATAACATAGTAGATATCAATAGCGACACATAAGATATTTTCCCATAATTTGTAAAAAATATGCATATTTCACGCCCTGATGCAAAGCCGGCACCTATAACAGTCCCTATATATGTGGATGCAACCTTAATGACATATTTAGATTTCTCCCTATCCATATATAATATTACCCCCCTTTGAATATTGAAATACTATTAACAGAATATTCAAAAGGGGGCTTCATCATACATCTTATAATTAATTCTTACAGCATGCTTTCCTATATCTCTATAATCTTCTCCAGTTTTTTAAGATTATTATTTATACTATTTGGAGTTATATTATAAAGTCTAGCTAATTCATTTTTACTCACATCTATATCATGTTGCGTACAATAATAATATTCCAAAGTAGCAGCCCAAGTTTCAATTTTATATATTCTTGGAAGTCTATCTGGATATAGCGATTTTATAAACCTTGACCATATCTCCTCTATATAATCTTCATATCCTGTTTCATATCTCTCTGCCATAGTTTCTATAGTAAACTCAAAAACCTTCTTATATTTACTAGGAAGCTCTATCTTGTTTAAATCAATTATACTCACCTTTACTTCCACAACACTATCATTTATATACGCAACATATGGTTCTTTCGCATCCATACGCTTTAAATATGCTAAAGCTTCTCTTTTTTGCTCATCTTTTTCATTCCTCTTTAGTATATAATTCCTCAAAAAATTCTCAGCTTTACCATCTTTAAAGTTAGATACTGTAGCAAGAATCGCCCTTTTTATTATATCATCATTTAAAGCAATTCCCCAGTTAAAAAGATTGTATATAGTATCATCCTCTAACCATCTTTGCCTTTGTTCCTCAGAGGGCATATTGATGTATTCATTTATCCGCTTAACCCTATTTACCATTTCATCATAGGGAACCTGGTAGTTATAAGATATCTCCTTAATTTCTCTTTGACCCTTCAATACTTGAAGAGTATAACGTCTATAATACGCACTTATAGTATTCCTAGGAGAGATCTTACTTACTTTGTCCCAATATGATAGAGCTTCACTATAGCGTTTTAAATTAAAAGATGCAACTGCGATATAATGTAGAACTCTAACGTCATATGGCTTATACTGAAGAAGTAACTTCAAATATCTATAAGCTTCACTATGCCTTTTAAGTTCACATAGTGTAACAGCGATTTTGTGTATATCTTCTCCATCAGTAATAGACATATCCATAAGGCCTTGTATATAATCTTCAGCTCTCTCCAATTCTCCATTTTCGTGTAAGAAAAGGGCCATATTACAAAGTGCATGTACATTTAAAGGAAAATCTTCTAACATTTTTAAAGTAGTATCAATTGCATTATCCAAATCGCCTATACAAAAATATGCTAGAGCAAGGTTGTTCCTTGCAAATACCATAGAAGGATCACGCTTTACCACTTTTTTTAGTTGCTTTATTGCCTTTTTATACTCGCCCCGATCCATGAATATTTTACCTTTATTAGCCATATCATATAGTTGTTCATCTTCTAAATCTATATCCTCTAATGCTTGAAAAAAGAATTCTTCATCTTGTAGTATGGCAAGTAGATATCTAGCATCTTCTGAGTATATTCCATTATTATCAACCTGAAGATATTTGTCAAAACATTCTTCGGCCTTATTAAAATCCTGCAACCCTAAAAAATTACATCCTAACCCAAAGTAACAATCAGAAAGTACCTTTTTTCTGCGAAGCATCGAAAATAATATCTTATTAGACTCTTCAAAATAGTTCATCTCCGTAAACGTATCTGCCAAGTCCAACATATAATTAAGATTATCCGGGTCTTTCTCCACAGCTTTTCTGTAAAAGTTTAGAGCATCTATATATTGATTATTCTCCTCATATTTTTTTGCTTTTCTATAAAAAAATTCACCATCTTGGTCAAATGGTATAATTTTCCCCTTAGCCTTTGCAAATAATTCTCTAGTCATATCATTCTCCTAATTCTATAAATTTTTGCAAGGGTTAAGCTCCATGCCTCTCTTAAGGTATGATTATAACATAAAATCAATTTAAGTGCTAGATGCTTGTCTTATAAGCTCTTTAAGTTCGTCAGCATTAAAATTATATTTTTTATTACAGTAATGACATACTAATTCGGCTTTACCATCATTTTTTAATATATCTTCTAATTCTTCCTTACCAAGACTTATAAGAACAGATTCTAAGCGCTTTCTATTACAATCACATTTAAACAATACATCTAGATATTGATTGATTTTTAACCCATATTCTCCTATAATGTCTTCCAGTATATTCTCTGGTGTCTTGCCATTTGCTATTTGAGTAGAAACCGGAGTTGTTTTTGATAATTTCTTTTCTATATCCTCTATAAGTTCATCAGGCGCACCAGGCATAGGCTGTATTATAAAGCCACCAGATGCTTTTATGCTTAGATCAGGATTTACCAAAACTCCTAAAGCAGTAGCAGAAGGTTGCTGTTCTGATACAGCAAAATAATATGTTATGTCTTCAGCTATTTCTCCCGTTACAATATCAACCTGTCCTATGTAAGGCTCTTTCAATTTATAATCCTTTATTACAGTCAATTTTCCATTCGTGCCTACTGCACCTGCAACATCAAGTTTTCCTTCAGAATTTAATGGTAAGTCGACAAAGGGATTATCCACATATCCTTTTACCATACCTTTTGCATTTGCCACAACTACTATACTCCCAATGGGACCTCCTCCCTTTATTATAATAGATAGGGTATCTCTTTCATTCTTTAGATCTATCGCCATCATAGATGCAGCAGTCATAGTCCGTCCTAGGGCAGCAGAGGCAATCGGATATAAATTATGTGTTTTTCGAGCCGTTTCTACCATCTGTGTAGTCTGTGCTGCAAACGCTCTTATATATCCCTCTGCTGCTGTAGCTCTAATTATATAATCTTTCATATGTTTAAACACCCCAATATTATACTATTTACATTTTTTGCGCAATAAATACCCATCTATGACTATCTATCTTAGGAGAATCAAAAGTTAAAGGATTAAATACCTGGATGTTTGAAAAACCGGAATTTGCCAAAAAAGTCTTTACATCATTTAAGTTATAGGCGCGTTGATAATGAGTTTCATCAAAACGTCTATATCGATATCCTTCTTTTACAAAAAAAGTTAAATCCATACAGCATATATCATCCTGTTCATCAAACGTATTAAACCATATAAAACTTATATCTTCACTTGCATCTGCCATTATATTATCTTTAAGTACTTTGCTTAATTTATAATAAGAACTAATATCAAATAGTAAAATTCCCTGTCTGTTTAAAAGTTCATATATTTTTTTGAATATAGATAGGAGCTCTATATCTGAAAGAATATAATTAAAACCATCACACATACATGTAATAGCATCAACCGGTCTATGTAATGCCAGATTTCGTATATCCTGATGAATAAAAGGAATATCAAGTCCCCTATTTAAAGATTTTTCCTTTGCCACATATAACATATCCTCAGAATTATCTATCCCTATTATATTATATCCCTTCTCTGCAAGGAGAACCGTCATATTACCTGTACCACAAGCTATATCAACTACTGTCGATGGTGTATTATTCAATTTTCCAAATATCTTTTCAATATAATCGACCCATTTATTATATCCGTAATCTTCCATTAATTTATCATAGACATAGGCAAAATTATTATATATATCAAATCACCTCTCAATCTATCTAGTTAATTTGATCATCTATATCATCCTTATTACCGTTGATATTATTTTCTCTACTCTCAGAATTAATATCTTGCCCTAATTTATTATCATCATCTAAAACAATGTCTTCATCACTCTTAGCACCTTCAATATTCTTATTTAAATATTTATCAAATACCCAATTGGCATAGGATATAGAAATTAACATAGGCAGAGTAAAACCTATAATAAACATTGGTAAAACATAAAATCTTATTGATAGATAAAAAATTGCCATTGATATTACAAAAATAAATATAGTCCTGGGCAACTCTACAATCGTAAATATCAAAGCATTTTTATATATCTGTTTAATTTTTAATTTGTATGTGACGAGCATGGGAAATATGAACATATTCATCATTGCGAATATAATTCCCATCATCAATATAAAATATCTAGGGATTAGATACCATTTACTATCGGCCACAGCAAGCTGCGTATATACAAACAGGGCTGTATAAAATAGCATTAGAGCTACACCGTTTATGAGCATTATTAGAAGACTTTCTTTCCAATTTTCTTTCCACGCATCCTTGAAATCACTAAATATCCAAGCATGTTCGTCTTTAGCCCAGTTTCGTATTACATAGGTCACTCCAGCAGTAGCTGGACCTGCTATTACTAAGCAAGGTATGAGAATCAAAAAATAGTCTAACCCAAGTACTGCTTCTACATCAGTATGTGCCATTACAAGCCCTTGCATATATGTCCATAAAATCGTAGGTATCCAAAATATTGAATACATAAGATTTAATTGAATAAGTTTCCAAAACCTTACCTTTAATACAGTAAAGAAAAGTTCAAATCGATTATCTGGCATATCTTCTAGTTTTAAATCTGGCTTTCTTGGATCGCCATAATACATTCTATTAAAAAACTTACCCACATTCAGTCAATCCTTCCCTATTTGAATTTTATTTCACAATAATTATTTAAAATTCATTGCACTACTTATTGTAACAATATTTAGAATATAGTTCAATAGAAATAAACTTTGAGTTTTTACAAAAAATTAAAACAAAATAAATAAATCCATAAATTACATTGACTTGTAATATTTTTCAACTGTTTGCAATGTTGAATACCAAAGTTGTTGACTTATCTATATCTTAGAAAAAAGCAAATACTAAAAAACAAAAGCTAAAATTTTAAAACAATATCCAATAAAGTCTGTATACCTATGAGAAGTATTTCTTCATCAAAATTAAACTTATTACTATGGAGGGGATATACATGTCCATGATTCTTATTTCGTGCTCCAAGTAATATGAGAACACCTGGTATTTCCCTTTGATAATAAGAAAAATCTTCTGCTATCATTACTGGCTTAGCATCTACCACTATTTCATCCGATAATATTTTTTTTAGTCTATTTACCAATTCATAGTCATTATATACAACTGGATAATATGTTATTTCCTCAAATTTACCCTTTACCCCATGGGAAAGTTCTAATCCTTTTAGTAAATCTTTTATATCTTCTTTTAAAAGATTATATGTTTCATCGTTAAATGTCCTTATTATACCCTCTAAAAGCACATTCTCAGCAAGTACATTTCTTTCCGTACCGCCCTCCATATGCCCTATAGAAATAAGTGTAGTCTCTAAAGGATCCACTCGTCTAGTCACGAGACTCTGCAATGCACATACTAAATGACTAGCTGCAACTATGCCATCTGCTCCTTTATGAGGCATTGCTCCATGGGAACTCTTGCCCTTTAGATATATATCAAACTCTGCGGTTTGAGCCATTAGTGGACCTGATCTAATACCCAATTTCCCCTGTTCTATATGAGGAAAAATATGAAATGCAAATATAGCATCAACTTTCGGCTCTTTTAGTACTCCTGCTTCTATCATGGGAAGGGCACCACCAGTTGTTTCTTCAGCTGGTTGAAATATAAATACAATATTATGCCTCAATACATCCCTATTAAGTGAGACCCATTCAGCCAGTCCCAACAATATAGCCATATGACCATCATGACCACATGCATGCATTCTTCCTGATATCTTAGAAGAAAAAACAAGTCCACTCTTTTCTTCTATTGCTAAAGCATCCATGTCTGCTCTAAAAGCAAGAGTGGATATAGAATTTTTTGCATATATTACTCCTTTTACCCCTCCAGATAAAGTTTCTATCTTATGAAAATTAAGTCTTTCAAGTTCATTTATTATATACTCTCGTGTCTTTTCTACATCAAAATCTAATTCAGGGTACTGATGAAACCACCTTCTATGTTTTACAACCCTATCTTTTAAAACATATACATCATCTCTTATATTCATACCTTTCTTCCTATCCTTCCTACTTAAAACTGCAAACTGCTATTAATAACCTATATTCAACATAAAATCTTTTTATCCTTTTTAATACTACGGATCTACATATTCCAAATTGTATTAATATTAGAATAACCAAGTTAGTGTATAATTTTCGTGGGCAATTGATTTTCAGGAAGAAAAAGGTGCCAATAAAAACTTGACACACATGAATAACCAATTGCTAGTTTAAAATTTTTGACATATACAATCTCGAGTGATATAATGGATTAAAGTTTTGACAGAGTTTAATTGATGTTTATACGTTGATTTTTAATTTAATTAAAAAGAAAAATTAACTATTAAATACTAGCAGTCTAGAGGAGCGTTTTTCAAGAGTAGATCAAGCTTTAAGCTTATGGGGGCTATATAGAAGTTTGATTGAAAGGGGAAAACGCCGAAGGGAGAGAGAACACCCATAACTTTCCCCCTGATCCCTGGGTAAATAACCCTTGGATTGTCACTAATATTTATTTGTATATTAGTGGAGCGCTGACTGCTTTCGGCTACAAAGATTAATTTACTTGTGTAGATATATAGTAGTGCGGAAGCGGCTGGCTCATTCAGCCGCTTTTCTAATCTATGATGAAAAATAGGCGCATATTTGATTATCTACACATAACATGACAATATAAGTTGAAAAAATCTTTTACTGGGAGGAAAAACTATGAAAAAATATAACTTAGCTATTGTAGGAGCTACCGGTATGGTAGGTAGGAAGTTTTTAGAAATATTAGAGGAACGAGACTTACCTATAGATAAATATTATCTATTTGCATCAGCCCGTTCAGCAGGAAAAAAAATCAAATTTATGGGTAAGGAGCATACAATAGAAGAACTAAATGAAACCTGTTTTGATGACAAAAATATAGATATTGCGTTGTTTTCAGCTGGTGGTTCAGTAAGTGAAGTTTATGCTCCCATTGCAGCAAAAAAAGGAATAGTTGTAATAGATAATAGTAGTGCATGGCGTATGCATGAGGATGTCCCACTTGTAATACCTGAAGTAAATCCTGAAGATATATTAAAACACAAGGGAATAATTGCAAACCCTAATTGCTCTACTATCCAAGCAGTGGTAGTTTTGAAGCCACTACATGATCGATATAAAATTAAAAGGGTCATATATTCAACTTATCAAGCCGTATCCGGCGCCGGCGTAGCAGGCTATAATGATCTTAAAAGAGGTATGGATGGGAAAACTCCTAAAAAGTTTCCCCATGCTATATTTTCCAATTGTATACCTCATATTGATGACTTCTTGGATAATGGATATACAAAAGAAGAAATGAAGATGATAAATGAAACATGTAAAATTTTGCACGACAAAGACATCAAAATAACTGCTACCACTGTAAGAGTTCCAGTATTTAATTGTCACAGTGAATCAATAAATATCGAATTTGAGAGGAGTTTTGATATAGACGAATTAAAGGATACCCTCTCACAAGCCCCAGGAATTGTGGTACAAGATGATCCTGATAACGCTATCTATCCCATGCCCTCAAATGTAGAAGGAAAAGATCAAGTCTATGTGGGAAGAATAAGAAGAGATTACAGTGTGGAAAATGGTGTAAATCTATGGGTAGTAGCAGATAATATCAGAAAAGGTGCTGCTACTAATACTATTCAAATTGCAGAAAAACTTATTGAATACTTAGAGAACTAAAAGTATATTAAAGAAAGGTGTGGATTAATATGAGTATTTTTAAAGGTTCGTGCGTTGCCCTATCAACTCCATTTACTAGTGATGGCATAAATTACGCCACATTTGGCGAACTTATAGATTTCCAAATTTCAGAAGGTACAGATGCCATATTAGTATGTGGTACTACAGGTGAACCCCCTACTATGACATTAAAAGAAAGAAACGAGGCAATCAAATTTGCCGTTGATAGAGTAAATGGTCGAATTCCCGTAATTGCTGGCACCGGTGGTAATAATACAAAAAGTGTAATAGAAGCTTCCATCGAAGCACAAAAACTAGGTGTAGATGGTTTACTTATAGTAACCCCTTATTATAATAAAACTACCCAAAAAGGACTCATAGCCCACTATACTGCAATTGCTGAATCGGTAGAGCTGCCTATTATAATATATAATGTACCTGGCAGAACTGGACTTAACATGACTCCTACTACCTTATACGAATTATCGAAAATAGAAAACATAGTAGGCATAAAGGAAGCAAGTGGAAATATATCTCAAGTAGTAGAAATGGCTAGGCTATGCGAAGGTTCAATAGATCTATATTCAGGTAATGATGATATGGTAGTTCCTCTATTATCAGTAGGTGGAAAAGGTGTCATATCTGTAGTTGCCAATATAGCACCAAAAGACACCCATGAGATGGTATATAGCTTCTTAACGGGAAACATTGAGAAAAGCTATAAACTCCAATTTAAACTCAAACCATTGATAGATGCACTATTTCTTGAAGTAAATCCCATTCCAGTAAAAGCAGCTTTAAATCTCATGGGATTCAAAATGGGCAGTCCGCGTCTTCCACTCATAGAGATATCAGACGATAACTTGAATATATTAAAACAACGTATGGAAGAGTATGGGCTCTTATAGAAAATATAAGGAGTGAATATACCAATGATAGATATTATAATACATGGATGTAATGGGACTATGGGACAAGTAGTTGCCAACACAGCAATATCTGATTCTGATATAAATATTGTAGCAGGTATTGATATGTGTCCTCAAGCTAAGGACAATCCCTTCCCTACTTATGACTCACTAGACGAATGTGAAGTCGGCTGTGATGTCATAGTTGATTTTTCTAGACACGATGCAGTGGTGCCTATGTTGAGTATAGCTGCCCAGAAAAAAATTCCAGTAGTGATAGCTACAACTGGAATTTCGGACAAAGATAAGTCCTTCATAGAAGAAAAATCGGATGTGATTCCCATATTCATGGCATCCAATATGTCTGTAGGAGTAAATCTTATGTATGAACTTATAAGACGTTCTGCTACTGCACTCTCCGATGATTTTGATATTGAAATAATAGAAAAACACCACAATCAAAAGATAGATTCCCCAAGCGGAACTGCGTATACCATGGCTCACATTATAAACGAAGTTTTTTCAGGGCGTAAACACTTCTCCTATGGAAGACATTCTCAAAATGCCAAACGCTCAAAAGATGAAATAGGTATACATGCTATAAGAGGAGGTACTATAGTAGGAGAACATAGTGTTTTATTTGCTGGTGTAGATGAAATATTGGAAATCAAACATACTGCATACTCAAAACAAATATTTGCAGTCGGCGCCCTAAAAGCAGCTAAGTTTCTTAAAGCTGTTAATAAACCAGGGCTATATGATATGACCGATATGATGGCCCATGAAAGTTTGGTTACTAGTGTATATACAGAACAAGATATAGCTATGATAACACTAAATAGTTTGCCAAATTCATCTGAAATAATAGCTAAAATATTTAAAGCTTTGGGAGAACATAATATAAATATAGATATGATAAGCCAAACTGCCCCAGTAAATAGCAGGATTAACATATCCTTCACTTTACCTGAAGAAGATTTAAATAAGGCTATAGAAATAACAGGGCCATTTAATACACAAATACCAGAACTTCGTACTGATGTATTTGCCGAAATATGTAAGATAACAGTGGAAGGACTTGGCATGGAAAAATATGCAGGGGTAGCCGGAGATGTATTTAGCACCATGGCTAAGAACAATATCAATATAAAGATAATAACTACTTCTGAGACAAAAATATCTTTTATTATTGATGCCGTAGATGAAAGTAAGGCAGTACAAGCCATAAAAGATACATTTAATTTATAGAACAATCGGGTAGGAAGCAGATAAATACCTGCCTCCTGCCCGATTAAATAAATAAACGGTTAAAACTCTATGCCCTTTCTTGCCATCACACCATCGTCTATATAGTGTTTTATTGGTCTCATCTCTGTCACTAGATGAGCCTTATCTACTATAGCTTGTGGTGCCCCTCGTCCAGTAAGGACAAGTTCCATATCCTCTGGTTTCTTATCTATTAGATCACATACTTTTTCTACACTTATAAGTTCGCTGTGTATAAGGGACATTGCTTCATCTATTATTAATATGTCACATTCTCTATTCTTCATTATCTCTTCTATTCGGGTAATGCCTTCTTTTATATCTGTTATTAATATGGCTTTTTCTTTGTCAGTTAGCTGATGTAAAAATTTACTACTTGCACCATATCTCATTATTTTAAAACTAGGTGCCAAAGTTTTAGCTGTTTCAAGCTCTCCTGTATGCATTCCTTTGAAAAATTGTATCATTATGACCTTAAGTCCTCTTCCAACTGCACGTACTGCAAGACCTAGTGCTGCAGTTGTCTTCCCTTTTCCGTCACCAGTATATATCTGTATGTATCCCTTATCCAGCATGCAACCTCACACCTTTTTACCTATATCTTTTCTATAATGCATATCTTTGAATTTTATTTTTTCTATATGAGAATATACGGTCTTATAGACAGATTCCAGATTATCACCTACTGCAGTAATGCCTAAGACTCTACCTCCAGCTGTATAATACTTCCCATTTTTCTTTTTGGTACCTGAATGAAATATGAATATATTTTCATGTTTTAAAATATCTTCTATGCCTTTTATTTCATAGCCTTTTTCATACTTCTTAGGATATCCACCTGATGCCAATATAACACATAAAGCGCTCTTATCTTGCCATACCACATCTATTTCATGTAACCGTTCGTCTATTATTGCTTCAAATATCTCTACTATATCAGTTTCCAAAAGAGGAAGCAATGCCTGTGTTTCCGGATCACCAAATCTTGCATTATACTCAAGCACTTTAGGTCCATTATCTGTAAGCATAAGTCCAAAATATAATACACCTTTGAATAATCTATCTTCCTTTTTCATAGCTTCTATAGTTGGTATAAATATATTTTTTATGCAAAACTTCTCTATTTCTTCAGTATAATAAATACTCGGAGAAAATGCACCCATTCCACCTGTATTAGGCCCTCTATCTCCATCATATACTCTTTTATGATCTTGAGCACTGGGCATTGGTACTATTGTGGTTCCATCAGTAAAACACAGGATTGAAACCTCTGGTCCTTCCAAAAATTCCTCTATTACAATCCGTTCCCCTGACTTACCAAAGGTTTTATTTATCATACAGTCATCCACAGCTTTTTTAGCCTCAGTAAGATCGTTAGCTATTATAACTCCCTTTCCAAGGGCAAGTCCATCAGCCTTTATAACTACTGGATAATTGCAATGTTTAAGAAAATATATTGCATCTTCTCTGTTGTCAAAAACCTGAAAATCAGCAGTAGGAATATTATACTTTTTCATGAAGTTTTTAGAAAATACCTTACTTCCTTCAATTATAGCTGCTCTCTTATTTGGCCCAAATGCTCTAATGCCCCTTTTAGTAAGTTCATCCACCATACCCATGGCAAGTGGATCATCTGGTGCCACTACAACTAAATCTATTTCTTTTTCTTCTGCAAAATCTACTATTCCATTTATATCGGTAGCTTTTATGTCTATACATTCCGCTAAATCCGATATCCCTCCATTCCCTGGAGCACAATATATCTTAGAAACTTTGGGACTCTTGCTTATTTTCCACACAAGGGCATGCTCTCTACCACCACCACCAACTACTAGTATATTCATAAAATCACATCCTTTTTATGTCTAGTTTCTGCAATTAATGCTTAAAATGTCTCATAGAAGTAAATATCATAGCTATGCCATATTTATCACAAGCTTCGATGGATTCTTTATCTCTTATAGAACCTCCTGGCTGTATTATTGCTGTAATACCTGCTTTAGCTGCTGCCTCTACACAATCAGGAAATGGGAAAAATGCATCAGAGGCCATAACCGCACCTTTTACATCATCACCACCACGCTCTATAGCATTTAGAGCTGCCCATATCCTATTAACTTGTCCTGGACCTATTCCAAGTGATCTCTTGTCTTTTGCAATCACAATTGCATTGGATTTTGTATGTTTCACTAATTTCCAAGCAAAAATTAGATCTTCCATTTCTTTTTCAGTAGGTTGTTTTTTGGTTACTACTTTTAGTTCTTCCTTAGATGGAAGTAATTTGGTATTCCACTCCTGGAGAAGTAATCCACCATATACTCGCTTAAAATCCCATGTACCTTCAGGAATATGAGTGGATATATCAGGAAGTTCTAATATCCTTATATTAGTTTTTTTAGATAGTATCTCCAGTGCATCATCCGTATAAGAAGGAGCTATAACTATCTCTATGAATATCTTATTTATTTCTTCGGCAGTTTTTTTGTCTATCTCTCGATTAGCAGCAATTATACCTCCAAATATAGATACGGGATCTGCTTCGTATGCTTCCACATATGCATCATATATATTATCTGCAGATGATACTCCACATGGATTGGAATGTTTTACTGCAACGACTGTAGGTTCATCAAATTCTTTTAACAGATCAATTGCACCATTTGCATCATTTATGTTGTTAAATGAAAGTTCCTTGCCATGTAGTTGTCGAGCACTCGTCAATGCACCAGCCACATTATCAACTTCTCTGTAGAATACCGCTCTTTGATGAGGATTTTCTCCATAACGCATATCTTGTGCCTTTTCAAATGTAAGAGTCAATAACTCTGGGAACTCATCTTTACCTGCTTGTTTTCTTAAATAGTCAAATATGAGGGCATCATAATGAGCAGTATGTTCAAATACTTTAATAGCCAGTTCAAATTTGGTATCTAAACTTATATTACCATTCATCTCAAGCTCTTCTACAACTCTATTATAGTCATTAGGATCCACTACTACTGTGACATCTCTATAATTTTTTGCAGCTGCTCTGAGCATTGATGGACCACCTATGTCAATATTTTCAATCGCCTCTTCAAGAGTTACATCTTCCTTTAATATGGTATCTTTAAAAGGATATAAATTTATAACTACAATATCTATAGGGGTTATATTAAGTTCTTTTAACTGTCTCATATGTTCTTTATTATCCCTCATAGCCAAAATTCCAGCATGTACTTTAGGATGAAGAGTCTTCACCCTTCCATCTAGACATTCTGGAAAACCAGTTACATCCGTTATATTGGTAACTTTAACACCTGCATTTTTTAATACTTGTGCTGTGCCTCCTGTAGACACAATTTCGAAATTTAGTGAACTCAATTTTTTGCCTAACTCTACAATACCTGTTTTATCAGATACACTAAGAATTGCTCGTCTCTTCATACATAACAACCTCCAAAAAGAATTTATTCTAAAATTTTAACCTTTCTTCCCTCAACTACAAGTTTTCCTTCGACTAATAGAGAAACTGCCTTGGGCAGCAATTCATGCTCCACCTCTAATACACGCTTTGACAGAGACTCTACATCATCATCATAGTAAACTTCAACTGGCTTTTGCAATATTATTGGACCTGTATCAGTACCCTCATCTACAAAATGAACAGTCGCTCCACTTATCTTTACACCATAATCTAATACACTCTGATGTACCCTCATTCCATAATATCCCTTCCCACAAAATGAAGGTATAAGAGATGGATGTACATTTATTATGCGATTAGGATATTTTTTTATTATATCTGAAGACAATATATTTAAATAGCCTGCAAGAACTATAAAATCCGTATTATACTCTTCTAATTTTTTAATAAGAACCCTGTTAAACGCATCCATATCTTTATAGTCTTTTTTAGATATATAGTAAGTTGGTATACCATGTTTCTGGGCCCTAACTAATCCATAAGCATCCTTTCTGCTTGATATTACAACTCCTATTTGGGCATTTATATTTCCTGCCTCTATATTATCTATGAGTGCTTGCAGATTAGATCCCCCTCCTGATATTAAAACAGCCAACGTCTTCATGACTTAAACACCACTTTGCCTTTACCTTTTTTGACACTGCCAATCACACGGCTATCATACCCTGCCTTTGAAAGTATATTTATAACTCCATCACAACTACTTTCTGGACAAGCCATAACCATACCTATCCCCATATTAAATGTATTATACATCTGAACATCGTCTATATTTGCCCATTCTTTTAATAACTTAAATATAGGTTTTATTTCCCAACTACCAAGTATTATCTCTGCATCCATATCATTAGGAAGCATTCTAGGAATATTTTCTATGAAACCTCCCCCTGTTATATGAGATAATCCATGTATTTCATAATTTTCTAATACTTCTAAAATCCCCTTTACGTATATATGGGTGGGAATTAAAAGCTCCTCTCCAACGGTATGACCTAAGCAATCATAATAATCATCAATTCGATTTTTCTCTTCTAATACGAGCCTTCGAACTAATGAATAGCCATTACTGTGTACCCCTGAAGACATAATACCTATAAGGACATCCCCTTCCTTTACAGCTGAACCATCAATTATATTAGATTTATCTACTATTCCTACAGCAAATCCTGCTATATCATATTCTCCTTCATTATAAAAACCTGGCATTTCAGCAGTCTCACCACCTATAAGAACACAATCTGCCTTCTTACAACCCTCTGCCACTCCCTTAACTATCTCTGCCATCTTCTCTGGTATAAGTTTTCCTGTAGCAATATAATCAAGAAAAAACAGGGGTTTCGCTCCTTGACAGATTATATCATTTACACACATAGCTACACAGTCTTGTCCTATAGTATCGTGTTTATCCATAATAAACGCAAGTTTTAGCTTGGTACCTACACCATCTGTACCTCCAACTAAAACCGGAGCTTTTATATCTTCTAAATCTAATGCATATAATCCACTAAAACTTCCAACTTCTCCTAGTACATTATCGTTATATGTTTCCTTTATATATTTTTTCATGAGATTTACTGCCTTGTAACCTGCATCAACATCTACGCCTGCATCTTTATACGTTATTCCACCCATAGTTTCTCAACACCTTCCTTCACATTCCATAGGATATTCTCTATTAAAACAACCTAAACAAAAACTACAACCACTACTCTCTACCGTTCTTAAAAGACCATCTATACTTAAATAACTAAGAGTGTCTGCACCAATCTCTTCGCAAATCTCTTCCACAGTAGACGAAGCCCCTATGAGCTCGTCCCTATCAGGAGTATCGACACCAAAAAAACATGGATATTTAATAGGAGGCGAACTAATACGCATATGAATCTCCTTAGCTCCTGCTAATCGCAAGAGCTCTACTATCGCCTTACTAGTAGTACCCCTAACTATAGAGTCGTCTACTAATACTATACGCTTGCCCCTAACTAATCGACTAAGGGCATTTAGTTTTATTCTTACACTTTGTTCCCTTATAGCCTGTGTAGGTTTTATAAATGTCCGACCCACATATCTGTTTTTTATGAGTCCTTCCCTATATGGAATACCTGATTCCTCTGCATAACCCAATGCAGCAGTAGTCCCTGAATCGGGTACACCTACCACTATATCTGCATCTACAGGATTTTCCCTGGCAAGTATGCGTCCTGCATCTCTACGAGCTTCATATACACTTATACCATCTACTATGCTATCTGTCCTTGCAAAATATACAAATTCAAATATACAAAAAGAAGATTGCAGAGGTACTGGAGTTTGTATAGATTTAAGACCTTCCTTTGAGATTATTATTATTTCACCTGGCCTTACATCTCTTATATATTCAGCACCAATGGCATCAAATGCACATGTTTCTGAAGCTAAAACATAAGAATTCTTTAGTTTTCCAAGGACAAGTGGTCGTATCCCATGGGGATCTCTTATGCCTATCAGGTTATCCTGTGTCATTATTACAAGAGCATAGGAGCCTTTTATACTATTTAACATTATTTTTAACGCTTTTTCTAAACCTTCATCACTAGAACGAGCTATTATATTTGCCATTACTTCACTATCTGTAGTTGTTTGAAATATTGCACCTTTTTCTTCAAGTTCCTCTCTAATAATATGAGCATTGATAAGTGTGCCATTGTGAGCAAAAGCCATATTACCTTTTTTGTATTTAGTTACAAGGGGTTGGGTGTTTTGAGGAAAATTTTTTCCCTTGACAGAATGTCGCACATGTCCTATAGCAATACTACCAATCTTAAGTGCTTTGAGAGATTCTTCAGTAAATACTTCAGGTACCAAACCCATTTCTTTGTGATATACTATATCGTTTCCATTAGATACTGCTATACCAGCACTTTCTTGCCCCCTATGCTGAATTGCATAAAGGGCAAAATAGGTAAGTAAAGCTATATCATGTCCATCCTTATCAAATATACCAAATACTCCGCATTCATCCTTTATTTTATCTAGCAAAGACAAATCTCCTTCCATGATCTATTTTTATATTTAAAAACAATAAATTTTATACATCTATTATCGCTTTTTGCAATTCTTTGTCTTGTTCTTTTACTTTATCTGCCATAAATATCCTATAATCTTTAAGTGCTTCTGAAATATCTTCATATTTTAATGCTAATATCTCAAGTGCCATTAGAGCAGCGTTCTTAGCCCCATTTATTGCTACGGTAGCCACTGGTATACCAGTAGGCATTTGTACAATAGACAATAGGGAATCTAGCCCGTCCATTGTAGATGATTTTATAGGTAATCCTATAACAGGTAATGTGGTGTATGCTGCCAATACTCCTGGAAGATGGGCTGCCTTACCTGCTGCCGCTATTATGACCTCAAAACCTCTATTCTCAGCTTCCTTTGCAAAATTAGCAGCTTCATCTGGTGTACGATGAGCAGACATAACCCTTGCCACCACTTCTACATTAAATTCTTTTAAAATGTGTATAGCATCACTTACTATTGGTAAATCTGATTTACTTCCCATGATAACTGCAACCTTTGCCATACGAAAACCTCCTTAATTGGTATGCCCAATCAACCTATTTAAGTTGATTGGGCATGGATAAATTACATGAATTTTGCAAGTAATACAAATCTCAAAATAAATAATACTACAAATACATACATTATGGGATGAACTTCCTTGGCTTTACCTTTTACTATTTTAACTAATGAATAAAATATAAATCCTGCAGCAATTCCATTTGCTATACTATAGGAGTAAGGCATAAGAACCATTGTGACAAATGCAGGAAGTGCTTCTTCTATATCATCAAAATTTATATTCTTTATAGAACTCATCATAAGTACACCAACTATTATTAAAGCTGGAGCCGTTGCAGCACTTGGTATAATACCTGCTATAGGAGCTAGAAATATAGAAATTAGAAAGAGTATTCCCACTACAACTGCAGTAAGGCCTGTTCTACCACCTTCACTCACACCTGCACTACTCTCTACAAAAGTTGTAACAGTAGATGTTCCAAGTACTGCACCTACACATGTAGCTATAGCATCTGCCAACATAGCTTCATTGCCCCTAGGTAAATTACCTTCTTCATCTAGAAAACCAGCTTTGTTAGCCGTTCCAATTAAAGTCCCCATTGTATCAAACATATCTACTATAAAAAATGAGAGTATAACAGTAATCACAGATATTAAGCTGGCAAAAACTCCATTTCCCGTAGACAGCAATCCTTTAAAATCCATCTTCATAAACGTAGGCTTCAATGTTATCTCGCTAAGAGAAAAGCCAACGTTTACATTTGTAACTCCCATAGGTATACCTATTATAGTAGTAATAATTATACCTAAAAAGAGAGCACCCTTAACTTTTCGAACCATTAGAATAGATGTAATTATAAGACCTATTACCGCAAGTAATATAGCAGGAGATGCAAAGTCACCAAATTCCAATACTTGAGATCCTGCATTGTTCACTGCTTCTATCATAGCAGCTTTATCTAAAACCTCAGCCTCATTTATTATGTCAATTATTGGTCCCTGATTGACGTGAATAATACCTGCATTATTAAAACCTACAAATGCAATAAATAGACCTATTCCAGCACTAATTGCATTTTTTAAAAAAAGAGGTATCGATTCGACAACAGCTTGTCTCACACCTGATAAAGTTATTATTATAAATATTATACCGGATATAAATACTGCAGCTAAAGCCTGTTGCCATGTATAACCCAGTCCAAATACAACACTAAATGTAAAAAATGCATTTAATCCCATCCCTGGTGCCTGAGCGAAAGGATAATTGGACATGATGCCTGTAAGTATACTACCTACTGCAGCCGCTAAGCATGTAGCTATCATTACACTATGAAAATCCATTCCCGTTTGAGATAAAATATCAGGATTTACGAATATTATGTAAGCCATTGTAAAAAATGTGGTTATACCTGCTATTACTTCAGTTTTGATATCTGTGCCGTTTTCTTCTAACTTAAAAAAGTTATTCAATTTTTCCATAAAATTATTCCTCCTTCTTTTTTAACTTAGATTCCTTAGCCTATTATTTTCCTCCTCCCCAAAAATAATAAAGCACATGACCTTATTTTGAGTGAACATGTGCTTTATCATATATTCCGACTTAATAATCAGAATATAAAAATGCATTTAAACCACAATCCACTCATAGTAGAGCAATTTTCGGTTGCCCCGTAGAAACTCCCAGACCATATTACTGGGGATATATGAGTTGTGCTCTCTTGACATATTTATACTATCAAAACACTATAAAAAAGTCAATCATGTATTTGAACGTTTTTTTGTTTTTTGGATAAATCGTTCGGTTTTTATTTTTATGCGTTGAATCTCCAGCTTTTTTAAATATCCATAATCGATAAAAATACATGTCAGTGATAGATCAAAGCACTTTGCAAACATATCATTCCACCTTTACCCATGCGTCCAGCAAGTCAATTATCCATGCGTCCAGCAAATCGATTATCTAGGTGTCCAGCAAATCGACTAACATCTTAAATTAAGATATTAGTTGCATTTTATTAATATTGGGTATATGTATTTATAGACGTCTAATTTATGAGTCAAGTCCATAATAGTGTGTAAATTTCCTCGGTATTCCAGTCAGCAAGATGTGGAACTTTTTACTACCTGCTGAACCGAAGCGTTTATGCCGCGAAAGCTGTTGATAATGAGTACATGGCATGTTAGGCTAATTGCCGGGCATTACTATACCGACATAGCCTTACCCCTGTAGGCAGAGGGATGCCCCTGATGCCTATAAACATGCCATGAGAGGCTCGTTGTCAACAGACCGTGGAATAAATACGTAGGTAGTAGTATTAGGCAGAAGGACAAGATTACCAGGCATAAAAACTTCGAAATATTCCTAGAGGAATTGAGAAACCAGGAAGGTCTAATAACAGATTTTGAGGAAGATAAAGTAAAAGTTGTTTTTAAAAATGGAATAGAAATTTAGGATTAGTTAATGACTACTGAATAGAGTCTATGAGAATATTTTAACATCTGCATAGACTCTATTTAGTAAATCTATTTAAGCTTAAATCTCACTATTTTCTTAATTTCTTCTAAATCTTCTGCATGAGCCAAAGAAGGATAAGCTTCTTTATTAAAAATCAAGCCTTTGTTCGATTCTAGAAACACCCAACGTTCTCCATCTGCTAGCCCATATTCTGCAAGCTCTAATAGTACCAACTCTTTCCCATTCTCCTCTCTAATAGAATTTTCATTATATGTTATGGGCATAAATATTCCTTTTCCACCTACAACCATTTGAGAAGAAATACTGGTCTCAGAGACATGGATATTTGTATCTATGGGACCTGGTAATAGAATTTTAACGGTGTTTCCTTCTACAAGATCTCCTCTTATAACATCAGTAACATTAATATAAGCGATAGCACGATAATCTTTATATCCATCATAATCACATTCTATATTGCGAATATCATCCACAATGCCTTCAAAAGCAACTATTTTTAAATCAGCATATTTTTCTCCAAATAATTCAGTTTCCATTAGCCATTCAATATCTCCACTACTTGCTACAGCAGGTGGATTCTCAACATATCTTACATTGACTCCCTTAGATAATTCAAGAGGAAGATTTCCATTATCGCTATTAAAAAAAGACATAGATATTGTTACAATCAAAGCCAAGCTAGCTAGGATAGCTGCAACTTTAAAGTAGAATATTGGTTTTTTACTTATAATTTTAGTATGTTCTTTTTCTCCTCTTGGTTCAGCCTCAATGATATATTTGTCATCAATGTCGCCAATAATATTCAAAAGTTTTCTATTTTTCATAATGAAATCCCTTCTTTCTCTAATTCTCTTTTCAGTTTTTTTCGAATTCTAAAGAGGATTGATTTTACTTTGCTATCAGTAAATCCGTAGTCCTCCCCTATTTCTTTAATACTGCTTCCGTACCAATAGCGGCGAACAAAAACTTTACGTTGACTTCTATCTATACCCCCAAGAAAATTATTAATTACTTCTATTAGGTACTTCTCGTCCATTATGTTTTCAACATCTGATTGGGCAGAAGGTATAGATTCTTCAAGCTCTGATAAAATCAGATCAATTTGTCCTCCACCACGTTTATCTACAGTTCTTTTTTCTAGATAATTTAAGGAAAGATTACGGGTGATTTTGCCTAAAAAGGTGCGTAAATTGGAAGGCCTCGCTGGTGGAATTGCACCCCAGGCTCTCAAAAAAGTATCACTAACACATTCTTCAGCATCCTCATTATTTTGTAGAATTCTTATAGCTATTGTGTAGCAATATCTTGAATATTTTACCCTTACTTCACTGATAGCTATTTCTGATCGTTTCCAGAATAAATTAATAATTTTATCATCATCCATTTAAACACCTCCCTAGGAACACCTCCCTAGGTTTAATTTTAAAAGCCTTCACTTATATACACCGAAAACATTGCATACGGTTGCATTATTTTAAAATACGTTTCAAAAAAATAATGACATTCTTTTATGTCACTATAATACTCCAACAATATTCATTTTTAAATAAATTCTGCCTCTTTATCACTGCACACCCCTTTTTCAATTTGCACACCCATATGCACAGTACCTTTTAGGATAATTAAATTGTATCAATCTCTGCAAGATTATATCTATGTTCTTACCGTCTTTGATACAATTCTATAAGCAGAAATTTATATGTTGGTAGATCCCATTTAGCAGAAAAGCCCTTATATCAAGGGCTTTATAGGATTTAGATTTAATTTAAGGAATATCCTTAATTAAATACTCTATTGAAATTCAAACAAATTTAACTAAATTTATTCTACTATATTTCTTATTGCACACTTATATGATACTTGATGATACTTGTCATATGAATAATTAAAAAGTATAGGAAAAATTAAAAGGTTTCAAAAATCTAGCCTTCAAATTCTTCTATAATTCTTTCTACATAAGCCAATCGTCCACGACCTAAAGCAGCATAATAAGTAGCGTGTTTTCTACAAGCATCTATCGCTTTCTGTAAAGCTAGTTCGCCATAGTCTTCATAGATAGCCTTTAAAAAATATCTAGTAGAGTATTCATTAAGAGTTCTTGTATATCTTTCACCATTCATCATGGCATAAAAAGCTGAAATATAATCTCCTGCTGAACCAGGGTTCATATTGACTTTATTCGCAATTTCTTCTTTACCCTCTGTTCTCCCCAACTCTCCTTTAAAGACTTTTTTAGAAATTATGTAAGCATAAGCCACCATTTCACTAGTGATACTATTATTCTCTATATACAGATTAGCCCCCGTATCTATTTCCTCTAAAGTCGATTTCAATTTATCAAATTGTAGGATTAACCATTTGAAATTCTGTAAATATAACTCTGGATTAAATACATCTGTTTCTATAGAATGTAATATCCTTCTCGCGGTGCTAGTCTTACGACTTGTATACCATTCAAGTTCATAACCATATATTTTTTCTATTTCATCCTTCAAGAATTCTAACCTCTTAAAAGTTTCTGGTTGATGAACATAAATACCGATGCGTAAAATATTTTGTTTCATAATTTGAAAAAATATATAATAATCACTATTTCCAATTGATACATCATAGCTATTAGAATAAGAGGGAGTTTGAGAAGCTATATCTTCACCTCGGTCAATGGACTTGCAGTAATCGACAAAACTGCTCCAAAAATTAAATCGTTGCTGTTGGGTGTCTGTTAGCTCTTCATTTTTAAGTGAAGAGTTATTAGCTGTTCCAACTATATCATTTGTTGTAGGTTCTGGAATTTCTGGCACCTCATCTCTTTCTTCATTTACAAAACCAATATGGAGTAATTCATTTTTTTGTTCTGCTGTAAAGTTGAGACCCCACCTACTTTCCATAAATTCTAAAAGTTTTAGCCCTCTATTTAATATCGATTTAGGAGTCCAGTCTTCTTCTATAGCCACCTCTATCTCTGAATGCGATCCATTAATATAACCTCTTCTTTTTGATGAAGGGTTCTTTTTATCAGGGAAACTATCATTTTGCAATGAAGAATTTATGCTCTGCGCAAGGGGTAATAGATTACCTAAACTAGCGGACAAAATCTTTATTTCATCTTCATTAAAATGACGAATTTGATTACGCCAATACCATTTAGTTGGTGTCTGCGGCAAAATATGTTCAATTGTAATTTTGTCTTTTTCAACCTTTGAAAACATCTGCCAGTCTATTTTTTGAATATTGTTCTTAATAGATAAGTGGCTTTCGTACTCATATAAAAAATATCTTAAATCTCGCCAGCCATAAAAGCCTAAACCAGAATCGAATCGTCTATCTGTTCTAGCTATAAAGCTTGCTATAATTGAATTTAAGTCATTATCTATTGTTTCCATTAAATCATCTGCCACAGAGTTTAGACTTATTTTTCTCTGTAAAACATCTCTTGCCTTATTGTAATAATAGCTACTTTTATAGCTGGCATTATATCCTGCCATTCGGAAACAAAGAAATATAAATCGTTCTATTTCTTTAAAAAGTAAAACACGTTCCTCCGCCCCAACTTCATTTTTGAGAGACAAAGATATAGCTACTAATGGTCTAAAATATCCAATTCCAATTCTATTTAATTTATTAATCCATTGTTTTTCCTCGTCAGTCAATTCATCACTATCATGGGGAAAATAAGTATAATACCAGTATTCTGCGATCTCCTTTAGACTATTCACATAAGCATTTATCTCATTTGGAGCTAATTCACTTACTAGGATTGTTTCCTCTTCCGTATTTCCTATTACATCCTCATCTTCAAATTCTTCATCTTCAGTTTGAGGTTCAGCTATTTCATTCTCAATTACTACAGGATGCTTATTAAATACATTTTTTGAAGAGAATTTATTCAATAAAAATTTAATGTAGTCATCGCCTTTTCTACGAGTATATTGAAAGTATACCGTCCAATGAGCCCTTAAAAATTCATCATCAGATAAAGGATGGTTTTGATTTCTTCCTAGTTGATAGTAGATTTCTTTCCAAGCATCATTGATATTCTTTCTTAATTGTCCTTTATCCTTATCGTCTAACTGTTCATCATCAAACAAAGTTGTTAAATAAATAAGTCTATTTTTTAAAAGTTCTAAATTACTAAGTTTTTTTCCTCTATTATTCATAGTTTCAAAGGCCACAAAAACATCGTAATCATCTTCAATTTCATGTAAATTAAACATTAATTTTAATGTAAGCCTTTTGTATAAACTTTCAATTCCAGGCATTCCTTCTACTTCAAACAAAGATTCAAGGTTTCTAGCAAAGAACTTTTTTGCATACATAAGATTTTGAGTATAATAAGTTTCAACAATTGTTCCACCAAATTGTTCTTCAAATATTTTATATTTTAAATAATTATAGCTAGGATTATCTAGCTCATATCCAAACATATATGTTTTAATCAGATTTTCTGGTGGACGGCTCTTCACTATGTATTTTTCTGTAATAGCTTTGATAGATTCAAACCCTATGAATATCTGGTCATCAGATTTTCCTTGGTTTTCTTCTAGCTTCTTAATAAAAGATATTATCTCATACATAAGTATAGAAAACGTGGTTAATCTTTGCTGACCATCTACAATATGATATGCTTTATAACCAATATCAATCAACCAGCTGTCTTCTCCCCATAAACATAAATCTTTTTTATTAACTTCTTTTAAAGACAAAAGTCCAGTATAGTGGTATCTATCTTTATGAAGATTTAATAAATCTTCCCAGAAATCTACTAGCTGTTCTTTCTTCCAAGCATATCCTCTTTGATAATCTGGTATTCTAAACAGTCTATTTTGAAATAATGTTGATAAAGAAATTAATTCATTTGACATTTAGGCACTTCCTCCCTTCGATGACATTAGTCCTCATTATTCTCTATTTCCCTTAAAGTTCTTCCTTTTTCATCTAGCCACATAATTATTCCATTAGCACTAGCATATGTCACAAAACCTGCTGCAGCGGATGGGCTAGTAAAAAGAGTGTCCTCAATCAACACCCCATCTTTAACCCTATCAGTATATTTGTTTCTCAAATTAAGTATAGTTTCTGGGCAACTTTTAGTAGGACTAACTGAAACCGATGCATCTTTATAAACAACAAATCCTTCATTTGTCCTTCTACCCTTGGCTTCAGCTTTAGTTGTTTTCAAGACTAACAATGGCTCATCATTAATTTCAACATCTTCTTCTACCTTATGAGTTGGCTTTTCCTCTAATGAGTCAAAAACCCTATGCCCGAATGTCCCCATAACTATTTCAGCATATTCTATAAATTCTTCTAGTTCACTCTCTTTTTCTTCAGTTACATGGCCAGAGGCTGGGTTTACATTGTTTTTAACATTATATCTTTTAGCATCTTTGGCTAAATTAAAAAATCTGTTTTCTAAATAACTTATCTCAGTTGGTCCAAAAGAATTATTTGATGTAGTAAAAACAATTGCTTCCATCCAATAGTCTTTGTTCTCATCCCTTTTATGCTCCTGTAGACGATAGAGAATACCTTCACCATTTTTCCTCGCTCCTGCTTGACCTATATAAACAATATTTTCTCCTGTATCATCAGATATCCCAAACAAGAAATATACTCCACTTTGTTTAAGATCTTCCCGTTCTTTACATTTATCAAGTTCTGTCCTAGGTATTTTATATGCAACTACTGTCCAGTTAGCGAGAGTGCATTTTATCCTTCCAACAGCTGTCCCATCCATAAGAAATAAATTAATACTTTTACCACGTACCGCCATATTTGCTCACCTCTTTATATACACTTTAAATTTATTGCTTTATATAAAATTGATGATTTAACCAATTTAGTTATTTTCTTAGGCATAAGAATCACTTCCTAGCGGTTTAACATTATTGGCTTCAAGCATTTCATTTATTTCATAAATGCTATTTACAGCACACGCCCCTAATATACATTTATAAATATACCCCTCTTCCTTCATGGAGTTAAGTTTAAAATCTGACTTATCTAATAACATTTCAGCTTCGGGTACTGGCAACTTTAAACCGACACATAAGCCCAATATAGATTGTATCGAAGTGGGATATTCTTCCTCATTCCTTAAACGCTGAATAGTTCTTTCACCTACAAGTGAAACATCAGCTAATTTTTTATTAGTCATTTTTCGTTCTTCCATAAGCATTACTAATGTTTCTGCAAATGATCCTGGATACCTACGCATAGCATCAGCTTTTTTCTTTGCACTCTGTATCTGATTGAGAAGAGAAGAATTATGAGCATTCATCTCAAATGAAAACTCTACGCTTGAAGGTTGTATCTCAGCTTTTGCTAGAAAATAAGAATAATTCTTTTGATTATAATATACCGATTCATAGATATAACCTTTTTTAAATACTAAACAGCATCCATCAATATTTGCCAAAGCTTGATCATAGACTCTACCATTGTAAGACTCTAATATTTCAACTAACGTTCTCACTATGCTTGAAGGTGTGTAGAACTCCCCCGCTCTTCTCCCTTCTTGTTCTGCAAACATTGCTAGACAATACTCATAAGTTCTACCTAAAACATCCTTTTTATCTCTATAATCTGATAATGGGATATTCGAAAATATGTCTACTACTTCCCCCAATCTTCTCTTGTCTAATTTAGGTCTAGAGAAGTTTTTCGGCAAGATCCCTTTTAATCTGTTATTCTTTCTTTCTATTGCCACCATAGCTTTGCCTTATTTCTGGCTTGTTAGAATGTTTTGCTATATAGTCCCATCTGGCTTCCTCTGGCACATAGAATATGTTTTCTACCAAATATTCATCTCTTTCCTCCTCAAACCCTGCGCCTTCTTCTACTAGCTCTTGGTATTTCTCCTCGAAGCTATCTGATATATATTTTAAAAATATAAGTCCCAATACTACATGTTTATATTCAGAGGCATCTATATTACCTCGTAATTTATCCGCTGCCTGCCAAATTTTCTTTTCAAAACCTAAGTCTGCTGTATTCATTGGTATGTAACCCCTCCTACTATCCTTATTATGTGACTATAGCACTTAGCACCCTGAAATTCCAAAGAGCACTGAATGTTCATATATACCTTTAGTGAATTTATTGTATCATAGTGTGAGGTTGTATTTCAATTATGGCATTAGAAAATCTGTTATATCAGCAGCACCAATTGCAAATATATATTGCAAAGTTTCAAATAGTAAACTCGTTTCTGCTATGGGAATAACTTTCCTTATAAAACTCCAATCAGGTTTTAGTATAGATATGTAAATTCCGAAGGGAACAAAAACAAGAACATTAAGATAGATTTCTGTATAATCAATTTTATCATTAATAATAACCGACTCTGAAAAAGGTATTAAATTAACTTTTCGAATAGCATATAAAATAAACCTTATAACAGCTATTTCTGCCATTATAAGGTTTGTGTTTACTACTCCAGCCGTAGGTTATGGACTTCTACCTCCTTACAGTCGGTACAAGCCTCACCAACCCTGGCAGGGGCAATACCTACAGTTCAAACTTCACTATCGTTCGTTTCACTGGGTACTACTCCCACTCAATTGTTGCAGGTGGTTTATTGGATATATCATATACCACCCTATTTACATGGTCCACTTCTGTAGTTATCCTGTGAGATACCTTCTCTAAAACGTCATAGGGAATCCTAACCCAATTTGCAGTCATGCCATCCACACTATTTACCGCTCTAAGTGCTACCGTGTAATCGTAAGTTCTTCCATCACCAGATACGCCTACACTTTTCATAGATGTAAGGACAGCAAAGTATTGCCATATTTCCCTTGCAAGACCTGCTTTTGCAATTTCTTCCCTATATATTGCATCTGCCTCCTTGAGGATATGGAGCTTTTCTTCTGTTATATCACCAATTATCCTAACAGCTAGCCCAGGTCCAGGAAATGGCTGCCGCCAGACTATCTCCTCAGGCATTCCAAGTTCTAAACCAACTTTCCTCACTTCATCTTTAAATAGTTGTCTAAGTGGTTCTATTATACCTTTAAACTCAATATTATCAGGTAATCCGCCAACATTGTGATGACTCTTTATAATACCTTTTCGTCCTATGCCACTTTCTATGACATCAGGATATATAGTACCTTGTACTAAATAATCTACTTTACCTATTTTTAGAGCTTCTTCCTCAAATACCCTTATAAATTCTTCACCTATTATCTTTCGTTTGAGCTCAGGATCTGTCACTCCCTTTAATCTGGAAAGAAATCTATCTTTGGCATCTACCTTTATTATATTTAAATTAAACTTCTCTTTGAAAAAATTAACTACTTCTTCTCCTTCGTTTTTTCGTAAAAGTCCATGATCTACAAATATGCATATAAGTTGATCGCCTATCGCTTTGTGCACTAAAACTGCAGCCACAGAACTATCTACACCACCTGATAAACCGCAAAGCACTTTTCCATCCCCGACTTTTTCTCTTATATCATTTATAGAACAATCTACAAAATTACTTGTAGTCCAATCATCCTTACAACCACATATATTGTATACAAAATTTTTTAATATTTTATCATTATCATTAACCTCCGGATGAAACTGTACTCCATATATTTGACTTTTTTTATTTTCAAATGCAATTATAGGATATTTTTCTGTATAACCTATTGCGTCAAACCCTTGAGGTAGAGATTTTATATAGTCCACATGAGCTAACCAATATCTATTTTTTCTATCTAACCCAGTAAATAATTCGCTATCTGTATCTAAATATACTGTTGATTCGCCATATTCACGATCTTCAGACCTTTTTATACATCCATCCAATAGATAGCAAATTACCTGTGCGCCATAACCGATACCCAATATGGGCACCCCTAGATTGAATATTTCATTAGAAAAATGAACAGTGTTCTCACATTCAGAGCTAATATTCCCCGATAATACTATTCCTTTAATATCTTCCAAATTAATTTCTTCTATCGAAGCATTATATGGTATAAGCTCACAATATACATTCATTTCTCTAATTTTTCTAGCTAATAGTTGGCTATATTCTCCTCCAAAATCCATTATTAGAATTGTCTGCCTTTTCATTTCATCCCTCCTCATATAATATGTTTTTAAGCTGCACATTTTGTGCAGCTTAGAAATATATATCTATATATTTGTAGTGTAATTTGGCGATTCCTTGGTTATATTTATATTATGTGGATGACTTTCTATAAGTCCTGCACTTGTAATCCTTATGAACTTTGCATTACGCTTGAGATATTCAATATTAGGTGCTCCACAATATCCCATACCTGCTCTCAAACCACCTACAAGTTGAAATACAGTTTCCGACAAGGAGCCCTTATATGGAACTCTCCCTTCTACACCTTCTGGTACAAGCTTTTTGGCATCTTCTTGGAAATATCTATCCTTGCTTCCTTTTTCCATTGCTGCCATAGAGCCCATACCTCTATATACTTTAAAGCTTCTTCCTTGGTATATCTCTATTTCGCCTGGGCTCTCTTCTGTTCCTGCAAAGAGACTACCTAACATAACCACACTAGCGCCGGCGCCAATTGCCTTGACTATATCGCCGGAGAATTTAATCCCACCATCAGCAATTATAGGAATCCCGAACTTATCTGCTTCATTAGCGCAATCATATATAGCAGTTATCTGGGGCACTCCAATACCCGCAACTACTCTTGTAGTACATATGGAACCTGGTCCTATACCTACCTTTACACAATCAGCTCCAGCTTTTATAAGATCTCGAGTAGCCTCTGGAGTAGCTACATTTCCAGCTATTATCTGTAATTCTGGATATCTGTTTTTGATTTCTGTCACAAGTTTTAAAACACCTACTGAATGCCCATGAGCCGTATCAACAGCTATAACATCCACATTTGCATCTACTAATGCATCTACCCTTTCCATAGTATCCTTAGCAACACCAACAGCAGCTCCCACCAATAGACGACCATTAGAATCTTTTGCTGACCTTGGATATTGTATAGTCTTTTCTATATCTTTTATCGTAATTAAACCCTTTAGCATTCCATTTTCATCAACTATAGGCAATTTTTCTATCTTATGCTTTTTGAGTATCTCTTGCGCCTCATCTAAGGTTGTACCTTCTGGTGCAGTTATGAGATTCTCTGATGTCATGGCTTCCCTTATAGGTTTAGAAAAATCAGTTTCAAACCTTATGTCCCGATTTGTAATTATACCCACTAACTTACCATCTACAGTTACGGGCACACCTGATATTCTATATTTCGACATGAGAGCAGCTGCATCTGCAATTAAATGATCCGGCGATAGATGAAATGGATCTACTATTACACCATGCTCAGAGCGCTTAACTCTATCTACATGTTCCGCTTGTTCCTCAATGGACATATTCTTGTGAATAATCCCAATTCCCCCTTCTCGGGCGATAGCAATAGCTAATCGTGATTCAGTAATAGTATCCATTGCTGCACTCATAATTGGAATATTTAACTTTATAGTTTTTGTAAGATTAGTAGTTAAATCTACATCATTTGGAAGCACCTCTGATTTTTGAGGTATTAATAAGACATCATCAAATGTAAGTCCTTCTTTTATATATATGTCACCTATGATAACCACGTCCCTTCTCTTAAAATTTATATAAATATTTTTAAAACTAGTTCTAAATATCTTTAAAAATCCCTTTGACCTTACTTTTATTCTTGACAAAGTATAATATATTATATACTACCTTACGATAAGAATTAAAAGAGATTGTCAGTTTGTTTAATGTAGTGGATAAGAAAATAAATAATTGCAATTTATCCTTCACCATACATTATTAGTGTGTATTTTATCAAAATAGCAGATTACTGTCAAGAATGCTGGATCTTGAGTTTCTAGAAAAAAATAAAATTATAGGAATCTAGCAATCAGATCGATATATGTTTTTTTACTAACTGTTTTAAATGTTAAAATCTAAAGTCATTAATTTAAAAAATTAAAAGACTATTATAAATCCATAATAAAAAATATACAAAATTTTTATTGTAAATAATAGTAGCAAAATATAAATATCTTTTAAAATGCAAAGAGCCTGTAATCTAACCTTGGATAACGAAAAACGCAGAACCAAGTTTGTTTAACAGGCTCTAAAATTTAATATATACGTATATATTACTACCAGCTAAGATATTAATCAAACCGCTTAAATAGTAAACTAGCATTTTGTCCACCAAAACCAAATGAATTGGATATAGCATATTGTATATTTGTCTTCCTGCCATTATTAGGCACATAATCAAGGTCACAGTTGGGATCAGCAGTCTCATAGTTTATAGTGGGATGAACGTATTGATTGACAAGTGAAAGCACAGTTGCAACGGCTTCTATACCACCGGAAGCTCCAAGCAAATGGCCTGTCATAGATTTAGTAGAGCTTATACATAATTTATATGCATGATCACCAAATACGGTCTTTATTGCCATTGTTTCAAACTCGTCATTATATGGGGTAGATGTACCATGGGCATTTATATAATCTATCATATTAGGTTCAATACCTGCATCTTGAATAGCAAGTGCCATTGCCCTAGCCGCACCTTCCCCTTCAGACGCCGGCGCAGTTATATGATAGGCATCTGCTGTAAGCCCGTAACCAACTACTTCAGCTAATATATTTGCATCCCTCTTTATTGCATGTTCATAATCTTCTAATATAAGAATACCTGCACCTTCTCCCATGACAAATCCATCTCTATCCTTATCAAAGGGACGACTTGCACCTTTTGGATCTTCATTTCGCGTAGATAATGCCCTCATAGCACAAAAACCAGCTAAGGCAAGGGGTGTTACAGCTGCTTCGCTACCTCCAGCTACTATCACATCTGCTCTATCATCTTTTATCATCCTATAAGCTTCACCAATGGCATTAGTCGCCGACGCACAGGCCGTCACAACCGTGGTATTCACTCCTTTAGCTTCTATGGCAATAGCTATTTGACCTGCAGCCATGTTTGATATCATCATAGGAACAAAAAATGGACTTATCCTACCTGGCCCCCTTGATATAAGTTTTTCTTTTTGTTCTTCCATAGTTTCTATACCACCAACACCAGTACCTAGCACTACACCAAGACGTTCTTTATCTATTTGTTTCATATCAAAGTTGGCTTCTTGCATTGCCATACGCGTTGCTGCCATTGCATAATGGGTATATCGATCCATACGCCTAGCATCTTTTTTATCCATATAATCTTCAGGATCAAAATTATCTACACAACCAGCAAACTTAGTTGAAAAATCAGTAATATCAAAGCGAGTTATTGTATCTATCCCACTCTTACCTTTACATAATGATTCCCAAAACTCCAAAACAGTATTCCCCAAAGGGGATATAACACCCATTCCAGTTACTACTACCCTTCTATTCATAAAAACCCTCCGAGTTTCTAATCTAGATTTAAATGGTATTTCACAGGGACTTACAACTTATCCCTGTGAAATACTTCACACCTGCTCTTAATTCAGGCCAAATTATCATAAATCCAACTATATACTTACTATGCATGATCTTTAATATAGTTGACAACGTCTCCTACTGTAGTTATCTTCTCTGCTTCTTCATCTGGAATTTCCATATCAAATTCCTCTTCTAATGACATTATGAGTTCCACAACATCCAATGAATCAGCACCTAAATCATCGATAAAAGTAGAATCCATCTCGATTTTATCAGGCTCTATACTCAACTGATCTGCAATTATATCTCTAACCGTATCAAATATATTATCCACTTCTCTCACCTCCCCTCCAATGGGCACTATATTGATAATATTATATTATCATACCACCGTCAACGTTTATTACTTGCCCTGTTATATAGCTACTCTGATCTGATGCTAAAAACGCTACTACTTGAGCAACTTCTTCAGGCTTTCCATATCGTTTTAAAGGAATATTCGATAATATACTCTCTTTTATTTTATCGTCTAATGTAGCTGTCATATCTGTGTCTATAAATCCTGGAGCTATTACATTTACTCTTATGCCCCTTGGAGCTAACTCCTTTGCCATAGATTTTGAAAATCCAATTATACCCGCCTTTGCAGCTGCATAATTACTTTGACCTACATTCCCCGTTATCCCTATTACAGAAGATATATTTATTATACTTCCATGACGTGCCCTCATCATATGCCGAACTACTCCTTTAGTGCAGTTAAATACTCCCTTTAAATTAGTATCAATTACATTATCCCAATCTTCTTCCTTCATCCTAATAAGTAAAGAGTCACGTGTTATACCGGCATTATTTACTAGTATGTCTATTCCTCCAAATTCATCTAATGCCTCTTTTATCATTGCATCTACGTCTTGACTAGATGCGACATTTGCCCTTATGATAAGTCCTTCTCTTCCCATCTCATGCAACTCGTCTAATACTCCTTGGGCACCTTCTTTATCTTGGGAATAGTTTATTACAACATTAGCTCCCAGTCTTCCTAAGTGCAATGCAATCTCCCTACCTATTCCCCTTGAAGCCCCTGTCACCAGTGCCGTTTCACCCTTTAAATCCATCATATCATTCCAACTCCTTTAGTGTCTTCTCTAGGCTCTTCATATCCTCTACATTATAACCTATTACATTTCTATCTATCCTCTTTAAGAAGTTTGTAAGAGTCTTACCCGGCCCTAGCTCTATAAATATATCAGCACCAGCCTCTATCATATATTCAATACTTTGTTGCCACCTTACCGGATGGGTAACTTGCTTTATTAATAGTTCCCTTATATGCTCCCCACTGGTTGAAGGCTTGGCCTCTACATTAGATATAACAGGTATAACAGGATCTTTAATTTCTATCTTATCTAACTCATCTTTTAATTTAACCGCAGCTGGCTCCAATAGTGAACAATGAAAAGGCGCACTTACAGAGAGCGGAATAGCCCTCTTAGCTCCCATATCCTTCGCAAGTTCACATGCCTTCTCAACTGCTTTAATCTGACCAGACACTACAATCTGACCTGGACAATTATAATTAGCTGCTTCCACTATACCTACATCTGACGCCATAACACAACATTTTTTAACTTCCTGTTCCGATAATCCTAAAATTGCAGCCATGCCTCCTTCTCCTAGAGGAACAGCTTCCTGCATAAACTTACCCCTCTTTTGTACTAGACTAACACCATCTTTGAAAGCAATACTTTCTGCTGCTGTCAATGCACCATATTCACCTAGACTCAATCCTGCTGTCATATGAGGTCGTATCCCATTAGATTTAAGTATACTACAGGCAGCTACACCCATCATATAGACAGCCGGTTGCGTATTTTCAGTCTTTTTTAACTCATCTTCTGGCCCATTAAAACAAATGTCTACAATATCATACCCCAATATATCATTTGCCAAATCAAATAATTTCCTTACTTCGCTAAAATTTTGGTATAGATCCTTTCCCATACCCACATATTGAGCTCCTTGTCCTGCAAATAAAAATGCAATTTTCCCCATAGTTACACCTCCCTATCCTATTTACACCATCTGAGCATACAGGCTGCCCAGGTTAGTCCGCCACCAAATGCCACTAATACAAGTCTATCACCTTTTTTTATAGCCTTCGTTCTAGATGCCTCATCTAATGCAACAGGCACCGAAGCAGCCGACATATTTCCATATCTATCTAAATTCACATACACCTTTTCTTCTGGTAAATTCAGTCGCTTTCTAGCTCCTTCAATTATACGAATATTTGCCTGATGAGGTACTAAAAAGTCCACATCTTTTTTTGTTAACCCTGCAAGTTCTACCACTTGTTCTGAAGCCTTTGCCATAATCCTAACAGCAAATTTGAATACCTCACTACCTTCCATCTGTACATAATGAAGACCATTTTTGACTGTTTCCAAAGATGCAGGTTTTCTAGAACCACCAGCTTCTAATAAGAGGTGTTTTCCTCCTTCCCCATCAGCACCCATACAATGGGATAAAATCCCATAACCTTCTTCTACTCTGCTCACAACTGCAGCTCCTGCCCCATCTCCAAAGAGCACACATGTATTCCTATCCTTCCAGTTTAAAAATTTACTCAAACACTCGGCACCGATTACAAGTATATTTTTATGTACTCCAGTCATTATAAATTGACTAGCAACTATAAATCCATATAAAAATCCAGAACATGCAGCTTCTAAATCAAATGCTGGACAATGATCTGCCCCTAGATTTGATTGTACCAAACAAGCTGTAGACGGAAAATTCATGTCTGGAGTGACAGTTGCCACTATTATCATATCTATATCAGATGGTTCCAACCCTGCATCATCTAGTGCTCTACGTGCAGCGACAGTTGCTAAATCAGACGTAGCCGTATCTTCGTCTACCACACGCCTTTCACGTATCCCCGTCCTTGACACAATCCATTCATCTGATGTATCTACCATCTTTTCTAAATCCTTATTTGTAATTATATTTGGTGGAAGGCAACTACCTGTACCTATTATACCTGCATTATATAGTTTATTCATTTTAAATCACCTTCTAACTCACTAATTAGTTCAACCGTTCTATCTACAACACCATGTTTTGCAAACAGTATTGCCTGACCTATCGCATTTTTTACCGCATGTCTATTAGAACTCCCATGCATTTTTATTACTCCTCCATTTATGCCTAAAAGTGGAGCACCACCATATTCTGTGTAATCCATGGTTTTCTTTATATTTTTAAATGCAGGTTTTGCAAGACCTGCTCCAAGTTTAGTTAAAGAATTTTTGTTTAGTTCTTTTTTTAGCATAATAAACATTGCCTGCGCCATACCTTCAATGAGTTTTAAGATAACATTTCCTACAAACCCGTCACACACTAACACATCTACTTCTCCATAGAGAATATCCCGAGCCTCTATATTTCCTACAAAATTTATCTCTTTTGATTCTTTTAATTTTTTAAAAGCAGCCTTCGTAAGCTCATTTCCCTTGTTTTCCTCTACTCCTATATTAAGAAGGCCTACCTTTGGATTTGACTTTCCTCTAACTTTATCCATGTATATGGAACCTATCACGGCAAATTGAACTAAATTCTCAGGCTTACAGTCGGCATTAGCTCCTGCATCTATAAGTAACATCTCCTCTTTTAAAGTAGGAATTGTAGGTGCCAACGCCGGCCTTCCCACCCCCTTTATCCTACCTATCTTCAGTAGGCTTCCTGCCATTAAAGCTCCCGTATTACCAGCTGATATAAACACATCACTAGGATTCTTTCTAATATATTCTAAACCCTTAACCATAGAAGAATCCTTTTTTTTCATGACAGCATCTACAGGCGGATCATCTGCATATATTACATCATCTGCATGCATTATTTCAAACTTTGACATATCTGCCCCTTCATCTGACAATATCTTTTCTAATTCGGCTTCTTTTCCTATCAATACTATCTTATCCATATTAAATTCTCGTACTCCATCTATGCAACCACGAACTATCTCAAGAGGTGCATTGTCACCACCCATAGCATCAACCAATATCATCAGCTATCCCTCCTTATTTCTTGTCCCCATCTATAGATACTAATATAAATTTACCTCTAAATGCCTCTTCTTGACCTATCCGAGTCTTTACCCACACAAAAAACTTATTACCCCGCTGCCTCATTACTTCAGCTTTTGCAATTAATTTATCACCTGAATATATGGGAATCTTATATTTCACATTTGCGACACCAGTAAGTGCAACTTTTGCATCTATTACAGCTATTGCTAGAGACTCTGCTTGGGCAAATATATAATGTCCTCTTACTATTTTAGAACGTTCAAATACCATGCTGTCATCTGTCTGTAACATAGATATTGCACTCTTGCCAAGCTCTAAATCAATGAGCTCTCCAACTATCTCTTTTCCTTCTATAGACCTTAATTTGCTGTGGTTTCGCTTTGCTACATATTTTAATCTTTCCCTTAACTCTGGGATCCCCAATTCAAGACGATCCAATCGAATAGTCTGTATACTAACTGAAAAATAATCACACAGTTCCTCATCTGTCATAAATGGGTTTTCTCTCAGGAGCTCTTTTAATGCTTTTTGCCTCTGTCTCTTTGGCAATATACGTTTTGCCAACTATAGTCACCTCTTAGTAATGGATATTAGTACCTACTACTAGTAGTATATACTATCTTTCCTTATCTTTCAATATTTTTTTATTTGTTTTATAAAAACAATAAAATGAAAAAACCTAGGCAAGCTTATATCATTTTTAATTCTATTAATTTTAAATTACATTAAGAACTGTTTTATATAATTAAATAGTTATATAAAATAAGACCAAAATTCAGTTGGTAAAGAATTTCCAGCTGAATTTTGGTCTTATTTTATTATTCAACCTCTATCACTTGTCGCCCATTATAATATCCGCATTTTTTGCATGCTCTATGAGGACGTCTAAATTCACCACATTGTGGACATTCCACCATATTAGATGCCTTATACTTCCAATTGGCTGCTCGTCTCATCCTCGATTTTGACTTAGAAGTTTTTCTCTTTGGAACTGCCATAGCTTGTTACACCTCCTCACTGTCAGAAGGCAAGAGCTTTTTAAGCTCTAAAAGCCTTATATCTATGTCATCATCTCTATCACAGTTACATTTATGTCTATTGAGATTAGTGCCACATTTAGGACATAAGCCTTTACAATCTAAAGAACATACCCGCTTTATAGGTAATTTTAATAAGGTATATTCATATACTATTCTGTCAAGTTCAACTCTATTTCCAGTATAGGTAAATAAATCAGGATCATCATTTTCCATAATATCTACTCTACTACTCAATTTTACAAAAATAGATTGATCAATTTTATGAGTATAAGGTTCTAAACATCTACTACATGGTATGACTATTTCTCCATGTATACTCGCTGACAGATAGAGATAATTCCTTCCATTAGTAAATTTACCCTCAACATCAAATGGTGAAAGGAAAGAAAGCTTATCTCCTTGGTATACCGTGTTTTTAAATTTTACCTCTCCGGAAAACTCTTTCTCGGCACCTCTCTCATTTATTATGTCAGACACATTGACAATCATTAAAATCACCTCTAAAAGATAGACGGATTAATTATATAGATACAACAAAGATTTGTCAAGCACCTGAAAGACACTATTTTAAACCTAGAAGCTCTACTGTATCTCTTGCAATCATTAGCTCTTCGTTTGTAGGAATTACATATACACCAACTTTAGAATCAGATGCAGAAATTTCCCCTTCAGCTCCACAACCAGCTGCTATTTCATTGTTTTTCGTCTTATCAATCTTAACACCAAGATACTCCAATCCACTACATGCATCTTCCCTAATAGAAGGTGTGTTTTCTCCAATCCCTGCAGTGAAAACTATATAATCAAGTCCTCCCATTGCAGCTGCATATGCCCCTATATATTTCTTCACACTATAACTAAACATATTCAAGGCTAATTGAGCTCTTTCATGGCCGTCAGCAGCAGCCGCCTCTAAATCTCTAAAATCGCTACTTATACCTGATACACCTAATACTCCTGATTTCTTATTCATATATATATTCATCTCATCAGTAGATAATTTTTTTCTTTCCATAAGGCAAGTTACAATTGCCGGATCTATGCTTCCACATCTACTTCCCATTGGCAGCCCTTCTAAAGGAGTAAGACCCATACTAGTATCTATACATTTCCCATCTTTCACAGCTGCTATACTTGAGCCATTACCTAAGTGACAGGTTACCATTTTAGTTCCCTCGGCATCCTTATTTAGCAATTTTAATAACCTCTTTGAAACATATCTATGTGATGTTCCATGAAAACCATAGCGTCGTATTGAATATTTTTCATAATCTTCATAGGGAATGGCGTACGTATAAGCTTCTGGAGGCATGGTCTGATGAAATGCTGTATCAAATACAGCAACCATTGGTGTATTAGGCATAACCTGTTCACAGGCCTCTATACCCATCAAATTGGCAGGATTATGCAATGGACCAAGTTCAAAATTTTCTTTTATTACCTTCTTTACTTCTTCATCAACAACCACAGATTCAAATATTTTATCCCCCCCATGGAGAACTCTGTGTCCTACAGCAGCAATCTCATCCATACTTTTTATTACACCATATTCAGGATGGACAAGAGTCTCTATTACAAGTTCCATAGCTTTAGTATGATCCTTTATATCTTTAGATATTTTTACCTCCGGTTTACCCATTGGTTCATGTTTTAAAACAGGATCTTCTATCCCTATTCTTTCAACATTACCCTTCGCTAGTATACTTTCATCTTCCATTTCTATAAGTTGATATTTCAAAGACGAACTTCCTGCATTGACAATTAATACGTTCAATTTGCACTCTCCTTTTTTACAATGATCTTATTATAATTTAAATCAAATAAATTAAAAGTAATTATTACATAATTTAAACATGTATTTTACTCCCATTTGATTTATTGAAATCCTACATGTATATTATAAATTCTGAGCCTGAACAGCTGTAATAGCTATTACATTTACTATATCATCTACACTACAACCACGAGATAAATCATTAACAGGTTTTGCTAATCCCTGACAAATAGGACCTATAGCAACTGCATTTCCAAGCCTCTGTACTAACTTATAGCCAATATTTCCTGATTGAAGATCTGGAAATATAAGTATATTTGCTTTGCCTGCAACCTTACTATCCGGCGACTTTAATTTGGCTACACTTTCCACTAATGCTGCATCAGCTTGTAACTCACCATCTATATCGGTATCCGGCGCCATCTCTTTTGCATATTTAGTTGCCTCAACTACCTTGTCCACTAATTCATGGCGGGCACTACCTTTAGTTGAAAAAGAAAGCATTGCCACCTTCGGATCCAATCCTACTAAATCTTCACCAGTCTTAGCAGTGGTTACTGCGATTGCCGCCAATTGTTTAGAATCAGGATTTGGATTTACTGCACAATCAGCAAATAGTAATATACCATCATGTCCATATTCTTTGTATAAAACTTCCATTATAAAACAACTAGATACCACTGGTATCCCTGGAGCAGTCTTTATTATCTGCAATGCAGGCCTTAGTACATCTCCCGTTGTATTTATAGCACCAGCTACTAAACCGTGGGCATCTCCCATTTTCACCATCATTGTACCATAATATAATGGATCCTTTACAAGGTTCTTTGACTCCTCTAAAGTCAATCCTTTATGTTTTCTAATAGTTACTAACTGTTCTACATAGTCATCGTATTTCTCTGATCTTTCTGGATTGATAATAGTAATTTCAGATGTATCAACATCTTTAACTTTTGACTTTATTTCATCCTCATTGCCAAGTAATACTACATCTGCTAAACCTTCTTTATCAGCTATAACTGCAGCCTTTAACGTCCTCTCCTCTGTGCCTTCTGGTAGTACAATAATCTTTTTAGAGCATCTTGCCTTGTTCTTAATAGATTCTATTAATCCCATTTTATATCCCCTTCCTATATCACTTATATTGCTACAAATTCATATAACGCATGTTTTTGCTCCTGCTTCACACAACTAGAAGCCCTTCATTGCCAATTCAAGTGCTGACCTTAGCAAAGAGCCATATATATCAGCCAATTTTTCTTCTATACAAAGATATTATTCCCTTAAAGAACCATAGTGTTGTACATTTTTTCTTTTATATGAATAATATTTTTAAATTATCGATATAATTAGTTAGTTTTATAAAATCGGCCCCCTAGTTTTGAACTGGCTAAATATTATAATAGGGTCATTTTATAACCACTAATCTATGAGTAAAATCACAAATTAGTGGTTACTATACCCCAAAATTTATCAAAACCCATTATATATTCTACATAAATCGCCAAAATCCTCTTTTTATTGAATACTTATATTTTAAAACATCACTTAATTAATAAAATACACTTCTTTTTTCAATATATAATATAATACATATTAGAAACACTTTTTTCTTTAAATTTTTCTACAGTTTTCTACATGTTATCTTTATAAACCTTATATTAAGAATTAAAGATATTCTTAACCTTTAACTATACACTACAGGAATATTGTACTATAATAATGGAAACTATACAAATTTTATGGAGAGGAATTACATGAAAGTATTAGGAATAATAGCTGAATATAACCCTTTTCACAATGGACATCTATATCATCTTATGGAGTCTAAACGAATAATAAATCCTGAATATGTAATTGCTATAATGTCAGGAAATTTCACTCAAAGAGGTGAACCGGCATTATTCGATAAATGGATAAGAACAGAAATGGTATTAAAAAATGGCGTTGACATAGTCATAGAACTTCCTACAGTTTATGCATGCCAAACTGCAGAACTCTTTGCACAAGGAGGTATACAACTTTTAAATTACTGTAATGTAGTAACACATATGAGTTTTGGCAGTGAAATTGGAAATATAGAGCCTTTATATGATATTGCGAAAATACTCATAGATGAACCCATAGAATATAGACATCTACTTAATTTATATTTAGATAAAGGTCTTTCGTATCCATCTGCACGCAATAACGCCCTTTTAGAATTGAAAGATATATATAACATGAACATATCCAAGTGCCAGTTAAACAAGCTTCTGACAAGTCCTAATTCCATACTTGGACTTGAATATATAAAAGCACTCATAAACACAAATAGTTCTATAATACCCATATCTTTCCCTAGAAAGGCTGTAGAGTATCATGACAGAAATATAGTAGGAAATATAGCTAGTGCAAGTGCTATAAGAGAAAAACTTAAAACTTCAAGGTCATTAAATCCTATACAACAATTCATACCCAAACTATCTTTTTATATATTAGAAAAAAATATATCAAAGGATATGGGTCCTGTATTTATAGACAATCTAGAACAGCTAATACTTGGAACTCTCAGAAGAATACCATCAGAAGAATTAGCCTCCATAATGGATGTGGAAGAGGGTTTGGAAAATAGAATAAAGAGATATGCTGCAGAAGTTTCTTCTTTAGAAGAGCTATTAAATAAGATAAAGACAAGGCGTTATGTACTCACACGAATACAACGAATACTTATAAACATGCTACTTGATATTACTACACATAAGGTTAAGCTCTATAACAAAGCCGGCGGACCTCAATATATTAGAATCTTAGGTTTTCAAAAAAGGGCACTTCCCCTCATGCAAGAGCTCAAAGACAAAGCAATGGTACCTATAATAACAAAATCAGCCCATTATCAAAGAGAAAATAATACTCTTCTTAAAGATATGTTTTTAACGGATGTACTTGCTACTAATATATACAGATTGGGCATTCCAAATCCCATTTATAGAAGTGGTGGAGTAGATTTTAAAAAACCTCCTGTCATAATTCCATGATATGAATTTTTCTGCGCATAGTCTTACTCCAATTTTAATAGATATTATATTGTAGCAGTATAATATATCGGAGGAGACATATGGAGCCATATATTCATAAAAAAATTCAATTTTTTATATTTTTAGTTTTAATCATAGGGATAATAATTATATTCTTTGCCTATCCTCAACTCATATTTGAGGGGGCAACCAAAGGTATGGATACATGGATAAAAGTGGTTATTCCTGCCCTTTTCCCTTTTTTTGTTGCAGCTGAAATTATGATAACCATGGGTATAGTAGATTTTGTATCTGTACTACTCTCACCTATAATGGAACCCCTATTCGGCTGTTCTGGAAGTAGTTCATTTGTATGGGCAATGAGTATAACATCAGGATATCCTACCTGCGCCCATCTTGTCACTTCTCTCATAAAACAAAAAAACATTAATACTTTAGAAGGTCAAAAGATACTCGCATTTGCCTCAACCTCAGGACCACTTTTTATGTTAAGAGCAGTTGGAATAGGCATGCTAGACAGTCCCGGCGCAGGTAGAATAATAGCCTTTAGCCATTATTTTTCTGCCTTAATTATTGGATTTTTATTTAAATATTATGGAAAAAATTCCTGTCAAAAAAAGAACATATCAAATAAAGACATACCTACATTACATAAAGCTATGGAAAGTATGTATGTTGCCAGAAAAAAGAATACTCGAAACTTGGGACAGATAATAAGGGATAGTATAAAAAATTCATTTGAAACCCTCGTAATAGTGGGAGGATTTTTAATTATATTCTCTGCATTAACTCCACTTGTAATTAAAATATTTCCAGCCAACCATGATTTTTTAAATGGGCTAATTTCCGGTATGCTGGAGATGACAACTGGATGTATGACTATCAGTCAAAGCTCTATGCCTCTTCCAGAAAAAATAGCATGTATATCTTTTATCATTGGCTGGAGTGGATTATCAGTGCATTGCCAAGTCATCAGTATGATAAGTGAAACTAGTATTTCAATTAGCATTTATGTAGTTACAAAACTATTACATGGCATATTATCGGCAATTATCGGATTAACAATTTCAAACATACTATACATAGATTACATTCAAACCTTTAATCCCATGCCAACTGTCAAGACTTTGTCATGGACGTCTATAACACAATACTCTTTAAAATTTTTATCTTTGACATTATTCATATTGTTAGTCCTAGGGATGTTTGTGATCCTATTACATAAATTACATAAAAAGTATAATGAAAGATAAAGTGTTATTATTTTTTCATAGATTTTAGTTGTTTTCTATTTTCTACCAACATTTCAAGTTGGTTTCGAATATAACTTTCTACCTCATCCAGCAGTCCATCCGCATAGTCCCTAGCTCCAAGACGTATTTCTTTAGCAGCATTCTGCGCATTTTCTATTATCTCCCTCGACTGCTGATAAGCCTTCTGTGTAATCTCATTTTCCTCTATGAGATTTCTCATATGCTGTTCTGCCTCTTCTACTATAAGTTCTGCTTGTTTCTGAGCATCCATGAGAATTCGTTGTTTTTCATTTTTTATCCATTCAGCCTGCCTTATTTCATCTGGTAGATTAAGCCTTATGTCCTTTATAATATCAAGACATGTATCCCTATCGATAAGTGCCTTCCCAGTAAATGGCATAGTGTTCCCAGCCTCTAACTCATCTTCAAGAGCATCTAAAAGATCTAGTATATTCAAAACTCTTCCCCCTTAAATACTATTCATTTCTAAGTTTAGCTTGAACATCATATAAAATTTCTTCAGGAATTAGCTCTTTTATACATCCACCTAACTTGCCAATTTCCTTCATCATGCTTGAACTTAAAAACGAATATTTATAACTTGTCATCATAAAAAGAGTCTCTATTGATGGATCTAGCTTTCTATTCATAAGTGCCATTTGAAATTCATATTCAAAATCGGATATGGCTCTCAGACCCTTTATTATAACTGAACATTTTTTTTCTCTGGCATAGTCTACTAATAGACCTTCAAAATGATCAACTTCTACATTGGGCATTGATTTTACAACCCGCTCTAAAAAATCAACCCTCTCATCTATGCTAAACGTAGGCGTCTTATTCGGATTTCTTGCAACTGCTACAATAACTTTATCAAAGATCTTTGAAGAACGTTTTATTACATCAAGATGACCATTTGTCACTGGATCAAAACTACCTGGATATATAGCTATATTCATTTAAAATCTCCTTTCTTGTATAAACTTATCCCTGTATTTCCATACTTTCTAGTATCTATTTTAATCAACTCTTCTACATTATTAGGCATCTCATTTTTGTAGTCATGTTCCACAACCACTACACCTTGCCTATCCAATATATCGGCATTTAATATAGCCAATAAAACACTTTTTTCAATATTAGCATTATAGGGGGGATCCATAAATATTATATCAAATGCGTCTCTCTCTTTTGACAAATCATCAATAGCTTTAAATACATCCTTTTTGATTATATGTATCATAGAAACGCAATCTAAATTTCGAGCATTTTTTTCAATGACACTTACGGCTTTCCTATTTTTTTCTATAAAAACGGCCTTACTACTACCCCTACTTAGTGCTTCAAATCCCATATTGCCTGTCCCAGCAAATATGTCGAGTACAGCACTTTCGTATAATTTATCTCTTAACATGTTAAAAACCGCTTCTTTAACCCTATCAGAGGTAGGTCTTGTATTAGAAGAACCTTTTATAGAAATAAGTCTTCTGCTTTTCCACCTACCAGATATAATTCGCAAACCTGGCACCCCCTTGTTCTATTATGCTAATTTTAACATAATTTTAATTTATGAACAAGCTCTCGACTTTATTGGAGCTTCCGCATTTTTTTCTGAATCATAGATAAATCAATACCTTTAGTGTTTAATATGTAAACATCAAATAAAACACTACAAATCAATGCGTTTTATAGACTCGTATAAATGCGTTTTATTTTTTACGGAAACTCAAACTAACATTATATAGAATTTGCGATGTGTTATTGAGGATTATAAAGATAATACTATACACTAATGTTCTATTCCCGCCATATTAAAGATTTAAAAATCAAATAATACTAATAATTATAAATTACCGCTTTATTATTAGATAAAATTCAACTAAAATGAATATTTTTTTATTTTTTAGTAATAATATAGATGTTAAATAAATTATTATTTAACATCCCCCATAGAGCTCTTCCTTCAATTTCTCCTCTCCCAAAGCTGATGTATTATCATCAGCTTTTTTTATTATAGCCTTTTGAATCACAAAAATATCTATGTAGTATTACTAAAAACATATAGGGAAGGGCGCCCTTCCCTATATGTTTTTATATGAATTTTTTATTTGCCAGCCATCTGTCTTTGTGCCTGTTCTATCATCCTCTTAACCATATATCCACCAATATATCCAGCTTCCTTAGCTGTTAAATCTCCATTATAGCCTTGCTTAAGATTTACACCAACCTGACTTGCTATTTCGTATTTCATATTATCTAGTGCTTGTCTTGCTTCAGGAACTAAAGTTTTATTATTTCTATTAGTATTAGGCATACTCTATTTCACCTCCTATTGGTACGAGTGTACTATTAATTTAACCAATAGGATTTTTTTTTACACTAGTAATATTTACAAATATATAGTCAATTCATTACAATATCTAAAGTTTTTGCATTAAATTCTTTATATATATACTCCATAACCTCATCAAACTCTGGGTTACCTCGTGTGTTTACTACCTTTTCCACTGCCTGCTGAGCCAATTTTAAAATATCCATATCTCTTGCCAAATTAGCAATTTTGAATTCTGGTAAACCATGTTGGCGTATTCCAAATATGTCACCCGGTCCTCTAAGTTCCAAATCTTTCTCGGCTACAACAAATCCATTATCAGAATGAACCATTATGCTCATCCTCTCTCTTATCTCTTTGCTGGTAGCATTGGCTATAAGAATACAATATGATTGATGTTCGCCTCTACCTACTCTGCCCCTTAATTGATGGAGTTGGGCAAGACCAAATCGTTCCGCATTTTCTATAACCATTACAGTTGCATTAGGCACATCTACACCAACCTCAATTACAGTGGTAGAAACGAGTACTTGCGTCTCTCCTTTTGAAAATTTTTCCATGACTCTTTCCTTTTCTTGTCCTTTCATCCTACCATGAAGAAGGTCTACATTTAGTCCCTTTAAAGCTCCATTTTTCAATTTATCAAATAATTCTACTGCAGCCACTGAATCTATCTTTTCTGATTCTTCAACTAATGGACATACAACATAGGCCTGTCTGCCCTCTCCTACCTGTTTCCTTACAAATGCATATACTCTATTCCTTATAGATGGAGGAACATGATATGTCTTTATAGCCTTTCTTCCTGGTGGTAGTTCGTCTATTATAGATATATCCAAATCACCATATAATATAAGTGATAATGTACGTGGAATAGGTGTAGCAGACATCACCAACATATGTGGTTTTTTACCTTTTGATAACATAGTAGCACGTTGTCTGACCCCAAAACGATGTTGTTCATCTGTCACCACAAGCCCTAATTTTGCAAACTCAATATCCTCCTGTAATAATGCATGAGTACCTATTATTATGTCAATATCTCCTGATCTTAAATCTACCTTTAAAGCATCCTTATCAGACTGAGAAAGACTTCCTGTTATACATTTTATCGTTACATCTCTTTTTGCAAATAATTGAACAAATGTTTCAAAATGCTGCTTGGCAAGTATTTCAGTAGGCACCATAAATGCTCCTTGATAACCACTTTGTACTGCACAATATAGAGCTATTGCTGCTAATATAGTCTTTCCAGATCCCACATCACCTTGAATTAGTCTATTCATATTTTTCCCACTTTTTATATCTGCATATATTTCATCTAAAACACGAAATTGTGCATCTGTTAGCTTAAATGGAAGACTATCTATAAAATCATCTATTTCATCATGAGTCCAAGAAAACTTAATACCTTCCTCTTCCGTCTGAGTTTCCATTTTTATTAATTTAAGTCCCATATTTATGAAAAAAAACTCCTCAAATACTAATCGCCGCCTTGCTTCTTCTAGTGCAGTTTCATTTTTAGGAAAATGTATATTATATAAAGCAAAATTTTTCTCTGCCAAACCATATTCTTTTCTTATAGTAGCAGGCAAAAAATCATATAACTGATTATTTATTTTTTGCAGAGCCCCATATACCATTTTTTGCATATCCCTTTGAGTCAGTCCTTTGGTAAGAGGATATATGGGAATTATCTTGGGTACATCATGTTTTTGTGGATGATATTCTTCTACAGTAGGCATTACGATCTGTGTTTCGCCATATCTCTTATCTATCTTCCCCCGAACAAAATATTTTTTATTACTGGAATATATATTACGCCTATATGGCTGATTATACCACACGCATTTTATCTCTCCCGTATCATCAAACGCATCCCATTTTACTATAGTAAGCCTTTTTTTTCTTATGATCTTGGGTGGTCCTCTGAACTCGACTACAGTCGAACTCTCAGAACCATGTTTGAGGGATGAAACACTCTCTATATTTCCCCATATCTCATAATCACGAGGAAAAAAATATAAAGCATCTTCGATTGTATATATCCCTAGCTTATTTAGTAATGCATAGCGTTTGGGACCGATACCCTTTATGTATTGTACACTTTCTTTTAGGGATTCCATCTCCTTCCTCCTTTCCCTATGTTTGTTCGAGATTTTTTATAGCCCTGCTACATCTCTAAATTAATTAATAATCTCAGTTTAAAGCTTAGCACAAAATTCAACTATTTTCGTATCTTTCTATATAAAAAAGGAGGGTATCCTCCTTTTTATTCAACAGATATTATATAATAATAAAGTGGTTGTTTACCGGGATATATCTCAACATCAATATCCGGATATTTCTCAGATATATATTCTGCGATCGACTGAGCATCTTCCTCTGAAACATCAGCACCATAATAAAGAGTAATTATATCTGCATTATCATCTAGCATTTTATCTATCAGTTTTTTTGTAGCATCAGATATATCGTTATCTACAACTAGTATCTTTCCATCACATATGCCAATTATATCATCTTTGTTAATTGTCATACCATCAAAATTTGAATCCCTTATAGCGTAAGTTACTTGTCCTGTGATAACTGTATCTAAAGCCTCTATCATATTTTTTATATTTGTATCTACGTCCACATCAGGATTATATGCTATCATAGCGGCTAAGCCCTGAAGAATTGACTTACTAGGGATTACATGTATTTTTCTATTACTCATTTCAGCAGCCTGCCTTGCCGATAATATTATGTTACTATTATTAGGAAGTATAAATATTTCCTCTGCGTCCACCTCATCGATTGCCTTAAGTATATCATCTATACTTGGATTCATAGTCTGTCCACCCTCTACCACATAATCGGCTGACAGATCTTTAAAAATAGAAACTATACCATCTCCAATAGCTACTGATACTATACCCATCTTTTTAGTAAATTTCTTTTTAACAGACTTTTCTTCCGTCTGCTGCTCCGTAATATGCTCAAGTTCTCTATGCTGTAATGACATATTGTCTATCTTTATAGCCGATAACTCACCATATTCTAGGCCTAATTGTAATACCTGTCCTGGTGCATTAGTGTGTATATGAACCTTTATAATGTCATCATCAGTCACAAATACTAAGGAATCTCCTAGTTCTGTAAGTTTTAGCCGTAGTTTTTCTATGTGGTACTCATTTATATAGGGATATATATCGTATATAATAAATTCTGTACAATATTTATATTTGAGCTCAACTTTATCCTCATAACTATCTGAAATTTGGGAGGCTATTGATCTTTTTTGGGTTTTAAAACTTAAATTGGAATAATCTGTTTTCCCTTCTCCGCTAAGGACCTCACTGGCTCCTATAAAAATATATAAAAGTCCCATTCCACCCGAATCTACTACACCTGCCTGTTTTAATTCGGGAAGCATATCTGGAGTTTTTTCTAAAGTAGCCCTTGCTACATCTATAATCTTTTTATAGAAAATTGCAAAATCTTTTTCTTCTTTAGCAATCTCTTGTGCTTCCTGCGCAGTAACTCGTATAACAGTAAGCATTGTTCCTTCTATAGGTTTCATAACTGCTTTATACGCTGTGTCAGCGCCGGCTTTTAATGCCTCAGCATATTCAACTGTATTGACCTTATCTTTCCCATCAAGTCCATTAGCAATACCCCTGAATATTTGAGATAATATTACCCCTGAATTTCCTCTTGCTCCCTTCAGAGCACCCAACGATATTGCCTTTGCCACATCTGATATGCTATTACTATCTACTTTATCCATTTCATTTACAGCAGACCTGAGAGTCATCGACATGTTAGTCCCCGTATCTCCATCTGGTACAGGAAATACATTTAAAGCATCTACTGTCTGCTTATTTTCTTCCAGTAACTGAGCTGATGAAAATGTCATATTTTTTAGCATTGTCCCATCAATATATTCTAATTTCAAAATGTGTACCTCCTTCGATGAAGAGAAATTCAATCATCTATACTCTTACTCCTTGTACCATTACATTGACTTCTTTAACTGTCATACCTGTGAGATTCTCTACATTGTATTTCACTCTATCTATTACATTTTTTGCAACAGTGATTATAGACACGCCATACTCCACTATTATAAATAAATCAATAAAAATATTGTCATCCTGAGTAGATACCTTTACACCTCGAGTGAGGTTCTCATGACCTAATAACTCTGCTAAACCGTCAGTTGCTTTCTTAGATGCCATTCCAACAACTCCATAACTCTCTATAGCTGATATGCCTGCTAATGTCGCTATAACTTCATTTGAAATTGTTATCTCACCTAACTCATTACTTTTCTTTACTCCCATTTTATTTCCTCCCTGTTGCACTAAATTCTAATATTCCATTATTATTTTATACTATAAACCTACTTCTTGCAATGTAAATACATTTGGAGTTTCCGCAATTCTTTAAATTAATTAATACCTTTAGCGTTTAATATGTAAATAGCAAATAAAACACTACAAGTCAATGTGATTTATAGGCTCGTATAAATGCGTTTTATTTTTTTATGGAAAATCAAAAAATATATTTTAAATCTTTTTATTCTTTTATGGGCTCTTAAAGTATCAATGGTTTCAGTCTCTCATGTGAAACAGCAAATAAATATGATTTGATTTGTTTCAATGTTTGATTTCTCTAGAGAATAATAACACACAAAAAAATTAATCTCTTGCTAATTGCTATGGATAATGATAAAATAAAATGTGTTTTTACTTGATACGTTTGTTTGCTAAAGGGAGGTGTATCTACCATGGCAAGAGTTTGCGATGTTTGTAATAAAGGATTAGCTTTTGGAAACAAAGTAAGCCATTCAAATCGGAAGGCAAAACGGGTTTGGGCACCAAATATAAAGCGTGTCAGAGTTGTCGTCAATGGTTCACATAAGACAATAAAAGTCTGCACCCGATGTCTGCGATCTGGAAAGGTAGAAAGAGCTCTTTAATATAAAAAAGGCTTTCATTAGAAGCAAATATGCTTTATCAATGAAGCCTTTTTTATAATGTTTTTAATAAAAAATACTTCTATTCATCTATTAATATTGCTAAAAGCCAACCCTTATGTATTGTGATTTTTACCCTTTCATCAATGAATTCATTGCTAATTCCAATAGGATAATCCATAGACAAAATCTTATTTCTTATTGGGTATTTAAGTCCAGACGTATTTTTTATATTGACAGAACCTCCAAAAGGCAAGAGAGAAAGAATTTGTCCTTTCTTTCCATTAAATTCTAGTTCTCTATCTGAAATGGTAATTTTATTTTTATTATCTATTATCCACCCAGATATACCCTTTTTAGCTATCCTATATAACAACATGACATTGGCATAGGAATGATCCCATCTATCACCTAATGCCCCACATAATACTATTTCATCTGCTCCCATCTGAATAGCGTTATCCACTGCAATTTGCATGTCAGTTACATCCTTTTCAGTAGGATATTTCTGAGTTGGAACTCCCATATTCTTATATTTTTTTAACACAGAATATGACACTGAATCTAAATCTCCAACAATTAGATCTGGTACTATATCTACTACATCGGAGTGTCTTAGACCTCCATCAGCACATATTATATAGTCAAAATTTTTATATTCTTTTTTTATGTATGAATAATCATCAATAAATCCATTTGCAAATATTAATACTCGCATATACTCGCCTTTTCTCTCATCTTATTTATCATATTCCTTCTGTCAGACGCACTAAAAATGGCAGAACCAGCTACAAATATATCCGCCCCTGCACTAGAAACAGTATGTATGTTTTCCAAAGAAATCCCTCCATCAACTTGGATATGAACATCTGTATCTTTAGAAATTATCATATCTTTCAAAAGTGTAATTTTATCAAGCATGGAAGGTATAAAATCTTGCCCACCAAAACCTGGATTTACTGTCATAATAAGTACCATATCTATCTCATCTAAAACATAGTCTAACACATCTATGGGGGTTGATGGATTTAAAGCTACTCCCACATTTACACCTTTCTCCTTTATATACATAACCGCTCTATGCAGATGAGGTAATACCTCAGCATGAACAGTTATGCTATCTGCACCTGCTTTTATGAACTCATCTACAAAATCCATTGGGTTGTCCATCATAAGATGTACATCAAACGGTACATCAGTAATATGTCTTATAGCCCTTACAATAGGGGGACCTATTGTAAGGTTGGGCACAAAGTGGCCATCCATGATATCTATATGTATAAAATCCGCCCCTGCCTTATCTAAAGAACTTACTTCTTCTCCAAGTTTAGAAAAATCTGAAGATAATATGGAGGGTGCAATTTTTTTCATCTATATTCTACCCCTCTTTCCTCTAGTTCTTCTAATATTTTTATATATCGATCATATCTATCTTTAGATATATGCCCTTCCTTCACCTTTTCCTTAATGCAGCATTCTGGTTCATCTCTGTGCATGCATCCAGAACCAAATTTACATTCATATTGATATTCTTCAAATTCAGGATAATAACTCTTGAGATCCGTTGGTGCAATCTGAGATAGTGATATAGAACTAAATCCTGGTGTGTCAACTACCATACCTCCATAGGGGAGTGATAAAAGTTCTACATATCGGGTAGTATGCCGTCCTCTACCCAATTTATCACTTATATCCCCTACCTCTAGTTTCAAAGACGGATGCAGTGCATTGATTAAAGAAGATTTACCAACCCCCGACTGCCCTGCAAGACTTATTATGCCATCACTAAAAGCACGAGCCAATTCATCTATTCCCTCATATGTCTTACATGATATTTGAAATATGGGACATTTAGCACCTGCATACATCTCCATGATCTCATCTATATATTCATTGTCAGCTAAATCTATCTTATTAATTATCAATATAGGTTTAATATCTTGCATACGGGCATATACCATAAGCTTATCTACTAGCATATAATCGGGAATAGGAGATTTAGTAGCAATTACTATTCCAATATAGTCGATATTCGCAACCGATGGCCTGATAAGTCTATTTTTTCTTGGAAGTATTTCCTCTATTACATCGTTATCAGAAGCTACCACTACCCTATCCCCAACCATAGGTATTATACCATCTTTCCTAAATCGCCCTCTTGCCCTACATTCTACTATTTCTCCATTGATTAGAACATAGTAAAAGCCACCTATTCCCTTTACAATTATCCCATCTCTGCCCATTTTAAACCTCTTCCTTTTTTGTAAAATCTATCGTTATCTTCTTTCTAAGTTGACCATCTATATATATATTATAATCTACTACTCCTTTTTCTTCCAAATCCACTACCACAACTTTTTCATCAATAGAATGTTCTTTCTCATACACAACACTCTTATCGTCAGCTTTCTCTATCTTTATGACAAGGTTATCCTTTCCGTTGTTTTTTTCACCACCCAATGGAATTTCTAATCTCTTAGGATAATTGGGTTTACTACCTAAACTCACCCATAGATCTATCTTTCTATTCTCTTCAACATATACTCCTGCCTCTGGTTTTTGTTTAAGTACTATACCCTGGGGAACAACATCACTATATGATTCAAAAATTTCTCCTTGACTTAAATTGTCACCTATAATTCGCTCTTTGGCTTCATCTAACTGTAATCCAATATATTCAGGTACCTTGATAGCACTAGTTTCAGAGCCATCACTTATAACTAGATCAATCGTAGTATCACTCAAAACCTCTGTATCATGTTGTATACTTTGGGATATTACTATCCCGCGTGGATACTCATCATTAGGCCTGTATTCTCGTCCCGCTACTTCTAGACCCTTCTCTTCTAATTCCCTTACTGCTTCTTCTTCGGTCTTTCCAACAACATTTGGAACTACAACAGTCTTAGGTCCTAAACTTACTATAACTTTTACACTAGATAATGCCTCTACAATTGTACCTCCCTCTGGATCCTGAGAAATTATATGATCCTCTTCAATATCCTTACTATGTTTACTATCTATAACTTTAATGCTAAGTTGGGAATCTTGAAGTATATTAGTAGCTTCATCCAACGATAATTCTCTAATATCCGGAACTTCTACCTCTTTTACTACAAAATTATTTTTGTATATAGAAACACCCATAAATATCAAAAAGAACAGTATCAATATCATAGGCATTATAGTTATTATCACCTTTTTCTTACTAATGGGCTCTATTTTTTCATCTTCTTCCACATCATTGTTTTTTACTACAGGTAAATCAATTGGAGTAATTGACTGAGTAGGCATATCACTACTAATATTTTTTACTACAAAATCACCATCGGGCTCTATTAATGCCCTCTTTAAGTCGTCTATCATCTCTTGCGCAGACTGATATCGCATACACTGTTCCTTTTCCAATGCTTTATTTATTATATCTTGTAAGCTTTTAGGTATATGTGTACATGTATTGTCTGGCCATGTTATATCTTCTTGAATATGTTTTAAAGCAATGGACACAGCACTTTCACCATTGAAAGGAACAGTACCAGTACACATCTCATACAACACAACTCCCAATGAATATAGATCTGACTTCTCATCTACATAGCCACCTCTAGCTTGCTCCGGCGAAAAATAGTGAACAGATCCTAAGACATTCGAGCCTGACATAGTAATAGTAGTAGATGTAACTGCCCTTGCTATACCAAAATCAGCCACCTTTATGCTGCCATCATCACCCATTAATATGTTTTGTGGTTTTATATCCCTATGGATAATATTGTTTTCATGGGCGTGTTTTATTGCAGAACATATCTTTAATGCTATATTTATTGCCTCTTCTGGCTCCAATCTCCCTTTTTTTCTTATATAATCTTTAAGTGTGCCCCCATTTACATATTCCATTACTATATAATATATTCCATCTTCTTCCCCAACATCATATATATTCACAATATTGATATGAGCTAAACTAGCTGCCGCCTGCGATTCCCGTCTAAATCTAGCTACAAATTCTTCATCTGCTACTAATTCTGGCCTTAATATCTTTACCGCAACATATCTCTTAAGTAGATGACACCTTGCCTTATATACGATTGCCATACCGCCATCGCCTATTTTTTCTATAAGTTCATATCTTCCTCCTAATAATTTCCCAAGCAAAGACGTCACCTCTTTTCTGCCACCTTATCATATTTTACTATAATGACCGTAATATTATCTATTCCTCCACCTTCTAGAGCCTTACGAACTAGTGCTTTTGCTAAATCATCCGCATCGCAATCAGTCAAAGTTATAGAATTACCAACATATTCAATATCTACATGTGCTATTAATCCATCTGTACAAAGGAGTATAATATCCCCATCTTTCAAATCTATCTGATAATAATCTATTTCTACATCTTTATCCGTACCAAGTGCCCGCGTTATTACGTTTTTCTGGGGATGATGATCCATTTCTTCTCTGGTAATACTACCATTTTCCAGCAGTTCTTGCACTAATGAATGATCACGAGTAATCTGATTTACAGTTTGATCTCGAAATAGATAACCTCTACTGTCTCCCACATGAGCAATACATACTTTCCCATCAAAAAAATAGGCCATAGTAAGCGTTGTTCCCATACCTTCATATTTTTCATCCATTAATGAATAATCATAAACTACCTTATTTGCTTTTTCAATAGATTGATGCATTATATCTCTTACATCTTCAATGGTTGCTATGTTGTCCAAATGTTGCTTGAAATAGGATGTTATTTCTCCTACGACCATCTTACTGGCAACATCACCAGCTCTATGTCCACCCATTCCATCTGCCACCATAAATAAACCGTCTATTTTATATTTGCAAGAAGGTATGTAATATGAATCTTCATTTCGCTCCCTAACCTTTCCCCTATGGCTATATGCCCCA
>DGES01000026.1:91507-106295 GCA_002386065.1 Firmicutes bacterium UBA3920
TGCATGCTCTTTCTTGTCATTTATATTTTCTATTAACGCATATTCAAAAGTTACTCGTCTGCCAGTCTTTTTAAAATAATACTTTGAAGCCTCTATTACATCATCTATACTATATACACGTGCTATAGGCATTATCTGCTGTCTTATATTGTCATTAGGGGCATGAAGGGAAATTGACAATGTAATTGGTATATTTTCATCAGATAACTCATAAATCCTAGGTACTAGACCACAAGTGGAAAGGGTAATATTCCTATAACTCATATTTAGCCCCAAGGGTTCATGAACAATATTTAGGAATTTTAAAGTATTTTCATAGTTATCAAGAGGCTCACCACTTCCCATCAAAACAATATTCTTAATCGCACGTGCATCGCCATCTATACCTAAGTCCATTTCCGCCTCTAGCACCTGTGCAACCATTTCACCTGGTGTTAGATGACGTATAAAACCCTCTTTAGTTGATGCACAAAAATCGCATCCCATCTTACAGCCTACTTGGGTGGATATACATATTGTGTTGCCATATACATATCTCATGACCACACTTTCAATTATATTTTTATCCTCTAAAAGAAATAAATATTTCCTTGTAGATCCATCATTAGCCTCTATCTTATCTAGAATTTTTAAAGGCTTTGATCTAAAATGATTGGCCAATAATATCCTCATCTCTTTAGAAATATTTGTCATTTTGTCGAAATCCAAAACACCACGATAGAGCCATTCATAAATCTGATCAGCCCTATAACGCTTTATACCTATCTCTTCTAACTCACGAGCTAACTCATCTATAGTTAAATCTAATATATCCATATGTCCATCCATTATAAAACCTTCCTCCGCAATCGCGCTATGAAAAATCCATCTATGCTATCTCGTCCTGGTAAAATCTGTATCATTCCTTTAGATTCTACATTTCCTCTTAATTCCTCTGGAATAAAAGGTGATATATCATCTAATTCAAAATCACTACGACCATCTAAAAATTCGTATATAATATTTTCGTTTTCATATCTATCTATAGTACATGTACTATAGACGAGAATCCCACCTGGCTTTACATATTTTGTACACGTATTTAATATACGCTTTTGAACATCACTAATCTCTCGTATATCTTCCTCTGTAATTTTTAGTTTTATATCCGGTTTTTTATGCATTATTCCCAAACCGGAACAGGGCATATTAATAGTACTTTATCATATAAATTTCTGTAATTATCTAAATATATTGTAGCATCCCGTTGTTGCGCCTTAACTATCGAAACACCCAATCGCTTTGCATTTTGCTCTATAAGTGATACTCGATGGGGATGAATATCCCAAGCATCTACTACTCCAATATTTTGCATATTCTGTGCCATATAACAAGCTTTACCTCCCGGAGCACTACAAGCATCCAATACACGTTCTCCAGATGAGACATCCATTGCATTAACGCATAACATTGAGCTTTCACTTTGCACAGTATAATACCCTTTAATATATAGAGGATTAGCTTCTATATTTCCAATATGCTTAACTCTCAAGGCATCATTCATATATATACCTTTCTCGATCTCGCTGAGCCCCAATTTATATAGATTTTGTATGAGTTTGTCTGTATCTATCTTTGTAGTGTTTGCCCTCAATGTAGTTATATCCTTCAAAGCTGAACTATCTAATATGAACTCCATATAATCTAGCCCATATTGTTTTAACCACATATTACATAACCATCTGGGACAACTATATTTTAGCATAAAATAAGTAATTGGATCTTTGGCAATTGATGGTGTCTTTATGTTATCTATATTACGCGCAATATTCCTCAGTACTCCATTCACATAGCCTGATAAAGATTTGGATACATACTTTTTTGTAAGCTTTACAGCTTCATTACATGCAGCTGAATTAGGTACCCTATCTAGATATAATATTTGATAGCAACCCATACGTAATATATTTATGAGCCATGGATTTTTCTTTTTTATCTTAGTAAAACTATCAAGAATCCAATCAATCGTTATCTGCTTCTCCAGTGTCCCATACACTAATTGAGTAATAAACGCTGTATCCTGTTTAGATAAACTATACTTCTTAAGCTCATTTTTCAAAGCAATATTTGAATATTTCCCATCGTGATTTACTTCTTTTAATATCGTAAGGGCAATTTCTCTTGTATTATAGCTTCCCATCCTCGAAATCCCTTCTCTCTATCTGCCCAATCTAACTCCTACTGGAATGATATGCCCTTTTAAATATTCTATATCTTCCATCATTCTTCCTCCTGGACCTTGTATACATGCCAATCTAACAAGTCCATCACCACATATTACTATTAAGCCTTCCTTTTCATTAGATGCAACAACCTCACCTGGTAATCCATTAATATCATCAAAATCGTCTTCCACTATTTCAATCTTCCATATCTTTAGTCTCTCACCTTGAAAAAAAGTAAAACACCCTGGCCAAGGTGTAAGACCCCGCACAAGATTTTTAAGCTCTACTTTAGTTTTAGTCCAATCAATTTCTCCCCATGATTTATCTATCTTACTACAATAGGTCGCCTTTTCATCATCTTGAGGAATGCCTGCAGGTTTTCCATCTTTAAATAATTCCAAGGCTTTAGTTATTGCCTTCCCACCAAGAATAGCCAAGCGGTCGTGGAGTGAACCTACGTTTTCTTCAGGATCTATTGATGTATATTCTTGAAGTATTATATCGCCTGTATCCATCCCCTCATCCATATACATAATAGTAATTCCTGTTTCGTCTTCACCGTCTATTATAGCCTGATGAATAGGAGATGCCCCTCTATATTTGGGCAATATTGATGCATGAACATTTATACATCCAAGGGGAGGAATATCAAGAATTGATTTGGATACTATTTGTCCAAATGCAGCAGTTATTATCAAATCTGGTTTTAATCTTTTAATTAATTCTATATACTCAGGAGTATTTATGTTTTCTGGCTGGTACACATCTATTCCCCTATCTACTGCCCATTTTTTTACAGGAGAAGGCTTAAGACGTTTCCCTCTACCCTTTGGTCTGTCTGGTTGGGTAATCACACCTATTATATTATTTCCACTTTCCCATATTGCTTCTAAAGTTGGTATGGCAAAATCGGGAGTACCCATAAATATAATATCTAGCAACTCTCTATTCCTCCTCATAGCTTATACTTGCCTTGTCTATAAATAATATCCCATCAAGATGATCTATCTCATGACATAGTGCCCTCGCTAAGAAGCCAAAACCTTCTATTTTTATTTCTTTACCATATCTGTCAAGTCCTTTAACTATTACGTGGGAAGGTCTCTTTACTCTACCTGCTATACCAGGTACACTTAAGCAACCTTCTACCTCAAATTGTTCCCCTTCACTATGTTCTATTGTAGGATTAATTATTTCAATAAGTCCATCACCAATATCTACCACTATTGCACGCCTTAATATACCTACCTGTGGTGCAGCAAGTCCCACACCATCAGCATTATACATTGTTTCTGCCATATCATCTAGTAATATATGAAGTCTATCATCAAATTTTTCCACAGGTCTTGAACGTTTACGCAATACATCATCCTTTTTATAATGTTTTATCCGTCTAAGTGCCATTTTGTCTTCATCTTCCTTTCAAATTCATTTTATATCTAATGAAAGTCAAACTGTTTAATTTAACTCTATTGCCTTATAACTATTTAAGTTTAACAAATGCAAATATTGATCTGTAAACTTAGATAATACTTTAGATAAATTTATTCATATAGCTTTATTAGTAGTCATACTTATTAAATTTTGATATAACACAAAATCTAATCAAACGATTAGAGCTAATTTCTATCTAAGTACTTCCTTAGTTTTAAATTAATTATTTACAGTAAACTAGTTGGGTTAAAATCTATAGAAATATTCTCGTCAGAGATATTATAACATTTTAACATAGTATCAATCAATCCATGATAAGCATATAAAAAACTCTCTTCATTTTCAATTTTTATTAGAATTTGCCATCTATACCTATCTTTTATTTTAGATATTGGAGCTGGATATGCACCAATATGGATTAAACCCTTCTTAAGTAAGAGATTTTCACTTATTTTTTTCTTTAACCATCTCTCAAGATCCTCAACTGTATTTATGAGTGCATCTTCATTTACTCCTGTAGATAAAATCTTTATAATATGAACAAATGGTGGATAGTCAAATCGCCTTCTAACTCCAATTTCATAGTTATAAAAAGCCCTATAGTCATGCTTTGCAGCATATTTGATTGCATAGTGATCCGGGGTATATGTCTGTACAATAACTTTGCCAATTTTACTACCTCGCCCCGCTCTGCCCGCTACCTGGGTTATAAGCTGAAATGTCCGCTCAGGACTTCTATATTCAGGAAGGTTCAAAGAGGCATCAGCTGCAACAACACCCACCAATGTTACATTGGGAAAATCAAGTCCTTTAGCTATCATTTGGGTACCCAACAGTATATCATATTCCCCTTTACCAAATGATGACAATATATTTTGATGCGCATTTTTCTTAGAAGTTGTATCCATATCCATCCTGATTATGTTGGCATGTGGAAAATATTTTGAAAGTTCTGTCTCTAAACGCTGAGTTCCTACGCCAAATTTCTTTATAAAGCGGCTATTACACTTTGGACATCTCTTAGGATAGGGATACTGATCACCACAATAGTGGCATTTCAATCGCTTCTTATCTGCATGATACGTGAGGGATACAGCACATCTCTTACATTGGGCAACCCATCCACACTCTCTGCATGATATAAAATTTGCATATCCCCTCCTATTGAGAAGTAACATGGCCTGTTCTCCTCTATCTAAAACTGATTTTAACCCATTGTATAGGGATGCACTTAACATACTCCTATTACCCCTTAAGAGTTCATATCGCATATCTACTATTTCCACATGGGGTAAAGAACCACCTTCTACCCTATGATTAAGTTCTATAAGCTCAAACTCTCCATTTAATGCCCTGTTATATTGTTCTAAAGAAGGAGTAGCACTTCCCAATACCAACGTAGCTCCTTCTAACTGACAGCGTTTCTCTGCTATTTCCAATGCGTGATATTTAGGACGAAGATCAGATTTATATGAATCTTCATGTGCCTCATCTATTATTATGACTCCAAGATTGGAAAATGGTGCAAATATTGCAGATCTAGCACCTACAACTATTTTAGCTTCGCCATTTCTTATCTTGCGCCATTCATCATATCGCTCACCTTCTGAAAGTCTACTATGAAGTATAGCAACCTTATCCCCAAAACGATTTTTAAATCTTTTTACTGTCTGAGGAGTTAGAGATATCTCAGGAACTAATACTATAGCCTGTTTCCCCTTATTTAGAGTTTCTGCTACTATTCGTAGGTATACCTCCGTCTTTCCACTTCCTGTTATTCCATGCAATAAAAAAGTAGTTGCTTCTTGTCTATTTAACTTATCCAAGATTTTAGTCACAGCATGTTGCTGTTCGTCTGTCAAGCTTGGTACCTCTATATTATCTGAGGTATTAACAGGCCATGTTTCTCTATACACTTCTTTCTCTTCTATACTTATCCAGCCCCGTTTTTCTAGATTTTTAAAACTAGAAGGTGGCGCCGATGTAACCGATGCAATTTTTTCCATATCGGCTTGTTCTATATCTTTTAAATATTCAAGTATGGCTGCCATATAAGTTGAACGCTTTTTTATATTTGCTATGCGTTCATCTATATTGTCCTTAGTCTTCAGACAGACAATCTTCTTATATTTACGTCCCACATTAGACCTGACTCCAGGAGGTACAAAACACCTTATAGCTTCAATCTTCATGCAATGATAATTATCCACCATCCAATCAATCATGGGAATGTGTTTAGATAGTAAGACGGGACTTGTATCTATAAGTTTATATATAGGTTTTATCTTATCAATAGGCACTTCAGTAGTATCATCAAATTGCACAACATATCCCTCTACCCGATTATTATATGGTCCAAAGGGAACAAGTACCCTAAAACCTATATCAATTTTATTGGCTATATCCTCAGGAATTGAGTAATGATATATTTTATCTATAGATGGATGTGCTTGATCTATTATTACTCCAGCATATCTCTTCAATTGCACTCTCTCCTATGTAAAAACTTTATACATATGACATAAAAGGAGTACTTAAGTACTCCTTTTATGTCATATGTATTATTAAATTCGCTTTAATACTTCATCCACAATTCTGCAAGCTAGCTCCCTTTTTGTTTGCACAGGAAGTTCCACTCTGTCACCTTCCCGTGTAAATAATATACCAGCATTTGTATCTCTTTCAAAACCTGCATCCTCTCTGCTTACATCGTTTACAAATATAAAATCAAGGTTTTTTTCTTGTAGCTTTTTAAGGGCATACTCTTCTATATCCCTAGTTTCCGCTGCAAACCCAACTAAAATTTGATTTGTCTTTTGATTGCCTAATTCTTTTAATATATCAGGATTTTTCTTAAGCTTAAGTTCCATAGTATCTTTTGTCTTCTTAAGTTTGTGCTTAGCCTTATTTTCTACTCCGTAATCTCCTACAGCTGCTGATTTGAACACAATCTGAGCTCTGGGGAAGAGTTCCATGACCTTATCATACATCTCTCTTGCTGTTTCTACTCTATATAAATTAACACCTGTAGGTGGCGTAATATGCGTAGGACCAGATACCAAATCTACCGTAGCTCCTCGCTCTGCGCATACCTGTGCAATAGAATATCCCATCTTGCCAGAAGAAGGATTGCTTATATAACGCACCGGATCTATATATTCTCGAGTAGGACCAGCAGTCACAAGGACATTCATATTTGACATATCCGTAGTCCTTAGAAAAAAATCTTTTACATATTTTACTATATCATCCACTTTAGCTAATTTGCCGTCGCCAAAGTCACCACATGCTAATATGCCAGACTCAGATGATATGAATTCATAACCTAAATCCTTTAAATATGCTATATTTGACTGTACAATGGGATTATGGAGCATATTAGTATTCATAGCCGGAGCAAATATTACCTTTGAAGTAGTTGCCATTATAGTTGTAGATAGCAGATCATCTGCTATACCACATCTTGCCTTGGATATAATATTGGCGGTCGCCGGCGCTATAAGCATCACATCCGCCCATTTTGCAAGTGATATATGATCTATTTCCCATGCATTTAATCTATGTTCAAAGGTATCATAATATACTGGATTGCCAGAGAGGGTTTCTAAAGTCAAAGGATTTATGAAGTTTAGAGCATTTTTCGTCATTACAACCTTTATTTGTGCCCCTTCTTTTTTTAGCTTGCTAACTATATCTGCCGCTTTATAAGCAGCTATACCACCTGTTATTCCCAATACTATATTTTTATTTGATAGTTGATAAGAATTTTTCATCTTATTCTGTCCCCATCTCAGGCTGTGCATATTTTATTTTATCATGCAAAACTTCATGTATTGCAATGGTCACTGGATTTGTAGAATCCACCTCCACAAGAGGAGGAGCACCATCTACAAGTTGCCTTGCTCTTTTAGCCACTTCAACTACCAAAATATAACGATTGCTCACCTTTTTTGTTATCTCATTTAGTGGTGGATCGATCATTTAAACAACCTCCCTCGCGAATATTAATATAAAAATCTCTATTTCTATCAACTTTACATTTTTCAGCCATAACTATTGCCTCTATTTTTTTTACAGCCTTATCAACTCTATCATTGACTACTATATAGTTATATTGATCTATAAAATTAATCTCATCATAAGCCGATTTAAATCTCTTCATTATCACTTCTGGAGTCTCTGTACCTCTAGATACTATACGCCTCTTTAACTCCTTCATAGAAGGAGGCATTATAAATATAAATACACCTTTTTCAAAGTTCTTTTTGACCTGTAGAGCACCTTGAATATCTATCTCTAATATGACATCTTTCCCTCTATTTAGATGTTTAAACACATATTCTTTAGGAGTTCCATAATAATTATCATAGACCATAGCATATTCTAAAAATTCATCATTTTCTATCATGGATTCAAAGGTGGATTTATCTCGAAAAAAATAATTTACTCCCTCTTTCTCTCCACGTCTTGGCTGCCTAGTTGTTACCGATACTGATAGAATCGTATCGGGATTCCTCTTAAGATATGACCTGCATACTGTCCCTTTACCAGCACCTGAAGGGCCTGATATTACTATCAACAATCCTTCTTTTTGCTTAATATCTCTATCCATAGACACCTACCTCTACTGCTCATCATAAGGCAATAGATGTCCATCCTTTGAGTTAAGCCTATTTGCAACCGTCTCAGGCTGGACAGCCGAAAGAACTATATGATCACTATCTGTTATTATAACAGCTCTGGTCCTCCTACCATATGTCGCATCAATTAACATTCCCCTATCTCTGGCATCTTGTATAATTCGCTTAATAGGTGCCGACTCGGGACTAACTATGGCTACAAGCCTATTTGCAGAAACAATATTACCAAATCCTATATTTATAAGTTTAATACTCATAGATCTCCTACCTTTCTTGTTTTCTGTTTTATTCTATATTTTGAATTTGTTCCCTTATTTTTTCAATCTCACTTTTCAGCTCTACTACCCAATTAGTTATATCTATATCGTTAGATTTAGAACCAATAGTATTTGCTTCTCTATTCATTTCTTGAACTAAAAAATCTAATTTCCTCCCCATGGGGCCTTCTCCCTCTAATATAGATTCTAACTGAGTTATATGACTATAAAGCCTTGTAACTTCCTCATCTATATTTGAGCGATCAGCAAAATAGGCAACCTCTATATTAAATCTATTTTCGTCAATATCTGAGCCTGGAGATAGGAGTTCTTCTATGCGGCTCTGTAATTTTTCCCTATATTCTTCTACTACTAATGGTGCCCTAAGTCCAATTTCCTCTACTATTTTCTTTATATTTTGAGTACGTGTAAGTATATCCTCTTTTAACTTTTTACCCTCTATAAAACGCATATCCGTGAGAACGCATAGTGCACTATCTACCGCCTTATGAATCAATTTCTTTACAACCTCATCGTCTTCTGGCTTTTGATCTATTAAAAAAACATCAGGAATATTGAGAAGAGAGTTCATTGTTACATCATTTCTTATATTATACTGTCTCTCTACCTCATCAAAAGCTTTTAAATAGAGTTCTATGAGGGGAGTATTAGGCTCCACTTCAAATATAGGTTCTCCTATATTGCGGTAATCTATATAAACATCCACCCTACCCCTTGATATATGCTCTTGTATTATCTTGCGAATATCTTCTTCAACAAATGCAATAGTTCGGGGTAGTCTTATATTTATGTCCAGATAACGATGATTTAATGTTCTAATTTCCACTGAAATCGCACGTCCCTGGGATTCTATCTGGCTATTCCCAAAACCTGTCATGCTCATTACCATATACTATCTTCCTTCCCTGATTGGGATCAGTCGAATTCTTGATTTTAATGATATTATATCATATTTTCACATTATTTAAAGATTTACATTCTTTAAGTTTTTACATTTTTTGTGAACACTCAAATAGCAACGATTTTAGAAAAAGTCAGTAAATACTACAAACAATATGCTAATATGCTCATGATTTTTATCTTTTACTAAAACTTAAATTATTTCTTATTTATAGATATATTCTATTCATTATAAGCCTTAATAAGATGATCTGCTTCTGGAGGTTCTATCTTACGGCGCTCCCCATCCCTTATTATATAACTATCGGTACCTTCAATTACTTCACCAATTATACTAGAATTAATCCCAAACTTTTCTAATTTAGCAACAAGTTTATTTGCATCTGGGGTTACAATTATCATAGTACCACTAGATATAAGTTTTAATGGATCCATGTCATATATATCACATATCTCTTTTGTTACGAATGCAATAGGTATATCGTCGGCATGAATTTCTATACTTTTACCCATGACCTGTGATAATTCCCACAATGCTCCAATTATTCCTCCTTCAGTTGCATCATGCATACCATGAACTTTTAGAGAAGCGGCAATTTTTCCCTCAGAAACAACGCTTATTTTATTCAAAAAACTCTTCGCTTCATTTAAAAGTTTTTCTGGGATATGCTCCTTTAAGCTATCATATTTATCATAAGCTAATATCGCAGTACCTTCCATACCTGCCCATTTTGTCATTACTATACTATCACCTATTCGAGCATGTTTGGGTTGAATTAATCCCTCTTTTTTCACCTTGCCTATTGCTGTAATCGAAAGTATTGTACGATTAACGGAATCAGTAACCTCCGTATGACCACCTAGAATATCTATTGATAACTCATCTGCAGCCTTATTCACATCTTTTACAATAGCTTCTATATCGTCAATATCTGAGTCTGAAGCAGCCAATATAGTCAGTGTAATACCTACACATTCTGCTCCGGTGGTTGCTATATCATTGCACGCTATGTGTACTCCTATATAACCTGCATTTTGTGATGCTGCAGTTATTGGATCTGTAGATACTACACATAAATTTTTTCCTAAATCTATGACACCACAATCCCTTCCTACCTCCGGTCCTATCAACACCTCATCCCTTTTATGTTGAAATTTACTTAGGACATATTCATGTAGAATAGGATTGGGTAATTTTCCAATATCCATTAATTACTTTCCTCCATAAATCCTTTTATTCTATATTAACATGATTTTATATTATTTCAACCTTACTCCTATTTGTGTTTCATATTTTTATAAAGTTTTAAAGTTTTAATATCTAAACCATTATTAAAATACTACGAACCAATATAATTCTAAAGTTCATACAGTTAAATTTGGCTCCAAAGACTCAAAAAAATCTGATACAGTCCATAGATGAAAGTAGATGTAGTATATATGAATAGGCTTGTACTTCAATGACCTTACATTTATTTAATAAAAATATCATAAGATCGATCCAATCAAGATGAAACAATCCCCATTGTCCTCTTAGAACTACTAAAAAGACGTAATAATTTAGAACTCCAAATAGAGGAAGAGAGTTAAAGGGGATATTACATCTATGTAATCGTCTACTAGATATATAAGACGAACACAAGACTCCATCCCCTATAGACATGCTTATAGATCTACTACACATACCAGGCTAAAAATGAATATTTATTTTTCTTTAAGCCCATCAAGCTCTTCTTTTAATATCTTATTGACCATTTGGGGGTTGGCTTTTCCCCTTGTTGCTCGCATTGTCTGACCTACTAAATATCCCATTGCCTTTTTCTTACCTGACAGATAGTCCTCTACAGATTGAGGATTATCTTGCAAGACCTTCCTTATGATCTCTAATAATTCTCCTTCATCTGAGATCTGTTTCAATCCTTTTTCTTCTACTATCGTGTCAGCATCTTTACCAGTATCAAACATATCCTCTAATACATTTTTGCCTATAGAACCACTTATAATACCTTCATCCACTAACCTTAACAAATCTGTAAATTGTTTTGGTGTTACTGATATATCCTCATGTGCTATATCTTTTTCTTTAGTGATCCTAAGGATATCTCCCATTACCCAATTGCTTATATTCTTAGGGTCATCATATAAGGTTAAACACTCTTCAAAATAATCAGCAAGAGCTTTAGAAGATGTTAGAACTCCGGCATCATATTCTGGAAGATCATACTCTTTGATATAACGTTCCCTTCTTTCGCTCGGCAATTCTGGCATCTCTTCTTTCAATTTGGTTACCCATTCCTTATCTATATACATAGGAACTATATCAGCATCTGGAAAGTATCTATAATCATTTGCTTCTTCCTTCGTACGCATAGGAAAGCTCTTACCCAAATTGTCATCCCATCTTCTGGTCTCTCTAAGTACCTCTCCCCCTTCTTCCAATATGGAAATATGCCTTTTAACTTCATACTCCATAGCTCTATGTGCTGCCCTAAATGAATTTAAATTTTTCATCTCACTTCTTACACCATATTCTTTCTGACCCTTAGGACGTACAGATACATTGACATCACACCTCAAAGAACCCTCTTCCATCTTACAATCTGAAACATCTATATACTCTAATATGGATTTTATGGTTTCAAGAAATATCCTGCCTTCCTCGGGTGAACGAAGATCAGGCTCTGATACAATTTCTATAAGAGGAACACCAGATCTGTTATAATCTACCAGACTTTCAGTTTCATACTGATCATGTATCAACTTTCCTGCATCTTCTTCTAGATGAATTTGGGTTATCCCTATTCTTCTTACACCATCTTCTGTCTCTATATCAATATAGCCATTTTTACATAGGGGATGATAATGTTGCGTTACCTGATAAGCTTTCGGAAGATCAGGATAAAAGTAATGTTTTCTATCCATCCTAGTATATTCTGATATATCACAGTTAAGGGCAAGCCCTGCCTTTATCGCATATTCAACAGCCCTCTTGTTGATACGTGGTAATGTTCCTGGCATTGCAAGACATACCGGGCAACAATGAGTATTAGGTTCTCTCACAAACTCTGCTGCACATCCACAGAGTAATTTTGTCTGTGTACTCAATTCTGCATGAACTTCAAGACCAATTACTACTTCATATTCCATATTATACACCTCCAATCAAAGAATCGGCTTTTTTATATGATAATCTGTATTTTGTTCAAATGTATAAGCAGCTTGAAGTATCTTTTTCTCATCAAATAGATCTCCAATTAACTGCAATCCTATAGGCAAACCCTTGCTGTCAAATCCACATGGTAGGGAAATAGCAGGAAGGCCTGATAAATTTGCCGGTACTGTATATATATCTGATAAATACATTGCCATAGGATCTCGTTTTTCTCCCATCTTGAAAGCCGAAGTAGGACTTGTAGGGCTTAATATAACATCTACTTTTTCAAATGCCTTAACAAAATCCTCTTTTATTAAAGTTCTTACTTTGAGTGCCTTTAAATAATAATCGTCATAATAGTCAGCACTTATTACAAAATTGCCTAGCATAATACGACGCTTTACTTCAGAGCCAAAACCTTCACTCCTAGTTTTTTTATACAATTCTTCTAGCGTCTTATAATCTTCTGCCCTATATCCATAGCGTATGCCGTCATATCTTGCCATACTAGAACTTGCCTCTGCACAAGCAATTATATAGTATACAGCAAGTGCATACTCCGCATGGGGAAGCTTTATATCTACAATTTCCGCTCCCAATTTCTCATATAACTTTATAGCCTTATCTATAGAATTTTTTACCTCATCATCTAAATTATTATCTAAGAATCCCTCAGGAACTCCTATCTTAAAGCCCTTTACATTATCTTTTAAGGCAGTTGTATAATCATCAACTGGATTACTAGACGATGTTACATCCTTTGTATCTAAACCTGCAACCGCATTTAGCACCAATGCACAATCTGTAACATCCTTTGTTATGGGACCTATTACATCTAAAGACGATGCCAAAGCAATAAGTCCGTATCTAGATACTCTCCCATATGTCGGTTTTAAGCCAACTAACCCACAAAATGAAGCCGGCTGCCTTATAGAACCTCCAGTATCAGAACCTAAACTAAAGATAGCTTGGTCTGCTGCAACTGAAGCAGCACTCCCACCACTAGAACCACCTGGAACCCTTTCAATATCCCACGGATTCTTTGTTTTTTTAAAAGCGGAATTTTCAGTAGATGAACCCATTGCAAATTCATCCATATTTGCTTTACCAATTAATATGGCATTTTCCCTTTTAAGCCGCTCTATTACAGTCGCATCATAGGGTGGAATAAAATCCTTAAGCATATTAGATGAACATGTGGTTTTTACATCTAATGTGCAAATATTATCCTTAACTGCCATGGGAATGCCCGCAAGACTAGATATCCCTTCATTTTGGGCTATTAACTTATCTACTACCTCAGCCTCTTCTAATGCTTTTTCTGCTGTAATTGTATTAAATGCATCTATTTTATCTTCGACTTGTTCAATACGTTTAAGAACCGATTCGGTCAGCTGCTTAGCACTTATCTCTTTTTTACGTAGCAACTCATTAGCTTCGTGAATAGTTAATTTATAAAGTTCCACATTATTAACCTCCGTTTCTATGCAGAATTATTCTACTATCTTAGGTACTATAAAAGAATCATCAGTTGCATGAGGAGCGTTTTTAAGTATTATCTCCCTATCCATAGAAGGACATATTTCATCTTCTCTAAATACATCAGCTATTGGTAAAACTTGAACAGTAGGTTCTACGTTATCTGTATTAAGTTCTGATAGTTTATCTGCATATTCAAGTATACATGTCAAATCTTGAACAGCTCTTTTCTTTTCATCTTCTGATAATATAAGTTGAGATTGATGTGCAACCAATTCTACCTCTTGCATACTAACCTTCATTCTTTTCATCCTTTCTCCACATATATGTAAGTATATAGCCGGAGCTTGCATTTTAATTGCCTTTAAAAAATAAATATCCTTAAAGTTTTAACACTAGCGTTAAGCTTCAAATTACCCATTTGCTATTTTATCACCTTTTATTAGTTTGTTCAAATAAAATTGAATAATGTTAGCCCCTCATTAATCTATTCATGACTAAATTAATACTACCTAAAATTTTGCCTTTGGCTTATTACTTCTTCATAATATACCTCATGATTGACATCATTATCTTGTAACCAGTGATTGACAACTGCTAGCCCACAGCAGACTCTCACCATCTAGCTACCATTCATGGCAAGTACATAAAAAAACAAAAACACCTGGTTTACATAGAAATATATAGTCTGTGAAACTG
>DGES01000026.1:106536-107961 GCA_002386065.1 Firmicutes bacterium UBA3920
TTCCAGAAAGCTTAAATCAAATCCAGCACTTTCGTACCCTTCCTTTACAGTAGTCAGGTATCTCCGACTTGGAAGATTCAAGTGATTTCTATCCTTAATCTTATCGGTCATAATATAAACCATGGCAGTTACAATTTCACCAGTTTCAAGTTCTACTGGTATATCTTTTTTATAATAATAATCAGGATAACCTTCATATCCATCTAGTGCATCTTCATCTTCTGGCTGAATTTCCCATACAAGTACTGGCACTTCATCATCTTTACTACTTTCAATGGTTAAATATGCATTTTCAGGGACGCCTTTGAAAAGTAGCCTATAGCCATAAATCATTCCCTTACTATAAACTTTGGCAGTAGGACATCGATAACCCATTTGCTCTAAGTTAAGATTTGAACCATAAGCTGCATATAATCTTTTCATATTTAATTCATCCTTTCTAAAAGACCCAATATTTTCCCCCGCTTGACACCTGAGCTGGCTTTGTTTTTCTTATTTAAGCTTACCAGTCGCATCTCTTAAGCATTAACCATGGACCTAAAACTATTTTGAAATTTGCATACCCTTACCTGTGACTAGTGATTGTCAACTGCCAGCCCACAGCAGACTTTCACCATCTAGCTATGACTCATGTCTGACACGTCCAAAAAAACAGAAGGAGATTTTCCCCTTCTGTTTTAGAAAGCAGTATTATTTTTTGTTAAAATGTGCTACTATTCCATTGTAGATGCCAGTAGCTATATCTTCCCTCGTCTGTGCCTCCACAAGCTTTTGCAAATCATTGGGATTATTTATAAACCCTGCTTCTACTAAAGCAGATACAAAGTTATGTCCCCTTAGAACAGCAAGATTGGCTTCAATTGGTTTACTAGATGTCTTTGAAAAATCAGTACTCTTTTTTAATTCATTAAGTAATGTTTGGGCAAATTCGACCCTAGATTGCTCATTATGTTCATTACTTGCTGTATAATATATTCTTATTCCTGATGCGCCTGTCTGTGATGTAGCCTCTGTTGAATTTACATGTATGGATACAAATACCATATTTTCTCTATACTCGGTATCTGCAAGTTCAAAGAGTACTTTCTTAACGTCTTGTGGAATTTGGTTTGGATTTTTATCTAGTACATTGATATAACCTTCAAACTCTTTTTTCTTTTGTTCAAGAGCTGTTTTCTCTTCTTCAAGAGCTGTTTTCTCTTGTTCAAGCTCAGCATCCAAAGTTGCGATTTGGCTATCCAGCTCATCTATTGCACTTCCTAGTTTTTTAATCTCCGTCTTAAGCATTTCTTTATTGGCAATCGCCGAACGATAAGATAACTCTTCAAATACATCTTTATCCCGCGTCATTATCACAGTTGCCCCTGCTTCTTTTAGCATTCTTTCCAGACGAAGAGATATATCAAGTACTATGTCCTTCTCATT
>DGES01000046.1:0-3357 GCA_002386065.1 Firmicutes bacterium UBA3920
AGTCTTTTGCTGATTTCCACCACTGTATTCACAAAACAGATCTTCTGGATTTCCAGGTTTTATATTGAGATTTTTTATATAATGTAAAGATGTAGTATTCATGAATGTGGGATACAATATAGGTCCCCGTGCAAAGCGTTCTAGTGCGGCAACACTTAAATTTTCTCTTAAATTGAGACAACCTATGACGGTATTTACAAGTCTATCTTCAGGCACAAGGATTATACCTGCAGCCATAGCATCAGATGGACTAGAAAAACGGACAGGATTCCCATCTAATTCTATTATGCCGTCATATTGTTCAATCATGCCGAATAAGCATTTGGCAAGCACAGTTCTTCCGGACCCTACTAATCCGGTTATACCTAGTATTTCGCCTTTATGTAAGTTAAAACTTATATTATCAAGTATATTTGAATATGTGAGATTTTTAACTGATAATATTTTTTCTCCAATGGTAGAGGAAATTTTAGGATATCTATTCTTAAAAGTTTTACCAGTCATCATTTTTATCACAGTATTATTATCTATATCTTTTACGTCTTTTGTATCCACGATTTCACCTTGATGTATTACAGTTATGCGATCACCGATCTTTTCAACTTCATCCAGTTTGTGAGATATATAAAATATTGGCATACCCTCTTCTTTGAGAGTGATGATAGTTTCAAATAAAATTTTTCTTTCTGATTCCGTAAGTGCAGCAGAAGGTTCGTCTAGAATGAGTATTTTTGAAGGAGATATACATGCCTTTGCTAATTCAACAAGTTGTTTTTGTGCAAAGCCAAGTTGGCTGACAGTTTTTTGTGGATCAATGTCTATATTGAGTTTATCAAATAGTATTTGGCAGTCATAATACATTTTATTTATATCAATCAATTTAAAAAAATTATGAATATATGGCATTTTGTCAAAGAATACATTTTCAGCGACGCTGAGATTTTCATAGAGATTTGTATCTTGCATTACATAGTGAATGCCATGTTTTTTAGAATCATATACACTTTTAAAGTGCACAGGCATGCCTTCTAATATAATTTTTCCGCTATCAGGCTGGAATATACCGCTTATAATTTTCATTATTGCAGATTTGCCAGAACCATTTTCACCCATTATTACATGAACTTCTCCCTCATATAAATCTAAGTTTATATTTTGCAGGGAAAAATCCTCACTAAAATATTTATTGATGTCGCTGAGAACTAAGATAGGAGAAGACATTTTATTCACTTCCTTCAGATATTCTTACAGATGTGAACAATTGTATATTTTTATTGAATATATAGTTTTTCTTTTCATCAGCAAGTCTAGGATTTGTAATTATTTTATCTATTATATCTAATTCACCAATATAGAAAAAAGAAGGATTATCAAATGCATCTGCAGTGCATACTGCAATTTTTTCTTTGGAAATTTTTATTCCTAACTCTATTAGAGAGGCTTTCTCTGAACTAGAGGTAGTGAGCTGCATTTGAGGAGTTATTCCATCTATTTCTATAAAGGCTTTATTTACAAAAAAATTACCCATATTAGAGATTGCAAGAGTACCAAAGGTTGCTTTAGATGAACAGTCAATAGTTCCTCCTAAAAATACTATTTTTATGTATGGATTTTTTGTAAGTTCATATGCAATTAAAATATCGTTGGTCAATACAGTTATATTGTTTTTTTTGGAGATTTTTTTTGCAATATGGAGATTTATAGGTCCATTAAATAACATGATTATATCACCATTATCTACCATATGTGCGGCTATATTCGCAATGCCTTCATAATCTTCTATCATATCCTCATCTAACGTTATATCTATTATGTCGGGTATGTCAGGAGTCTCTTGCTCATTTAGTACAGCGCCTCCATGAGTTCTTATGAGAAAACCTTCTTTTTCTAGCTTTTCTAAATCTCGCCTTATTGTAACCTCAGATACATTTAAAAGTTTGCTAAGTGTGGTTACTTCTACTTGTTTTTTTTCTAATAGGTATTCTTTTATGATATTAGCCCGTTGTACTGCAAACATATTGTCACCACCATCTTCTAATATTATAAACTAATCAAGTGCATAAAATCAAGAAAATATAACTGTTATGTAAAAGAAAATCGAACAAAATTGAAAATATTTTTAAATTTACAGAGATTGTATTCACTCTTAGAGTGTTAGCTTATAGTATTAATGTTTTTTAATAATAAAGTTGAGTATAATTGAGTTTTTACGGTTTGCAAAAGTACGAAATTTAAATGCTGTTTTTATATTCATATAAAATAAACTTTACATATATTTAATTTTCTAACATATTGACACATGTACGCACATATGCTATTATTTAATCACAATCGAAATCAAACGAAACATAAATCAGAACAGGAAACACATTTTTGAACATTACTTTCAAATATAATTTTTTCACTTATATATATGGATATATATATATGGCGTAGCTGTATATGAGTGAAAATAAAATAAAATATTTTAAGGAGAGGTTACCATGAAAAAAATTATATCGTTATTACTTGTAGGTGTATTAATTTTTTCACTAGCTGCTTGTTCTGATAATGGGGATTCAGGAAAAGATGCTAAGAAAACAGTAGGTGTAGCTATGCCTACAAAATCATTACAACGCTGGATACAAGATGGAGATTATATGAAGGAATATCTTGAAGATATGGGATATAAGGTTGAACTTCAATATGCAGAAGATGAAGTTGATACCCAAGTTTCTCAAATTGAAAACATGATAGCTAAAGGTGCAGATATTCTAGTTATTGCTTCTATAGACGGGGAAGCTTTGACGGATGTATGTAAAAAGGCACATGATGCAGATATTCCTGTAATTGCATATGACAGGCTTATAATGAATACTCCTTATGTAGATTATTATGCTACATTCGATAATTTTCAAGTAGGCGTTCTACAGGCTAGTTATATAGAGGAAAAACTTGGACTCAAGGATGGTGAAGGGCCTTATAACATAGAATTATTTGGTGGTTCGCCTGATGACAATAATGCATATTTCTTCTACGATGGTGCTATGTCAATTCTCGAGCCATATATAGATGAAGGTCAATTAGTGGTAAAGAGTGGCCAGACGGGCATGGATAAGGTAGGTACACTTTATTGGGATGGTGCCACGGCACAGCAGCGTATGGACAACATACTTAGTGCACATTATACAGATGACATCATACATGCCGTCCTTTCTCCTAATGATAGTATAGCTATAGGTGTTATATCTGCTCTTAAGAGTGCAGGTTATGGTTCATCTGATAAACCCTTTCCTATTATTACAGGTCAAGATGCGGATCTTGCATCAGTAAAAGCTATAATTGCTGGTGAACAGTCTATGACCGTATTTAAAGATA
>DGES01000046.1:3557-7148 GCA_002386065.1 Firmicutes bacterium UBA3920
ATCGGAATGGGAGTATTGAAAAGGGGTGTGAAGATGTCTGAAGCATATCTAGAGATGAAGAATATTACTAAAACCTTTTATGGGGTTAAGGCACTAGATAATGTAAATTTTTCTGTAGAGAAAAATGAAATTCATGCTTTAGTTGGAGAAAACGGAGCTGGGAAATCTACATTGATGAACATTCTCAGTGGTGTATATCCCTATGGGACCTATTCAGGGGAAATTATACTCGATGGGAAAGAATGTAAATTCAAAAACATAAAAGATAGCGAGAGGCATGGAATAGCTATCATTCACCAGGAATTAGCTTTAGTGCCGTATTTATCAATTGCAGAAAATATTTTTTTAGGGAATGAACAGGCAAATAAAGGTATAATTGACTGGAATGAGACCATAGTGAAGGCAAGGGAAGTTTTACAAAAAGTAGGGTTAAATGAGTCTCCAGATACCCTCGTTGCAAATATTAGCGTAGGGAAGCAGCAGTTAGTTGAGATAGCTAAAGCCCTTGCAAAAGATGCAAAATTGATTATATTTGATGAACCCACAGCTGCTTTGAATGATGAGGAAAGCAATAATTTATTGGAGTTATTGCTAAGTTTACAAAAGTCGGGTGTGACATCTATATTAATTTCACATAAGCTCAATGAAGTTGAGAAGGTAGCGGATTCGATTACAATACTTCGCGATGGTAAAACAATAGAGACACTTAAAAAGGGTGTAGATAAGATTACCGAGGATAGAATAATAAAGGGAATGGTGGGTCGTGATATTGTAGATAGATATCCGGAGCGTGATGTTGATATTGGAGATATAGTTTTTGAGGTAAAAGATTGGACAGTTTACCATCCGCTCCAAGATGATAGAAAAGTAATCAAAAATGTGAGTTTTAATTTAAAGCGAGGAGAGATATTGGGTTTTGCTGGTTTGATGGGGGCAGGCCGTACAGAACTTGCCATGAGTATATTTGGGAAATCGTATGGAGAAAAGATATCTGGTCATATATATAAAGAAGGTAAAGAAATTCATGTAAATGATACAGCGGAAGCGATAGATAATGGAATTGCATATTTGACGGAGAACAGAAAGGATTATGGTCTTATACTTATAAGCGATATAAAGACCAATATAACGCTTGCAAGATTAGATAAAGTAGCAACAAACAATATTATAGATCATCATAAAGAATACGTTGTTGCTGAAGAATATAGACATAAAATGAATATAAAATCGTCTAGTGTCAACCATATAGTAGCAAATCTTTCTGGTGGAAATCAACAAAAGGTGCTTCTAAGCAGATGGATATTTGCTGAGCCAGATATATTAATACTTGATGAACCTACCCGAGGAATAGATGTAGGTGCAAAATACGAAATATATACCATCATGAATGATTTGGTATCCGAAGGTAAATCTATAATATTAATTTCCTCTGAACTTCCGGAATTACTTGGAATGTGTGATAGAATTTATATACTTAACGAGGGAGAAATAATTGGAGAAGTTGACAGGTCACATGCAACTCAAGAATATATTATGGGATGTATTATGGAGCATAGCAAGGAGGATAAGAGATGAAAGAAACTAGAATTTCCTTTAAAAAGAATATACGAAAATATGGAATGCTAATTGCGCTGATCGCTATAATGCTTTTATTTGGTTTTCTTACAAAAGGCATTCTATTTAAACCGATGAATATCTCTAATTTAATTCAACAAAATGCCTATGTTCTAATATTGGCCATAGGCATGCTATTAGTAATACTGACAGGAAACGTTGATCTATCGGTAGGCTCTGTTGTTGCCTTTATTGGGGCTATATCAGCAGTTTTTATGATTCAATGGGGAATGCCAGTATGGATTTCTGTAATTTTATCCTTGTTAATAGGAGGATTAGTGGGGGCTTTTCAGGGTTTTTTTATAGCATATTTAAATATTCCACCGTTTATAGTGACTTTAGCAGGTATGCTCATATTTAGAGGTTTGACAATGGTTATTCTCAAGGGACAGACGTTAGGACCCTTTGATAGATCATTTCAAGCTATCGCTTCAGGTTTTATACCTAGTGGAAAGATAGGCGGTCTCAATATAGTATCGATTGTAATAGGTATAATCTTATCAATAATATATATTATATTAAATTTTAATGATAGGCAGAAGAAAATAGAATATAAATTTAAGGTACCATCAATGGGTGTGGAGATCTTAAAGATAGTACTTGTCATATTGGCAATTAATTGGCTTACTTATTCACTAGCAGCATATAAAGGACTTCCCATTGTGCTGATTATCTTGGCTCTGCTTATTATGATATATTCTTTTATTACAAATAGAACTATAGCAGGGCGTCATATATATGCATTGGGAGGCAATGCAAAGGCAGCAAAATTATCAGGTATAAAAACAGAAAATGTTCTATTTTGGGTATATGTAAATATGGGAGTTCTTGCTGCCCTTGCTGGCTTGGTTGTTGCAGGGCGTCTTAATGCAGCCACTCCAAAGGCAGGTACAGGCTTTGAATTAGATGCAATAGCGGCTTGCTATATAGGTGGAGCATCAGCATCAGGTGGTGTAGGTACTGTGACTGGTGCTATTATAGGTGGTCTTGTAATGGGTGTTTTGAATAATGGTATGTCGATCTTAGGTATTGGCGTAGATTGGCAACAGGCTATAAAAGGACTTGTTTTATTAGCAGCTGTTACATTTGATGTATATACAAAGTCCAAGTCGCGTCCTCAATAATAAGGCTGTTCATATTTATAAAGGGCTTTAAAATGGGCGAAAATAGTATAGAATTTCTTGATTTAAATATTAATAAGAGGCATATGAAATGTTATAGAAATAATAAAATATATTAGCAAGATAGAACTTTTATAAAAAAGCCGGTTCCCAAATCTCAGGGGCTGGCTTTTTATGTATTAAAAATTTTGCTGATTATTTTTATAATTTCAAACTAATCACAATTAAATTATGCTATAATCTGTAATAAGTATTGGCTTTCAAAAAAATTAGGCAAAATACTATGAGCATATAATTTTAGCTAATTTGTTGTTTATGTATTAAAAGCATTGATGTTTCAAGGGTTAGAAAACTTATAGCTTTAATTTAAATTTTATTATAAGGAGACAAGTATGGCAAATACATATAATAGTTTACATAGTAGGAGAAGTAAAGGTTGGGGGGAGATTAAGATAGAGATTTTTATAGTATTTATCCCACTATTATTGATCTTTTTATACATAGAAAACAACTGCATTACATCTACTTGTTTGGAAATAGAATGTGACAGTTTGCCAAAATCATTTGATGGTTATAAAATTGTTCATCTTTCAGATCTTCATAATAAAAAATTTGGAAAAGATCAGCGATATTTAATTGATAGAATAGAGAAGGCAAATCCGGATTTAATTGTATGCACCGGCGATTTGATAGATAGTAGGTGCCATGGTATGGATAATAGTATTTCTTTAATGAAAGAGTGTGTGGATATTGCACCCGTGTATTATGTTACAGGAAATCATGAGTGGAGGTCAGAACAGTTTAATTTATTAAAAGAAGCTTTAATAGAAACAGGGGTTAAAATCTTACAAGATAC
>DGES01000127.1 GCA_002386065.1 Firmicutes bacterium UBA3920
ACATCCTGCTGACTGGAATACCGAGGGAATTTACACACTAATTTGGACTTGACTCCATTTTATTTAGTATTATTTATATCTTTTGGATTATATAATGTCCCCTCTATATTTATTATATAGTATTTACCATATGTATGACAAGTTAAATCTTGTATTATTAAAGTTCTTTTTATAGATAATAGTAGTAAAACCTCCTGTATTTTAAAATTATTTTAACACTACTTTCAATATCTACTGCATATAAGCGATTTTTTCCGTTTCCCTTCTATAAAAAATTAATAATCAAGTTTTTCACATTTGTAGATAATCAAAGACATCTTGATGCCAATCACTATTTCCCTATTACTTATTTATACAAGAAATTTCCCTATTATTCTAAAAAACTGCTTTTTAATTGTTAAAATAATTTTAAAAACTCGCTAGAAAATTCTAGCGAGTTTTTTAAAATTTCCCATTATATGCTTTAAGATAAATTTCCTTAATTTCTGATACTAATGGAAGTCTCGGATTTGCCGTTGTACACTGATCTTCAAACGCCTTATCAGAAAGTTCATCTAACTTATTCTCGAATTCGACCTTATCCACTCCACATTCTGCTATTGTCATAGGTACATTCAATTCCTTCATAAGATCCCTTATGGCATCTATGAGATTTTTTACCCCTTCTTCTGTAGTCCTAGCAGGAAGTCCAATGTACCGTGCTATCTCTGCATATTTTTTATCTGCAACATAATATTCATATTTAGGCCAAGATACAAATTTTGTAGGTTTTGTAGCATTATACTCAATTACATATGGAAGCAGCACTGCATTTGCTCGTCCATGAGGTATATTGAACTCTCCACCTAATTTATGTGCCATACTGTGATTTACACCTAAAAATGCATTAGTAAATGCCATACCAGCCATACATGATGCATTATGCATTTTTTCCCGTGCCTCTTTATCTTGCCCGTTCTTGTATGCTCTAGGTAGATATTCAAATACTAATTGTATCGCCTTTATAGCTAAAGCATCAGTATAATCAGATGCCATATTTGATACATATGCCTCTATAGCATGTGTCAAAACATCCATGCCAGTATCAGCTGTTACTCGGGGAGGTACGGTCATTACAAAGTCTGGATCCACAATTGCCACATCAGGAGTTAATTCATAGTCAGCCAATGGATACTTGATATTTCTCTTTTTATCGGTTATAACAGCAAAGGAAGTAACCTCTGAACCTGTCCCTGATGTAGTCGGTACTGCCACAAGCTGAGCTTTCCGTCCTAGCTTAGGAAATTTATAGGCGCGCTTACGTATATCCATAAACTTAAGCCTCAATGCTCTAAAGTCTGTATCAGGATATTCATAATATAGCCACATACCTTTAGCTGCATCCATTGCAGAACCGCCACCTAATGCAATTATTACATCTGGTTCAAATTCCCTCATCATCTTTACACCACGCTCAATTGTCTCTATGGAGGGATCAGGTTCTACCTCAGAAAAGATCTTACTGTGCACATAATTTTCCCTTTTCCTTAGATAGTAGAGCACATCTTCTACAAAACCTAATTTCACCATATGTGGATCGGTTACAATAAATGCCCTATTTATATCTGGCATCTTCTCAAGATACTGAAGTGAGCCTGCCTCAAAATATATCTTTGGCGGTACTTTAAACCACTGCATATTGACCCTCCTCTTTGCCACTCGCTTTTTATTTATGAGATTTACTGCTGATACATTTGCTGTAGTTGAATTTCGCCCAAACGAACCACAACCTAGTGTAAGGGAGGGCATATTTGTATTATATATATCACCTATTGCACCATGACTAGATGGTGAATTTACTATAATTCTTCCAGCCTTCATGGCATTTGAATATCTATCAATTACATCTTCATCTTCAGAATGTATAACTGCCGAATGCCCTAAACCACCAAAAGAAATTATCTCATGTGCCCTCTTTATACCTTCATCGGCACCATCCACTATATACAGGGCAAGTACAGGACTTAACTTTTCTCTAGATAGGGGATAATCAGGGCCAACTCCATCAAGAGGTGCCACCAATATCTTTGTATTTTCTGGCACATTTATCCCTGCAAGTTTTGCAATACGATAAGGGCTTTGACCTACAACCACCGGATTTACTGCACCCTTATCTATGTCTATTACAGTTTTTTCTATTTTAGCTTTCTCCTCATCATTTAATATATAGCAGTCATTCTCACGCATAAATGCCATAGCTTCATCAGCTATTGGTTTATCTAAAATAACCGCCTGCTCTGATGCACATATCATACCATTATCAAAACTCTTAGATAAAATAAGGTCTGTAACTGCCCTTTTTATATTGGCAGTCCTTTCAATAAAACAAGGTACATTTCCTGGACCTACACCTAATGCAGGTTTACCCATGCTATATGCTGATTTAACCATTCCAGAACCACCAGTTGCAAGTATTAAAGATATCCCTTTATGAGCCATAAGTGTCTGAGTTGCCTCTAAAGAGGGGTTCTCTATCCACTGTATACAATTTTTAGGAGCACCTGCCTTTATTGCTGCATCCCTTACTACTCTAGCTGCCTCACTACTGCTCTCTTGAGCAAATGGATGAAATGCAAAAATTATTGGGTTACGTGTCTTCATGGAAATTATAGCTTTGAACATAGTAGTAGACGTAGGATTAGTCACTGGTGTTACGCCTGCTATAACACCTACAGGCTCTGCTACTTCCACATAGTCTTCATGCTCATTTTCATCAATTATTCCTACAGTCTTTTGATATTTTATACTGTGATATACATATTCTGTAGCGAATAGATTTTTTATTATCTTATCCTCATATATGCCTCTCTTTGTTTCCTGTACAGCTAATTTTGCAAGACGCATATGATTGTCAATACCAGCCAATGTCATGGCCTTTACAATCCTATCTACCTGCTCTTGATCAAGCTTTATCATCTCTTCTAAAGCCCGATGGGAGCGTTCTACCAATTCATCTACCATGGCTTTTACATTTACTTCTGGTTTCTTCTGAGTGTTCTTCTCATTTTTACCCATAAGCTACCTTCTTTCTTTAAAATTTAAAACTTTTATATTCAATAGGAAAGACTAACTTCCCTATTTTTATCATTTCATATCGTTTATCTCTAACATCTAACTAATAGTTTTTGATTTTATAATCATTCAAGTGCGATATTAAGGATATGACCTGTGAACTTGAATAATTATATATAACTTAAGTATTTTCACTGTTCATAACTAATATCCACAATAATGTTATTGTTAATTTTTTAACGATTATAAATGAGATTATAAATCGTTGTTAAAAGTTTGTCAATAGCTTTGTCTATATTACTATAATTCTTATAAAAATATAGCCATCAATCATACTACTTAAGTTCCACATGCCCTTCTCTATATAACCTATCCCTAATATATTCTTGATATATTTATTAAGTTTTTATTTTCTAAAAATAGAATTTCTCCACTTTCTTACCAAGTATAGTCATAAGCTGAGCAAGTTCTTCTAATAATTTTAACTTTATACTCAAATCAACTGGAAGATCGGGGTTTTGATGAGCTGGGTTTATTGTCCTACCTATATACAATTTAAAATGGGTACAATCATCCATAAGAATCCGAGCTATGCAGGCAGCACCATCCCTGCGATCCAATGGATTGCCTACCCTTTCTTTCCCATCTATA
>DGES01000132.1:0-847 GCA_002386065.1 Firmicutes bacterium UBA3920
AAAACCTCTAGATCTTCAGGATATGATAGAGCTTTCAGCTGCGTTGGATGGTCATCCTGATAATGTTTTACCAGCTTTAGTGGGTGGAATAACTGTTGGATGTATAGATAATGGAAAAGTCTATTATTCAAGACTTGAACCTCCAAAGGGAGCCTGTATTGCACTTATTATACCTAAGTTTGAACTTCTTACAAAGAAGTCTAGAGCAGTACTTCCAAAAGAGATTCCATTTGAGGACTGTGTTTTCAATGTGGGAAGGGCAGCACTTCTAATAGCATCTTTATTAGATGGCAATATGGATAATCTTGCTATTGCAATGGAAGATAGGATGCACCAACCTTATAGGCAAAAGCTTATACCCCATTTTGATAGTGTGGTGGATATGGCAAAGAAAAGTGGAGCCAAGGGTGTATTTCTAAGTGGCGCCGGCCCTGTCATAATAGCCATTGTAGAAGATAAGGATAAGTGTGCATTTCAAAGGAATATGAATGGTTTCCTACAAAAATTAGATGGATCATGGAATTTAGAATGGACGAATATAAATAATAATGGAGTAAAAATAGAGGAGATATAGCGTTTTACAACATATTGAAAATAAAATTAAAATATTATATAATACAGACTAAATTTAATTTATAGGTGTTAGAGGAGGAGAGAGTTTGGGACTCATTGTTCAAAAATATGGAGGATCATCTATTGCTAATGCACAGAAATTGATGAATGTAGCAAGACGTATAGTAGAAACATATGAAGAGGGCAATCAGATGGTGGTAGTAGTTTCAGCACAAGGCGATACCACCGATATTTTAATAGAGAAGGCTAGGGAGATAAGTAAATCTCCCTCAAG
>DGES01000132.1:1100-2631 GCA_002386065.1 Firmicutes bacterium UBA3920
GCAATGGCAATTGGAGAATTAGGCTATAATGCAGTTTCTTTGACAGGTGCTCAAGTAGGTATAAAGACAACTAGTGATTATTGCAATGCTAGGATAGAGACTATAGATAGTAGTCGAATTAGAAGAGAGCTAGATGATGGCAATATAGTCATAGTAGCAGGATTTCAAGGGATCGATTGTGATAACAATATAACTACTTTAGGTCGTGGAGGTTCAGATACTACGGCAGTTGCATTGGCAGTGGTTTTAGATGCCGATAGATGCGAGATATTTACTGATGTAGATGGAATATATACCGCTGATCCTAGGATTGTAAAAGATGCCCGCAAGCTAAAAGAGATCTCGTATGATGAAATGCTAGAGCTTGCAAGCCTTGGTGCTAAGGTACTCCATAATAGATCAGTAGAGCTTGCAAAGAAATATAATGTGAAGCTAGTAGTTCGCTCTAGCTTAAATAATAATAGCGGGACAGAGGTGATGGGTATGTCTGAGATGGAAAAAATGGTAGTTAGGGGTGTGGCACATGACTATGATATTGCACAGATATCTGTAGTTGGGGTGCCTGATGAACCAGGAATGGCATATAGATTGTTTAAAAAATTGGCAGATGAGAATATAAATGTGGATATAATAATCCAGAGCACTGCTAGAGATGATACAAGGGATATATCGTTTACTGTATCTAAGGAAAATAGGGATAAAGCAGTAAATATAATAGAAGAGAATCTAGACAATCTAAATGCAAAAAATGTTTTATACTCCGATGATGTTGCCAAGGTATCTATAGTAGGTGCTGGAATGGTAGAAAATCCTGGTATTGCATGTATGATGTTTGAGGCACTGGCAGAAGAAAATATAAACATACATATGATAAGTACTTCTGAGATAAAGATAAGCTGCCTCATAAAACCTGACGATGTCGAGAGGGCAATAACATCTATTCACAAGAAATTTAAGCTAGGTTGCAGATAATAAAATGCTCCTGTATTATAAAGGCAGGGGCATTTCTTATGCTTTAAAAGTCGAAAAGTTTCAATATATTTATATTACATAATGTTTAATTATTGTGTATTCCGGTTATATATTAGATCCAATAGTAAACGCTACAAAGAGGCAGTTATATTATTCATAAGCTCTAATACTTTTCATAGAAATCATATTTATGGTAAATTTTATAAACACTCATTAGTAAGAGACTTTTAGATTAGCTTAAGCGCTCATATTTTCCATTTATTCGGTATATTTAAATAAAAAAAAGATATTTATAAGTAAGTAATTTCAAGTTAAGATTCCAAATGAAATAAATGAGTATGTAGGAGAAATAAGAGCTATAGTTAAAGAAACAGTGAATCCAGTAATGAAGATTAATTATTATATATGTATTTTAAAGACATGCATGTAAGTTAGATTAGCAAAAAAAGAGACAAAGGGTGAAAAAAATGGGAGATAAGCTAAAGGTGCTCGTGGTAGATGACTCTTTACTATATAGAAAGTTTCTAACCGAGGCAGTGGAAGCTACTGAATTAGGTGA
>DGES01000075.1 GCA_002386065.1 Firmicutes bacterium UBA3920
AGATGTGTATAAGAGACAGGATAATACCCAGCAATGTTTCAATCTCTTCTTGCTGCGATAGATTAAAGCGGATTATATTTATGTCCCTATCAAATGGCATAAGTAGTATATTACGTTCTTCTTCCATATAGTTTAAAATTTCTTCTCTGAAATTTATCACTATCCTCTCATGCTGGGATTCTCCGCAACTTGCTGTCTTATGCAGATCACCTTTTTTTATCAATATTAAATCCTTTTCCATAACTTGAAACGTCCTATCTTTTATAAAATAATATCGCTGACCTGATAATAAATAATAGATTTCATAGCTATTATGAAAATGCCTATAGGCCATACTAGAAGGACCATCTTGCTTTATATGGGAAATATAAAATAACCCATCTTCTTTCCCGTATTCTAATATAGACTCCCTCACCTGATCACCTCTCTATTATTCTACATCAAATATTGCATAGTTTCAATATGAATTAGCAAAAAATGTGCTGATTTTAACCTATATCTAATATATAATTATATCAGTAATTAAAATCTAAGGAGGAATTACAATGACGCGGAAAAAGAAATATGCACAAGTTGGCATAGGAGGCAGAGCTCGGTTCTTTTATGAAGCAATTGCCAGAGATTTTAGCGATACTTCAGAGCTTGTTGCTTTTTGTGATATTAATCAAACACGAATGAATTATGCAAATAAAGTACTACAAGAAAAATATAATTATAAGCCTGTACCCACATATACTTGTGATAAATTTGACGAAATGATAAAGAATGAAAAACCAGATATTGTAATTGTTACATCCATAGATCGTACTCATCACACTTATATAACAAGAGCTATGGAACTTGGCTGTGATGTCATCACTGAAAAACCTATGACAATAGATGAAGAAAAAGCCCAAGATATATTAGATACCATAGAGCGTACTGGAAGAAACTTAAGGGTTACATTCAATTATCGCTATGCACCTCATAATACTAAAATAAAGGAATTAATAATGGATGACACAATAGGAGAGATATATTCGGTTCACTTCGAATGGCTATTAAATACAAAACATGGAGCAGACTACTTTAGACGATGGCATAGAGATAAAAGGAATAGTGGAGGACTTTTAGTCCACAAATCTACTCACCACTTTGATCTGGTAAATTTTTGGTTGGATACTCAGCCAGAGATAGTTTTCGCTCTAGGCGATCTTCGATTCTATGGCAGAGAAAATGCAGAAAAACGAGGTATAACGAAATTTTACTATAGAGCATATGGCAGTGAAATTGCCAAGAATGATCCCTTTGCCATACACTTAGAAGAAAATGAAACCCTTAAAGCAATGTACCTTGATGCCGAAAAAGAAGATGGTTATTTGAGAGATCAAAGTGTATTTGGTGATGGTATAAGTATAGAGGATACAATGGGTGTAATAGTAAAATATAAAAACAAGGCTATACTTACCTATTCATTAAATGCCTATATGCCCTGGGAAGGATTTAGAGTAGCTTTCAATGGAAGTAAGGGCAGAATACAGGTATCTGTGATTGAAAGTGCCTATATAAACGCCGGCGGAACACTAAATGCAGAAGGAGCTGTCGAAGAAAAGAAAATCACCGTTTTCCCTATGTTTGGCGAACCATATGATGTACCAATAGAGGAGGCAGAAGGAGGCCACGGAGGAGGAGATCCAATTCTATTAAATGACCTGTTTGGTACACCTTCTCCTGACCCATATAATAGAGCTGCTTCACACATAGACGGTGCAATGTCTATATTGACAGGTATAGCAGCTAATAAGTCAATTGCAACGGGCATGCCCATAAAGATAGATGACCTAATTAAATTTAAATAAATTCATCATATGTTATCCATAAAAACTCCAGTATTTTAAATTGTACTGGAGTTTTTATGCTTTTATAAATACAAAAGTAGGGGCTTATGCTTTTAATATAGAAACAATTAATAAAATCTTTACAAATCAATATTACTTCTTATTTTACCGGAATCTTGAGAAATTCCACATATATTGACTTTAAATTTTTAATACTATAGAATTGAATAAGAATATATACTAACAGTTTATCCATAGCTCTATTTTTATAAAAACGTCTTATTGGTATAAGTCTACATCATTTTTTATAATTGAGGTGTTTTTTATGAAAGGTAAACCATTGATTGTTCCCCATCCAGACTTTTATATAGAAAATTTAACAAGAACCGCTGAATACAATATGTATAATTACCATATCCATCAAGAATTCGAAATTTATTATTTAGTAAGCGGTGAAAGAAAGTATTTCATAGATAATAATATATATACTGTACAAGCTGGAAACTTAGTTTTAGTAGATGCAAATGAAATACATAAGACTGGGAATATCGGCAAACAATCCCACGAAAGAACAGTAATCTATTTTAACTATTCCTTTCTAAAAGAGCTCTATCCCCATATATCAAACTTAAATCTTTTATCTTGCTTTCAATCTAAATATAGAGTTCTGCCTCTATCTCTAAAATATAAACACACAATCGAAAATATTTTAAACAAAATGCTTATAATATGTAAATCTGAAGATTATCTTAAAGAACTCTATAAAAAATTTTATCTTCAACTACTTCTTTGTGAATTATTATTATTGATAAATGATTTTATAGATAAATTAGAAGAAAAAGAATATCATTATTCTCAACTCATGCATCCCAAGATAACTCAAATAATTCAGTATATAAATGATAATTATAATAAAAATATTACCCTTGCAGAAATGGCTGAAAGATTTTATATCAGTCCATCCTATTTGAGTAAACTATTTAAAGATACAACCAATTTTACTTTCACTGAATATTTAAATAGCGTTAGAATTAAAAATGCAAAAGAACTATTGGCAAAACCAAGTTATCGTATAATAGATGTTGCTCAAAAAGTAGGTTTTAACAATAATACTCATTTTACTAGAGTTTTTAAGGATATAACTGGTATGTCCCCTACAAATTACAAAAAACTATTAAAGGCCTAACAAACTACACTACTTGTTACTATATAGAGTTATTTTTGGCATTACTCTAAGGCTTTTACCTACACTTT
>DGES01000108.1:0-3980 GCA_002386065.1 Firmicutes bacterium UBA3920
TCTTTGTAGTTTATATTATGATATTAAAGTGCTTTAGGTGTTACTTTTTGGAAACTTTTCAAAAAAGACTCCCCAACTTCATATACATTGCCTGCCCCCATTGTAATTATAATATCCCCAGACTTAACATTTTCAGCAAGATACGATACGATGTCTTTAAAATCTGATATATATAGGGCATCTTGCCCATTTTCATTTATGGCAGATACGATATCTTTAGCATGTATATCACCAGGGTTTTTTTCTCTAGCAGCGTATATATCAGTTACTATAAGTTTATCTACACCATGAAAGGCATCTATAAATCTATTAAATAATTTTTTTGTACGGGTATATGTATGTGGTTGAAATATGCACCATATTCTGTTATGAGAGAAGTTATTTAGTATATTCAACGTTGCCCTTATCTCATTTGGATGGTGAGCATAGTCATCTATTACAGTTATATTATCTACAGTTCCTTTTATTTCAAATCTTCTATGAGTACCGTGATATAGTGATAGGGCTTCTTTAATTATCTTTCCATCTACACCTAATATTTTTGCAGTAGCATATGCTCCTAATGCATTATATATATTGTGTTTACCTGGTACATTGAGATGTATAGGCTCTTCCTCTTTTCCCATATAAGACGGAATAAATGTGGGACAACCCTTATCATCGAAAGATATAGAATGGGCTATTAGATCGGCATTTTTTTCTATACCAAAACTTACAGTCTGTCTCCCTGCCTCCTTCATAAGTTTCTCTACAAGGGGATCATCTATGCAGCCTATTACGTAGCCATCAGGGGGTACTAGACGTGCATATTTTAGGAAAGCACTATATATATGGTCTAAGTTTTTAAAATAATCTAAGTGATCTTCATCTATATTGAGTATCAGTGCTATGTAAGGATGAAATTTTAAAAAGCTTTCCACATATTCACATGCCTCTGTTAAAAAATAATCACTAGTTCCAGTACGTACATTTCCTCCTATTTCATCGACTTCACCACCTACCAATATTGTGGGATCAAGATCTGCATGTTCCATTATTATAGAGAGCATAGAAGTAGTGGTCGTCTTACCGTGGGTACCAGAAACCCCAATTGCAAATGGATAAGTCTCCATAAGCTGTCCTAAGAGTGTTGCCCTATCCATTGTAGGTATGGAGTTTTTATGTGCCTCCAAAAGCTCAGGATTTTCTTTATTTATAGCTGCGGTATATACAACTAGGTTTGCTCCATTTATATTTGATGGTCTATGTCCTATATATATATTTGCACCTTTTTTTCTAAGACGCTCTATTATTGCAGAATTGCGTATATCTGATCCTGATACCTTATAGCCTTTATTAAGGAGTATCTCGGCAATTCCACTCATACTTATGCCACCAATACCGATAAAATGCACATGTTTTCCTATAAAATTTTTAATATGAATATTTTCCATTTTGTCACTTCCTTTAAGATTGCCTTTCATATTATTATAACCATGTATAGATTAATTTATCAATGGGGAAATTATTTGAGTTAGCTATTTTTTTTCAAAATCGTAGATAAGTCAATTATTTTAATATTCAAACAATTAAAGATGACTGGATGTTGATGTAATTCATAGGTTTATAGTTTTATTTAATGTTTGCGAAAGCTGGAATAAAACTATTTGAGTTTTTGCGGTTCTTGAAATATCAATGATTTCAGTTTTACTATAAAAAACAGTAAATATTTATATATTAGTACAGCCTAAGGTATATATAATTTTTTGAGCGTGAGGAAAAAATAAAAAAGTAGTTGACAGGCGCACCTCTATAGTCTATAATTATGAATTGCGGTCACGAAATGTGACAAAAATATGGAGGAGTACCCAAGTGGCCAACGGGGGCAGACTGTAAATCTGCTGGCTTTAGCCTTCGATGGTTCGAATCCATCCTCCTCCACCAAAATGGGGCTGTGGCAAAACTAATTAACTAGTTTTGCCACAGCCCCATTTTATTTTTATACTTCTCAAGTCTTGAAAATCATTATTTCCCAGTTTTTATCGTAGTTAAGATAGTCGATATATTATTTGAATTTTGTTGATTAAGTAGTATGAAAAGAAGATTGGAAATAAAAGAGATTGGTTGTTAGCTTGTTTTGAAGGGGAATGACAAATTTTGCAGGATAATAATAAATTTATGGTAAATAAATCCTACTGCCCCTTGACCTCATGTAAAAAACATGTTAGAATAATACCATTATAAAAGAATATTTTCCTTATCTAGAGTGGTGGAGGGACTGGCCCTATGAAGCCCAGCAACCGGTCTATTAGGCTAGGTGCTAATTCCTGCAGAATGTATTTTCTGAAAGATGAGGGTTACTTTCATAAAGAACCCTTTATCAAGGGTTTTTTTATTGCCCTTCTTAAGGAAAATGTCTTTTTTTAAAACACTAAGGGGGAATATATAATGGTAAAGACGTATTTTACATCAGAATCAGTGACAGAGGGGCATCCAGATAAGATATGTGATCAGGTCTCCGATGCAATCCTTGATGCTATACTAGCAAAGGATAGTCAGGCAAGGGTAGCGTGTGAAACTGCAGTAACTACAGGTATGGTGTTAGTTATGGGAGAGATTACAACAGACTGTTATGTGGATATCCCTAAAATAGTAAGAGAGACTGTTGCTGATATAGGATATACAAGGGCAAAATTTGGATTTGATGCAAAGACATGTGCAGTTATAACTTCAATAGATGAGCAATCACCAGATATAGCCCTGGGTGTAGATAAGGCCCTTGAAGCAAGGGAAGGCTTAATGAATGACAATGAAATTGAGGCGATAGGCGCCGGCGATCAAGGTATGATGTTTGGCTATGCCTGCAATGAGACGCCAGAGCTAATGCCTATGGCAATATCGTTGGCACATAAGCTTACACGAAGGCTATCCACCGTAAGGAAGGATGGTACCCTTGACTATCTAAGGCCAGATGGTAAATCTCAGGTAACTATAGAATATAGGGATGGAAAGCCCTATAGGGTAGATACTGTGGTAATATCTGCTCAACATCACCCCGAAATTGATAGGGAGACCCTAGAGAGGGATATTATGGAGCATGTAATAAGGGCAGTTATACCCAAAGAGCTTTTAGACGAAGATACAAAGTTTCTAATAAATCCAACTGGTAGATTTGTAGTGGGAGGCCCTCAAGGAGACTCAGGTCTTACCGGACGTAAAATTATAGTAGATACATATGGCGGCTATGGGAAGCATGGTGGTGGTGCATTTTCAGGTAAGGATCCCACTAAGGTAGATCGTTCGGCTTCTTATGCTGCAAGATATGTGGCTAAGAATATAGTGGCAGCTGGTATTGCTGATAGGTGTGAATTGCAACTTGCCTATGCAATAGGAGTTGCAAAACCAGTATCCATACATGTAGATACATTTGGGACAGGCAAGATATCGGATGATAGGATAGTTGAACTCATAGAAAAACATTTTGACTTAAGACCTGCTGCAATAATAAGGGATTTAGATCTTAGAAGACCTATATATAGACAGGTTGCAGCCTATGGTCACTTTGGTAGAACGGATATAGATTTACCTTGGGAGAAATTAGATAAGGTGGAAATACTCAAATCTGAAGCTTTTTAAAGAGAGCCCTATTGAGGGCTCTTTTCACTTTTTGGAAAACTCAAGCATATTATGAGAGTACCAAGTAATATAGGAGGCAGGCATATGTTTATAGATGTATATACAGCCATAGTCCTCTGGACTTTTGCCATTTTTGGAATGGTACTCTTTGTCTTAAAATTATATCAGCATATAAATTATTCAAAGCATATAGATAGGGAAAAATTGAGTATAATCATATCTGCAAAGAATCAGCAAGATGTTCTCGAGGGAATTGTACGAGGTTTTATATTAAAGGCAGGATTAGATTCTATGGAGGATATGCTTTTGAATATTGTGCTTGTAGATGTGGGTTCTAGCGATGAGACATTAAAAATAATGAAAAA
>DGES01000108.1:4186-11416 GCA_002386065.1 Firmicutes bacterium UBA3920
GGAGGTTTTGATATGGCACTTACAATAAAAAGTATGGAAAATAGTCTTCAACTAAAGTTCAAAATAGGTGAAACTGGTGAGGGTAAAGATATAACTCGAACAAAGACATTCAATAAAATAAAACCTACCATTTTAGATGAAGCCCTCAATGAAGTGGCACTTGCCCTTGTAGGACTTCAGGAAAACGAGCTAATCAGCATTATAAGAAATACACCAGTTCTATATGAAGAAGTCTAGGTTAGAATAAGAAAAACAAAAAAAGGGAGGTGAGAGATGTGGCGAATGTACTTGAGATGGTATTTAAGACGGGAGAAGGTAAAAATTATCGTCTTACCTTGAATGATCCTAAAGAAGGACTAACCGGCGCAGAGGTAAGAGCAGCTATGGACCTTATAGTGTCGAATGATACTTTTAATATTGAAGGTGGTTTGGTTGATCCGGTTAGTGCCGCTATAATAAGTACCGATAAGGTAGAAATAGATATTGGCTAATATTTTAAGGGAGGGGCTGCCCCTCCCTTAAAATATGCTATAAAAAAATGATATATAGTTGTTGACGGGAACAAATGTTCGTATTATAATGAATAAAAAGAGGGCGGGAGGTAAGGTATATATGCCAGAGCGAAGGTCTATTTGTAAAAAGTGGTTAGAGGACGGAATGTGTGGTGTATTGCCAATATATAATGAATATGGTGCGAATATAAGTCGTATATTATTTTATGGGAAATCCCCCATAGATGAATCCCGTCGTGTACAGACGGTTATAAAGGATATTGCAAGGGTTTTTCAAAAGGATATAGATCTCATAAAGCGAGAGGCTCGTTCTATAAGCGGACAGAGGACATGTAACGCATTACCCATATTTTATGATGTAGTACTTATTCCATTTAAAGTGAGAAAGCCAATAGGAAGAGATGATGGGTCTATGGGTTATATATTTGAATCTAGTATAGATAGAGTGGATTTATGTGATAGCATTTCTTATGTATATTTAAAGGATGGTCAGAAAATAGAGATACTTGACAGTGTAAAGACCGCTAGAAACCGTATTGTAATGGGTCAGCATATAAAAGATGAGATGTTAAATATAGCCCTTTCTCATTTTACATTTGGTGAAAAGGAAAGCATATACCATAAGATTGCGACTAAGGGTGATTTCTTTTTCTTTTTATACCATCTTTTAGCAACCAAGGATGATAACTCTACCTAAATATGTTATAATTAATTTAGCTAATAACTAAATCATATTTTATTGACATGAGAAGACTAGGAGGCAATTAGCCACATTATATTCAGTTAATGCTGGTTGATAGATATATTATATAAAGAGGGAATTTGAATATATATGGTGGAAATAACGGGTATAATTGACAATGTAGTTTTTAGAAATGAATCAAATGGCTTTACTGTATTGGACATACATGAAGAAGAAAGTGGTGATCTCATAACCGCAGTTGGCGTACTTCCCTTTGCGAATGAAGGAGAAAGGGTACGTATAGGTGGAGAGTGGACTGTCCATCCCGACTATGGAGAGCAGCTTAAGATAGAACGTTTTAACACTGAGACGCCTTCTACTGAGGATGCAATAGAAAAATATCTTGCATCTGGACTCATAAAAGGAATTGGCCCTTCTACTGCAAAAAAACTTGTTAAAAAATTTGGTATAGACACATTGGATATAATTCAGTATAACCCAGATAGGCTTACTGAAGTTCCAGGTATCGGATCCAAAAAGGCACAAACTATAGCTACCTCATTTATGGAGCAGATGGAGATAAAAGAGGTAATGATATATCTTCAGACCTACGGAATTTCGACTACTTTTTCTGTTAAAATATATAAAAAGTATGGTAACGAAACAATATCATTAATAGAAGAAAATCCATATCGTTTAGCATCGGAGGTAGAAGGGATAGGTTTTAAGACAGCTGATCGTATAGCTCAGACAATGGGAATATCATTTGATTCGCCATATAGAATAGCTGCAGGTATCCAATATGTGCTGTCACAGGCGGCAAATAATGGTCATACTTATCTTCCAAGGGAAGAACTCATAGATGAGGCATCAAATACCTTGGCAGTAGCGCCGGAGCTTGTGGAGCAGGCAATTGTGAACATGGCAGTTGAGCAGGCAATATTTATAGAAAAAATAGATGATGTAGAGGCCGTGTACTTAGCCCCATTTTATAATGCAGAGATTGGGGTGTGCCGGCGCCTTATAAAGCTAGCCACAGTTGACTTGTCATCTGATATAGACAATATAGACGATGAACTCAAGGCATTTCAAAGAGAAGAGGGCATTATATTTGCGGGGAAACAGCGCGAGGCTATAATAGAGTCCCTATCAAACGGCGCATTAGTAATCACTGGCGGGCCTGGTACAGGCAAGACTACCACTATAAATTGTATAATAGAGTTATTTGAAAAGAGGGGTCTTAAGGTAAGCTTAGCTGCTCCCACAGGTCGAGCAGCTAAGCGCATGACCGAAACCACAGGCAGAGAAGCTAAGACAATACATAGATTATTGGAATATGGTGGTACAGAAGGTCAAGGTTTTTTCCAAAAGAATGAGGACGATCCTCTAGATTTTGATGTTGTAATAATAGATGAGATGTCGATGGTCGATATACTTCTTATGAATAACCTATTAAAGGCAATTGTTCCTGGTACTAGGTTAATAATGGTGGGTGATAGTGATCAATTACCATCAGTTGGTCCTGGAAATGTTCTCCGTGATATAATAAACAGTGGTATAGTAAAGGTAGTTAAATTAGATGAGATATTCAGGCAAGCAGGAGAAAGTATGATAGTATTAAATGCTCATAGGATAAATAGAGGTGAATATCCCCATTTAAATGTACGGGAACAGGATTTTTTCTTTGATAGACGTGAATCAGTAGATGATATATTGGCGACTATAGTAGATCTTACTGTAAATAGATTGCCGGGTTTTGTCTCCTTAGATCCTACTAAAGACATACAAATTCTTACCCCTATGAGAAAGGGAAAGGTAGGTGTAAACAATTTAAATAATACCCTTCAGGAAGTTTTAAATCCCCCATCCCATGATAAAGTAGAGAGGAAATTTCGCGACATACTTTTTCGTGAAGGGGATAAGGTGATGCAGATACGTAATAACTACAATATGGAATGGACAGTGCGAATAGGTGACAATGTTATAGAAGAAGGGGAGGGTATATTTAATGGTGATGTGGGTTTTATAAACTCCATTGACCTAGAGGATAACAAGGTGACAGTTATATTCGATGAAAACAAAGAGGTGGAGTATGAATTCTCTCAATTAGATGAACTAGAACTTGCATATGCTGTATCTATACATAAAAGTCAAGGTAGTGAGTTTCCTGTGGTACTCATACCTATAGCGTGGGGACCACCTATGTTGATGACACGGAATTTACTTTATACTGCTATAACGAGGGCAAGGGAGTTGGTAGTTCTTGTAGGAAGAGAACAAGTACTCTATAAGATGGTAGATAATAATTATATAGCAAAGCGATACTCAGGACTTGATCATCACTTTAGAAAGATATTTACATCACTATCTATAGCAAATCAAGGTTCTCTACCCTTTGATATGAATACTTAATAGAGGGGATTGTAATTCAAAATGAAATTGAATTTTAAGAGTTTTTTTAGAGATTTTGTTGAGATAATATATCCTAGGGCAACCGCATGTATAGCTTGTGGCAAAGAGGCTAGGCTTTATAATAGATATGGTTTTTGCGATACATGTTATGCAACCTTACCTTTCATAGAAGCTCCATATTGCAGTAAATGTGGTAGAACTATAAAAGAAGGGGAAGAATGTAATGTATGTAAGGATACAAATCACGTATTTACACAGGCTCTATCTGTATTTAAGTATGAGACACCCATATCAGATATGATACAGCGCTTTAAATATCGGAATAATACCTATCTTGCAGAACCTATGGCAAGGCTTATGGTAGATGCCATAGAAGATAGGGGATGGGAATTTGATGGGATCGTCCCAGTTCCCCTTCATGTAAAACGTTTAAACCTTCGAGGCTATAATCAAGCGGCATATCTTGCGTATAGCATAGGAAAATTGATGGGTGGCAAAGAGGTACTTAGTACCGTACTTATAAGAATAAGAAATACCCCATCTCAGATAGGAATGGATAGGGATGAACGAATGTGGAATCTCTATAAATCTTTTGAAGTCAGGCAAGGCCATATAGTAGAAGGTAAGACAATTCTACTTGTTGATGATGTACTTACAACAGGAAGCACTGTAGATCACTGTAGTAGTGTACTTCTTGAAGCAGGTGCTCAAAAAATATATGTGGCAACCTTTGCTTCTAGTGTGTATGAATAATAGAATTTACAAGAGGGGGAATTATATTTGGATATACGAAATTGTAAGATGTGTGGACGAATTTTTAAATATAATAATGTACCATATTGTCATAGTTGTGTGTTAGAGAGAGAAGAGACGTTTGTCAAGGTTCGGGATTATATATGGGATCATCCTGAGGCAAACGTTTCAGAAGTTGCTGAGGAAACAGAAGTTGATGAGAAGATAATTTTGGAGTTTTTAAGAGAAGGGCGTTTAGAACTTAAAGAGGAGAGTATAGGCTTACCTTGTGAACGTTGCGGCAGACCTATTAGGACAGGTAGATACTGCAGTGAATGTTCTAGAGAGCTGGAAGTGGAGCTTAAAAAAGGCATGTCTACATCACCTGAACATTATAAGAGAAAAACAGGTCCAGAGCAGATGTATATTGCAGATAGGATGAAGAAAAAGAAATATTGACAACTCCCCTAAATATTTTTGTTATATGGTCGATATAATATTTGAAGAGAGAAAATGAGGTGAAAGCATTGAAAATAAATGGCTCTAGATTCAATAATATAGTAAACCCATATAAGCTCAATGAGCAATATGCCCAAAAGGCAAAGAAGAAAGTTACCTCTTCGGAGCGGGATGAGGTCATTCTTTCAGAAGAAGCTCAGAGGTTACAATCTACAAAAGTAGATAAACACACTATTGAAAAGATAAAAAACGATCGTGCTAAGAGGGTAGACGAGGTAAAAGCACTTATAGAAGAGGGCCAATATCAAGTAGATGCCGAATTAGTGGCCGATAAGATGTTGGATAATGTGTTATATGATAAGAAGGTGTGACAATCATGCAAAAGGTTATATGGGAAATAGCTGATATCTTGGAAAAAGAGCTTCATATACAGAAAGAGCTTTTAGGACTTTCAAAAGAGCTTACCGATGTAATTATAAACGGAGAGATAAAGGAACTTGATAATATACTCAAGGTTCAGCAGACAATGATAATGACCCTTGGAAAGTTAGAGGAAGAGCGTATGGAGATTGCAAGTAGATTAGGTGATGAAGATATTACAATGACTGACCTCATAGCTAGGGCAGAAGGCAAGCTTGCTGTGAGATTACAAGAACTATTCGATGATTTTTCTTATGTAATAGATGAACAAAAGACTATAAATAATATAAACAAAAAACTGTTAAAGACAAATCTTGAATATATAGAGTTTACATTAAGTAATCTCACGGGTAATAAAACTATAAATTTGTTTGATGAAAAGGCATAATAAATATATAGGGGTGAGAAGATGCGTTCAACTTTTTATGGACTTGAAATATCTCGCAGCGGTCTCTTTACAAGCCAACAGGGACTTAATTTGACCGGTCATAACATAAGTAATTCAGATACTGTAGGCTACACCCGTCAGCGTATGGTGACAAAATCTGTAGAGGCACCTGTAAGTACAGGTTTATTGCGAACTCCCAGTAAGGGACAAATAGGTGGCGGAGTAGATATTATAGAAATAAATCAAATAAGGGATAACTTTCTTGATATTCAGTATAGGCGGGAGAATACATCTAGGGGAGAATGGACAGCCAAGACTGAAGCACTTCAATACATAGAAGATATATTTAATGAACCGTCTGATACCGGCATTAATCAATCTATAGCTGAATTATTTGATTCATTTCAGGAATTAGCTAAATATCCTGAGAGTAAGGAAATAAGGAGTCTTGTAAGGCAAGATGCTATAAAATTGACAGAAACTATAAGGCATTACAATTCGCAACTTACTCAGCTGAGGGAAGAACAGGACACGGCTATTGGTATAGCAGTTAATGATATAAATGATATCATAGTGAATATAAGGGATTTAAATGAACAGATATTTAAGTTTGAAATTGATGGTAACCTAGCAAATGACCTTCGTGATAGGCGCAATCTGCTTTTGGATGAATTGTCTTCTATAATAGATGTGGACTATTATGAGACACAGGATGGAAGGTTTAGAGTGGATATAGCTGGTATGCCACTTGTAGATCATGTTCATGTTAATAAGCTAGAAGCTGTAAAGGTAGAAGATAATCTACTTAGTGGACAGATATATAAGATAAAATGGGAGGATTTTGACAGGGATGTACCTATAACAGGCGGTACTCTCAAGGGCCTTATAGAAATGCGCGATGGCAGGGGGCCAGAGTATAATGAGCCCATGGGTATACCATACTTTTTAAATCAACTAGATAATTTAGCTAGGGCAATCGTAAGCGAATTTAATAAAATCCATAGACAAGGTTATTCTCTACATAGAGATGATGTAGATTCACAAAGTGGTTATAACTTTTTTGCCTATGATGGAGCACAGATCAAAGAGGATATAGATATAAGTGATGTTACATCTGCGAATATATGTGTTGCTCCTGAGATAATGGACAGTGTATATAATATTGCTATGGCTGGAGAGTCAACAATATCAGCGAATGATATTCCAAAGGAGGCTGATAATCGCATAGGACTTGAGCTCATAGGCATTAGAGACAAGAAGAATATTTCCATAACTTTAGACGGTAAAGTTATACAGATTGGAAATCTTGAAGATTATACAAAGGGCATAATAGCGGACTTAGCTGTTGAGTCGTCTCATAGTAAAAAGATGATGGAAGCACAAGTGATACTTACAAACAGTTTGGAGAATAAACGATTATCTGTGTCAGGAGTATCTATAGATGAAGAGATGACATTGATGATGCAGTATCTCCATTCATATAATGCGGCAGCTAGGATGATAACCGCCGTAGATGAGCAGTTAGAAGTTCTTATAAATCGTACAGGCGTTGTGGGTAGATAAGGGGGGTTATTATGCGTATTACAAATAGTATGATGATAAACCAATTTTTATACAATATGAAT
>DGES01000108.1:11677-16362 GCA_002386065.1 Firmicutes bacterium UBA3920
CTCATGGAGATGAATGAGATAATAAAAAGGGCGTATGATCTAGCTATAGATTCGAATAGTGGTACTAAGACACCTGAGGATATGGCGTCTAATGCAAAGGAGCTTAGAGAACTTGAAAATCAGCTCATACAGTGTGCAAATACTACATATGGTGGTAGATATGTATTTGGGGGCTACAACACAGTAGAGGTTCCATTTAAGATAGAAACAGATCTTAATGGTAATAGACAGCTTATCTATAATGGGGCAGATTTAATAACTGGTAATGAAGCTGTTCTTGATAAACTAGAGGGAGAAGCATTGAGTTATGAAATAGGGACAGGAGTCAATATGAAGGTGAGTATAAATGGTATTGAGCTCTTTGGCAGAGGAGATAACAACATATTTAGTGTGATATCTGGGCTTACTGATGCACTTGAAAGTGGTGATGCAGAGGGGATAGACGCTTCTATCGGCAAACTACAAAAAGCCCAAGAAGATATCTTATCCCATCTTGCAGAAGTGGGTGGGAAGTATAATAGGCTTGAGATGGTAGAATCTAGGTATAGTACTGATAAGATAAATTATACAGCTGTAAAATCTTCGGTAGAAGATGTTGATCAAGCAGAGGCTATAATGGAATTTATGATGGCTCAAATGGTATACCGTTCTTCTTTGTCAGTGGGAGCTCGTATAATACAACCTACCTTAGTGGATTTTCTAAGTTGATGGAGTAATATATCATGAATATAGGTTCAATAAGGATAACCCAGACATATGGTAGAATAGGTATTCGTCAATATCCTGCTAAGATTAATATTGAACAGAATCTTCCTAATGCTGATATAATGCAGCCTAAGGCAGAACTGCAAATAGAGAATATTCTTCCTAAAGTCTATATAGATCAAAGTGAATGTTTTGCCGAATTGGGAATTAAGACAGCTCTTAGGCTAACAAAAGATTTCTATGATGAAAGTCTGAGGGCAGGATTAGAAAGCATATCAAAAATAGCACAAGAAGGCGAAAGGCTAATGCGTATAGAAGATGGGGGCGATCCTATTGTGGAGATTGCAAAAGAGAGTATGTATGAGGAGTTATGCGAAATAAATGTAGATATTGCCCCTAAATCAAGGCCACAAATAGAGGTAAGGGAAGGCAAAGCAGAAATTGAGGTTAAACCAATGCCTCCTATTATTAATTGGGCTGTATATCCGAAAGCTAATATAGACGCAACGCGGCATAAGGTAGATATATATATGGAGGTATGGCCTGATATTAAATTTGAATATGTAGGTAATAATATAGATAGGGAAATATGAGATATCGTGTTTCCCTTGTTTTAATTCTCAATGTTTAAATATTGGTCTATGATTATAAAAATTTATTGATTTTTTAAGATGGATTAGTTATATATATTACAGATAGAAAGTGGGTAAATATATATGAAGATAAATACTTCACGCTTTGGCGTTATAGAGGTAGATGAAAAAGATATAATTGAGTTTAGACAGGGTATACCTGCATTTGAACATCTAAAGAGATATATAATAATATCCCTTGAAGATGATACACACTTCTATTGGTTGCAGAGTATAGACGATGGAGATATTGCATTTATATTAGCCGATCCCTTTAATTTTGCAGCAGATTATGAACCAGTATTATCTGATAGTGTTCTAAAGGAACTCGAAATAGAAAAAAGGGAAGATGTACTTCTTTTAAGTATGCTTGTGGTACCTGATAAAATAGAGAATATGACTGCAAACCTTGCAGCACCTATTGTCATAAATATGGCGAAGAAATTAGGTAAGCAAGTTATATTAACGGATGATGACTATCCCATGAGGTACCCTGTGTTTGCAGCGGCCTTAAGGGAGGGTGAGTAGAAATGTTAGTACTTACACGAAAGAGAGACGAGGAGATACTAATTGGAGATGATATAATTATATCTGTAGTTTCAATAGATGGGGATAGGGTGAGAATAGGTATAGATGCTCCAGAAGAATTTACAATACTTAGGGCAGAACTTTTAGATGAGACTAAGGCTACAAATAGGCAGGCAGCCCATGCTCCATCTTTAACAATAGATGTTCTTTCAAAGTTTATAGATAAAAAATAAATTAATGCTGGTTTTTAGATACATCTAAATTATTCTAAAGTATTTATCAAAAAATGTCGATATAATATGACAAGATGTTATTATTTAAATTGAATAAGAAGGGTCAGATTCCGACTTTTTGATTCTTTTTTATCTATATGAGCTTATGGTCTAATTATATAGAAATATAAAAAAAGGGGAAAAGGGATGTATATTAATATAGCAGGAAAAAACTTTGAATGGAATGAGAAAGATATAAATTCTCTATTAAACTTTATAGAAGATAAGCTTTCAGAGAGTCATCTATACTTCAGCCATATGATAATAGATGGAGAACCTATATACGAAAATTTTGATATGTATATACAAGATAATATAGATAATATAGACAATATAAATATTATAGCTAGAACCCTTAAAGAATTTGCAGAAGATATTTTATACTCTACTTATGAATATATACAGGAAGCAATACCCCAACTTGAAAGTCTGTGCAACAAACTCTATATTGGTGTAGACGAATATACATTACTTGATTTAAACGATTTTTTAGAGGCATTAGAATGGATATTTGATTCTACTGCTACAATAGATTCTTTAAATGCTACGCATAACGCTACCGAGAATTTCGAAGAATGGAATGAGTATGTAAAGGCAGTGCTTACACTAAAGAAATTTTTACCGCAACTTTTAGAGGCTATGGAAAATGAAGATAGCATATTGCTTAGTGATTTAATCCTCTATGAGGTAATTGAAACTTTAAATAATATGAGTAATGCTATAGTATCTATGATAGGGGTGGCACCTGATGAAGTACATTGACAATATAAATTTATTGAGAATCAATTTTAGACATACATATGATAAATGGAATATTATAGAGCAAAAAGTTTCTGAAAATTCTTTTGCGGTGTATCCATCAAAGAGTGGAGTGGGCACTCTTATGTTAAATGATGGTGCAAAACAAAACTTTATACATAGTCAATACGATCCCATAAGGGAAGCAAAAATTATAATCTCCCAATATGATGATGTGGAGAAGTATTCAAAGGTAATATTTTATGGTATAGGCTTGGGATACCATATTGAAACTTTTATTGATAAATATCCCAATATACCTTTTTGTATATATGAACCTGCACCTGATATATTTAAAATTTTTTTAGAAAATAGAGATTTAAAGCATATTCTGTCTAAACAATGTCTAGATATAGATTTTGAAGATGGTCACAATAGTGCTTTAAACTTCTTAAAAAGAAACGTCAAAAAATATGAGGGTAATTATCTTTTAATAGTATTGCCTGTATATGAAAAAATATATCAGCAAAAGTACAGTGATTTTTTAAATGCATATAAACTTTTATTAAAAAATAGTCTTAGTTCATTTAAGGTCAACCTGGCATTTGAAAAACGTTGGATTACAAATGGGATGAAAAATTTTGGCGACGTGTTAAACACTCCAAATATTTTAATTGAACGGAAAAACTATTTTAAGGATAAACCCGCCATAATTGCAGCTGCTGGTCCTTCGCTAAACGATGAGATAGAAAATTTAAGATATATAAAAGAAGAGGGTTTGGCATATATTTTCTCTGTAGGATCGGCGGTAAATACTCTAATAGCCAATGACATATATCCACATGCAGCATGTACATATGACCCTACTGAAAAGAACCAGATTGTATTTCAAAAAATAAAAGATGAGGAAATAAAAGAAATTCCATTGATATTTGGTAGTAGTGTAGGTTTTGAAGTTATTGAAGATTATCCAGGACCTAAATACCATATGATTACAAATCAGGATACTACATCAATGTATTATTTAGATATAAAGGACGATGAAAACATTGAAACTGTGCGTGACGCTCCAACTATAGCTGTGGTGACATTAGAATTACTCTATAGATTAGGTTTTAATCCTATAATATTAGTAGGACAAAATCTAGCTCATAGGGGGAAGTATAAATATGCAACGGGTATAGATTATATTGATCCTATAAAGAAAGACGAAAGTAAAAAAACTATATATGTGAAAGATGTATACGGTAGAGAAGTTGAGACAACAGAAGGCTTCAATTGTATGCGAGCGCAGATGGAGTTTTATGCAAAATCCTTTAAAGATGTAGAAGTACTAAATGCTACAAAGGGTGGAGCATGTATAGAAGGTACAGAGTTTGTACCACTAGAAGATATAATGGCATCTAGACTCAAAAATGTTGTTGTAGAAGCCAATTGGCTTCCTGAATACGAAAAAAGATATGACAAAAGATTGTTAGAGAGTAAACAGTATAGAATGAATGCAGAGTATAGAAGGCTTGGTAAACAATTTAATGATTTAAATACTATGATTAACAAGATAAACGTAGCATCTAAAGCTACAAGTCCTGCACGACTTGACAATTTGTTCGCAAAATTTGACAGACTATTTTTAAAATTTCAAAATAATATTTTCTATAATGTATTTATATTGCCTATGAATAGGGTTCAAAAAGATCTTCTTATAAATAAAATTCCAGATATACAGGCAGAGAGGGATATAAGAGCCAAAGCATGGATGATTGTAAAACATTTTGGACACTATATAGAGCTTTGTAGACAGGATTATGAA
>DGES01000108.1:16623-18946 GCA_002386065.1 Firmicutes bacterium UBA3920
AAGCAATAGACGAATATATAAAGCAAAGTAGCTATGTGCAAAACAAATGTAAGTAAATAAAGCTTGGGGGAGTAAAAAATATGAAATATGTAAAATACAAGAAACCGTTTGTAATAGCTGAAATTGGTTGTAATCATAAGGGTGATTTTGAGATTGCCAAAGAATTTATAAAGATAGCAGCGATATTCTGTAAAGTTGATGCTGTGAAATTTCAAAAGAGAAATAATAGAGAATGTTTAACGCCTGAACAATATAAATCTCCTCATCCTTGTCCTTATCATTCATATGGAAACACATATGGAGCTCATAGAGAATTTTTAGAATTTTCAATAAAACAACATGAACAGCTAAAAAACCTATGTGAGGAGTTTGGTTTAATATATAGTACATCAGTATGGGATCTAACGTCTGCCAAAGAAGTTGCTCAATTAAAACCTAAGATGATAAAAATACCTTCAGCATGCAATAATCACTATGAAATGTTGAGTTGGCTTTGCGATAATTATGAAGGAGAAATACATATATCATTAGGCATGACAACTACAGAAGAAGAAAAAAAAGTAATTAACTTATTTAAAGAAAAGAAAAGGCAAAATGACTTGGTATTATATGCATGTGTATCGGGTTATCCCGTTCCTATGGAAGATTTAAGTTTACTTGAAATAACAAGACTTAGAGATAAATATGAAGATCTAGTAAAAGGAATAGGTTTTTCTGGACATCACAAAGGAATAGCTATGGATATAGCAGCTTATACATTAGGAGCTTCGATAATAGAGAGACATTTTACATTGGATAGAACATGGAAAGGTACAGATCATGCGGTATCACTTGAGCCAGACGGTTTGAGAAGACTTGTTAGAGATTTAAATTGTGCATCAAAAGCACTAAATTACAAAAAGGAAAAAATATTACCCATAGAAAAAGCGCAAAGAGAAAAATTAAAATATAAAGGAAGGTAAAATTTTATATGGTTAATTATTACGAGACAGTAGCATTAATACCTGCTAGGGGAGGTAGTAAATCTATTCCTCTTAAAAATATAAAATTATTTCATGGAAGACCTCTTATTTATTGGACATTAGATGCAGCAGTTAATAATGATTTAATTGATCATGTATTTGTTGCTACTGATAATGAAACTATAAAGGAAACAGTTGAACAATATTCTAGTGATAAAGTTACTGTAGTTTCACGATCTGAATATACAGCTACAGATACTGCTCCAACTGAATTAGTCATGCTGGAGTTTTCCAATAATTACAATTTTAATACAATGGTTTTAATACAAGCTACGTCTCCTTTGTTAACAGAATACGATTTAGATAAGGGTCTAAGACTTTATAGAAATGGTGTTTATGATAGTATTATATCTGTGGTTAGGCAGAAGCGTTTTATATGGGAAAAAATTGATGATAAGACCATAAAACCTGCAAACTATGACCCAAAGAATAGACCAAGACGACAAGACTTTGATGGTTTTTTAGTAGAAAATGGAGCTTTTTATATTACAAGTAGGGAAAAACTTTTAGAAACAAAATGCAGAATATCAGGAAGAATAGGATATGTTGAAATGGTTGAAGATAGCTACTTTGAAGTTGATGAACCAAGTGATTGGATTATTATTGAGAGGTTACTTGATAAGCGAGAAAATCTTTCTAATCTAGCTTCAATTGCTCGAAATATAAAGTTAGTAGCTATGGATTGTGATGGAGTTTTGACTGATGCTGGGATGTATTATTCGGAAAAAGGAGATGAACTTAAGAAATTTAACACGCGTGATGGTATGGGGATTCAAAATTTAAAAAGAAAAGGAATAAAAACGGCAATAATTACAGGCGAAAATACGGAACTCGTAAGAAGACGTGCCAAAAAATTAAATGTGGATGATGTTTACTTGGGTGCTAAAGATAAAATGTTAGCTATAGCTGATTTGCAAAAAAAATATAATCTTAATCTAAGTGAAATTGCATATATAGGTGATGATATAAACGATTTGCAAGTCATTGAATCAGTTGGATTAGGTTGCTGTGTAGCAGATGCTACTGATATAGTAAAAAAGAGTTCCAAATATATTACGAAAGCTAGTGGGGGCTCAGGAGCAATAAGAGAATTAGCGGAATTAATAATTAAAAATGTTAGTAAAAACAAACAAATAAGAAATATAGAATAGTGTAGGATTGCTAGTTATAGTGTTATAAAGTGAAGGTTTTAAATAAAATTTTATTCAGATATATTCAAAGAAAGATCTAAGCTGTGGTTATGGATGATTTGTTAGATAACGATCTGCTAAAATTATAAAACGAGCTAATTGCGATGTACG
>DGES01000031.1 GCA_002386065.1 Firmicutes bacterium UBA3920
TATATATATTATACAAGAATAAAATTCATCTCTATAAATAGGTAATATATTTAATCATAAAAGTGAAAAACAAGAGGCTTAGGAGAAGAGATATGGGGAATCGAGCTCTTAAGAGATTATATATTTTTAAGTATATATTGCTGTTTATACTTATCACATGTTCAGTAATATCAGTTATTATTATAGTGAACTATACAGATAGATATGTTGCAGATTCTGAATATAGTTGGCATAATCCTAATTCTAAGTATATTAGAATTAGGTCCACTTCCTCGGTACTAGAATATACAGAAGACATAGGGGAAACACCTTTAGATATATTGAAAACAGATGAAGGTTTTGAGATAGTAAGCTATTCTAAAAATTGGACTGGAAAGGCTCTAGATGAACTCTATATGGAGTTATTAAATAATAGACATGGAATAGAGATAGAATATCTGGATAAAATAAATATATATCCCGATATCCCTCCATCTGATATACCTGGTGCCTGGGGTTCTTATAGTACTACACAGGAAAATTTGGAATATATAATAAAATTTCCTCCAATATATGATGCACAACTAAAAAACTTTATTCCTATAGAAAAAGGAGAGATATGTCTATACTATGGAGATTTGATTGATGATATATCTCAAATGTCACGTACACTCAGCCATGAGTATGGACACCATTATACATTCCACTATTTTGGTAATCCCTATATTGAAAGCTTTTCTGATAGTCTTTGGAAAAAATATTATGAAATAAGAGAGCTCTATGAATATAAACAAGTAAAGACAGATCTATTATTTCAAGAAGGGCAGGATTATAGAAATAATCATATGTGGTTTTTACATGAGATAGCTGCTGAAGATTATTTGCAGTTAATGGGTTCTTCATGCTATAAAACAGTAAAGAGATATGTAGATGTTGAGACGGCTTTACAAAATAGTATGAAAGAATATGACTATAGCTGGAATATTGACTTTGATGAAAACACTATAAATGTCTATCCTCAAGAAAATTATATAATTCCATTACCTCATGAAATTGAGGGATTGGATACTTTTTTCAATTCTTTTATTGATCCAGACTATGAAGGTAAAAAACACAAAGCTATATCTAGACCTCAGCTAACATACAAAAAAGTGAGTGATAGATGGGGAGATTATTATCAATTTGAATGGACGGAATGTAATAATGATGAATATGCCCTATATACACTTGTTGGTATAGATCATATTAACAATATACTTTATCCCATAAAGACAGTGGGTTCAGAAGAACCCAAAGTAGCAAAGATAGGGAAAATATCGCGAGAATCCTCCTATGGAATTTGGAGTTTAGATGATTATATTGCAGAAGGAAATAAATATTTTAGGGTATATGTAACATATGAAAATGGCTCTATGCTTAGTTCCGATCCTGTGCATATTGAGTTTGATTGAGTTTTTTGTTTAGCCTTACGAGTAGAATAGAGGACAATATTATCCCTACTATGGCGCATATGAGTTTTAATACTACATGATTTATTATATGGAATGAAATAGAAATATTATTAGATTTATCATTTTTTATATACCAGATATATTTTTTATAGGCTCTATCAATTTCTAAAATTTCATTAGCGTTGGATTCTTTAACTTTAAGTGATGTGGTAAAGGCAATAGAAAGAGAGCTGTCATCTATTGCAAGATTCATTTTATTTAATATATCTTTTGGTAAGCCACTATCTGCATTAAAGTCGAGTATATCGTGTGTATCGATATCTGCATTAAAATCTATTATATCGAATATAAAAAAGCTTTTTCTAGTATATTCAATATTATCAAATGGAGATAGTTTCTCATTTGTCAATATATCTATAAGGGTTAGAAATGATGTATCTACATTACTTGAAGATATAATTTTTTTCCCTTGTATCGTCTTTGAGTCATTTTCTTTAGAATAATTTTGGGAAACGTCAAATCCTTGTTTTTTCCAATAAAATTCTAAAGATTTTAATAGCCTATTTATTTGAGTATCATATTGTTCTTCATAAGCTGTTTCGTCAATGGCTATATTATATAATATGATAATATCATCATCGTGTATTTTGTACTCTAATTCGGCATTAACACAACTGGTTACAGATAATGTTATTATTGTTATAATGATGATAATAGATAATACTCTGAGCAATGTATTCATATTTTCTCCTCTTATCTAATATTTATAATTCAATGATTTTTTGGAGTAAAACATTAAGATCCTAAAATTAATTTAGAGTTTTTAAGTCTCTTATTAAAAATATCCCTGTTATTATGGAGGCAAACAGGTCTGAGATGGGAGCAGCCATCCAAACTCCCTTGAGACCAAAGAATTTTGGAAGTATAAGTATCATAGGTATTAGTATAAGTACCTGTCGAGATAAACTCAAGAACATAGCCTGTTTTGGTTTTCCAGTTGCTTGGAAATAGTTAGAACTTACAATTTGGAAACCTATAATTGGGAGCATAAATAGAAATATATGTAATCCCTCAGTACCTATCTCTATGAATTCGCGATTGTTTTTGCCAAATAACCCTATAAGTTCAGGAGCAAATAATCGAGTTATTATAAAGCCCCCAGTTACTATACAAGTGGCTGAAAATATGGCATATTTAAGTGTCTTTTTAACCCTATCAAATTTTTTAGCCCCATAGTTATATCCTATAATGGGTTGAGCTCCTTGATTTATACCAAATATAGGCATTAGAATTAACATAGATATACCGTTGATAGCACTTATAGCAGATATGGCTAGATCGCCCCCATATTTACCTAGACTATTTAGCATTATTACATTTAATATGCTCGTTGCGACTTGCATTGCAAAGGGAGCAGAGCCTATTGTAATTATATCTAGTAAAATGTGAACCTTTATTCTGAGATTTTGTCTATGGATTTTTAACATGCTTTTTCCACCAAAGAAATATCCTAGAACCCATATTGCAGATATTATTTGAGAGATTACAGTGGCTATTGCAGCTCCCTTTATGCCCATATTAAATTTCAATATCAGTATAGGATCTAATATAATATTTAGTATTGCACCAATTAACATAGTTTTCATAGCAATCTTAGGATTTCCTTCAGCTCTTATAAAATTATTCATGATAAATCCAATACCTTGGAATACAGCCCCAAAGAGTATAATACTCATATATTCCTTTCCATATGGCATTATTTCGCTACTTGCACCAAAAAAGGCAAGAAGAGGTTCAAGAAATATAAGTCCCAAAATCGAGATAGTAAAATATGTACTTATACCTAGTATCATGGCATTTCCTAGTATTAACTCTGCTTCTTCTACTTTTTTTTCTCCCAACCTAATAGAGATTAGTGATGTTGCACCTGTACCTATAAGCATACCAAAGGCCATCATAAGGGTAGTTATAGGGAGACCTACCGATATACCTGCAATTGCTAGTGGTTCTACTCCTTGTCCTACAAATATTTTATCTACTATATTATAAAGTGCATTGACTAGCATGCCTACTATTGCTGGTATGGCAAACTTAAATAGCAAACGAGGGATTCTTTCTTCTTCGAGTTGTTTTGCTCTATCCATATGTACCTCCTACTAAAAACACCAAATTAAAGGAATCAAAACAAGAAATTAATTTTTCAAATATGACTAGAACCAAAGCTAATTTTATTGTTATATCTCCCTTAAGTTCAAAATTTATCTGATTTGTATATATATTCTATAAGACAGTGTATATTAGTTTAAATTTTAAATGTTTTATAAAAAAAAGTCAAATAAATATTTTCTAGCAAGATTTTGAAAAACAAAACAGTATAGGAAAGGGTATGATATAAGAAAGAAAATTTAGTTTTATTGACAAATGAGATGTAAAGTATTATCCATAATATTTCTTTAAAAAGAATTGCGTTTAGAAATAGTATAAGAATAAATTTGGATGTATACTGGTAAAATAATAAAGGTGATAGTATGAAAAAAATTCGGTCAAAGAAATTAGGGGCATTTTTAGGATTTTTGACTGGTTTATGCAATGGATTGTTTGGCGCCGGCGGAGGTATACTGGTTGTTCCCACATTTATATATTTTATGGATTTATCAGTTCATGAAGCTCATGCAACTGCACTGGCGGTTATATTACCTATATCGATTGTGAGCGCCATAATTTACTACAAAAGTGGAATCTATGATTGGGATATAATATACAAGGTAGCTGTCGGGGGTATTTTAGGTGGAATAATTGGTTCTAATTTATTGGGAAAGATACCATCGTATTGGCTTAGAAAGACATTTTCTATATTCATGATATTAGCTGCTTTAAGGATGATTGTATAGATGTTATTTACATTGATTGGGATTATTGCAGGTATAATTGGGGGTATGGGAATAGGAGGTGGAAGTATACTAATTCCAGCTTTAATTTTTTTTGGTCATATTTCTCAGAAGACAGCTCAAAGTGTAAACTTAATAACTTTTTTACCTATTGCAGCAGTATCACTAATTATTCATACACGGAGAGGTAGGGTAAGATATACTGCTGCAATATTCCTTATAGTTTTTGCCTTAATAGGTGCAATTATAGGTTCTAGATTGGCAATTATTATAGAAGCCTACTGGCTTAGAAAGCTTTTTGGCTTATTTCTCCTAATTATGGGGATATATGAGTTTTTTAGAATGGAAAATTGATAGAGCGCTGTATTTTATTGAATTTGTTTCTAAAATAAAAGCTTTTTTGAAGGATTTATGTTATAATTAATAATTGATACATAATATAAATTTAATAGAAAGTAGCAGCCTTTTTTCAGAAAGGCTATTTTCATTTATGGCGAAAATTGATATTTTTTTCACAAGTGTTGATGCATAGATATATTGTCAATGGGTAACCCATTATATAAAATTGTCATATTTTATGGATATAATTTAATTGTTTGAACAGATGTTATACTAATATGTAAGATATAAGGCAAAAATATTTAGAGAAGGAAGGTGTATATGGTGGAATTTGCTGTATCTACTTTTACAGGTGGCATACATCCACCCTATTGTAAGGAGAGTACTGAAAAGATGCCAATAGAAAGGTTGGATCCGCCGGGAATTGTAAGTATTCCTTTGCAGCAACATATTGGCACACCGTGTGAAGCAGTGGTGGATGTGGGTGATAAGATAAAAAAGGGACAAAAGATAGGAGAGGCTAAGGGTTTTGTGGGGGCTCCCATTCATTCTAGTGTATCAGGGGTTGTTAAATCGATAGATAAAAAACCCCATCCAACATTGGGGGAATGTATGGCCATTACAATCGAAAATGATGGACTTGGAGAACTTGATAGTTCACTACAGGGAAGTAGTTTAGATTCCCTCTCATCACATGAGTTGATAGAGCGTATAAGGGAGGCTGGTATTGTTGGTATGGGCGGTGCTGCTTTTCCAACCCATGTAAAGCTTTCACCTCCTTCTGATAAAAGAATAGATACTGTCATATTAAATGGTGCAGAGTGTGAACCATATTTGACTGCAGATCATAGGCTTATGGTTGAATATTCAGAAGATATCATATATGGTCTGAGGGCAATAATGAAGATACTTGATGTAAAAAAAGCATATGTGGGTATTGAAGATAATAAGCCTGATGCAATAGAGGCAATGAAGAAGGCGTCAAAATCATATAGAAACATTGAAATAAAGGTATTAAGGACTAAATACCCACAAGGAGCAGAGAAACAACTCATTGAAGTTCTCACAAAAAGACAGGTGCCTTCTGCAGGATTACCAATGGACGTAGGTGTAGTGGTAAATAATGTAGCCACTGCAGCAGCAATATCATGGGCAATAAGGGATGGTATGCCATTGATAGAGCGAGTGGTTACTGTAACTGGTAGCGGTATCAATGGTCCTAAAAATTTACTTATACCAATAGGGACACCTTTTTCATATATAGTAGACAGGTGCGGAGGGGCTAAGGGAGATATAGTAAAAGTAATCAATGGTGGTCCAATGATGGGGCTGGCTCAATATACATTGGATGTACCTGTTATAAAGGGTACATCAGGCATTTTACTCTTTACTTCTGAGGATGTTAAAATCCACAAGGAAGGTCCTTGTATTCGATGCGCAAAATGTGTGGAGGTATGTCCGATAAATCTCATGCCACTTATGCTGAATGCTTATTCTAAAAATCATGCTTACGAAGATTGTGGAAGATTACATGTACTTGATTGTATAGAATGTGGTTCATGTTCTTATATATGTCCAGCTAAAAAACCACTTATGCAAAATATTAGAATAGCAAAGAGAGAAGTAATAAATATGAGAAAGCAGCATGCAAAAGCAAAATAGAGGATATTTTTTCTAATTTTAGAATGGCGAATGATTTAGTTATTATATGAACAATTTATAAAATAATGCAAGTCAATGTGATTCATAGGTTTGTACAATTTTGTTTAATTAAAAAACGCAAGAATATGCGGATAAGATTTGGGAGGGATAATTTAAATGAATCAATTAATAGTATCCTCATCGCCTCATATAAACTCAGATGAAACAATAGCTAAAATTATGAGGGATGTGGTCATAGCCCTTATACCTGCTGGCATTGCAGCAATATATTTCTTTGGTAGTAGGGCTCTATTGATAATAGTTGTATCTGTTATATCTGCAGTACTTACTGAGTGGTTCATGCAAAAACTTTATAAAAAGCCAATTACTCTAGATGATTGGAGTGCTGTTGTTACAGGTATTCTCATTGCATATAATATGCCGCCAACTGTACCACTTTGGTTGCCTATAGTAGGCTCTGTAATAGCAATTGCCATCATAAAACAGTCTTTTGGAGGGCTTGGACAGAATTTTATGAATCCGGCGCTGGGAGCGAGGGCGATACTTTTGGCATGCTGGCCTGTTCGTATGACTACGTGGGTAGCTCCAGGGCCTGATGCAATAAGTACTGCAACTCCACTAGAGCTATTAAATGGGAATATGCAAGAAGGATTTCCTACAATATGGGATGCTTTCATAGGAAATATAGGGGGATGTATAGGTGAGACATCGGCTTTTGCCCTCATATTAGGAGCGATATATCTTCTCTATAGAGATGTTATAAATTGGCGTATTCCTGTTAGTTATCTTGGGACTGTGGCTCTATTCACATGGATATTTGGGAAGGACGGTTTTTTTACAGGGAATGGCATATACAATCTATTTATTGGGGGACTTATGCTAGGCGCATTTTATATGGCTACTGATTATGCCACGTCGCCGGTAACTCCAAAGGGTCAACTAATAATGGGTTTCGGATGTGGTATTATTACATCAATAATACGCCTGTATGGTGGATATCCAGACGGTGTAACATATGCAATCCTCATAATGAACATAGTTACACCCCTCATAGATAGATATACTATACCTTCAATATATGGGGAGGTGGAAAGGAATGTCTGAAACATGGACATTAGGTCTTAAATTATTTATTATAACGGCTGTAGCAGGATTTATCTTGGGTTTTACAAACTATTTGACTGAACAGCCAATTATGAAACAGCGTATACAAGCTGATATGGAGGCAAGGTTGGCAGTACTTCCATCTGCTAAAGAATTTGAAGAGATTGAAATAGATGAAGTAGCGGATGAAAATTCTAAAATAATAGAAATCTATAGAGCAGTTGATGCTGATAATAATATAGTAGGTTACACTTTTAAGGTATTGACAAGTGGATTTGGTGGGGATGTGGAAGTTATAGTGGGGATTAACTCCGATGGCATAATAGAGGGTATAAGGATTGGAGAACATAGTGAAACCCCAGGATTAGGTGCCAAGGCATCAGAAGAGGGATTTACAGAACAATTTGCTGGGAAAGCGATAGATATGCCAATTGAAGTAAATAAGACAGGGGATTTAGCTGATAATGAAATACAGGCTATTACAGGTGCTACTATAACTTCTGAATGCGTGAGTAATGCTGTGAATTTGGCTATTAATTATTATAGTGAGTCATTGATTGGAGGGATAGACAATTGAAATTACGTGAGATATTTACAAATGGTATATTTAAGGAAAACCCTATATTTAAGCTTGTTATAGGTATGTGCCCCACAATTGCTGTAACGACTGCAGCCATAAATGGGATAGGTATGGGGCTCGCTACGACTTTTGTGCTTATCTGCTCTAACTTAGTAATATCTCTACTTAAGGATTTTATACCTTCAAAGATTCGAATTCCGTCGTATATTGTAATTATTGCTACATTTGTTACTATAGTTGGTATGGTAATGGAGGCATATCTTCCTGATTTGTACGATAGCTTAGGCATTTTTATACCCCTTATAGTTGTGAATTGTATAATATTGGCAAGAGCAGAAACATTTGCGTCTAAGAATCCACCTATACCTTCTATAGTAGATGGCTTAGGGATTGGATTGGGTTTTACTCTTTCCCTTACTATATTAGGTTCCATAAGAGAATTACTAGGGGCAGGGACACTGTTCAATATGCAGGTAATGCCTAATTCATATGAACCGGCACTTATAATGATATTACCAGCAGGTGCATTTATTACATTGGGACTTTTGACAGGTCTCATAAATAAATTTACTACAAAGATGGATTAAAGGGGGATATTATTTATGGAATATTTTAACAAACTTATACTTTTATTTGTGAGCTCTGCACTTATAAATAATATAGTCTTATCGAGAACTATTGCCATATGTCCCTTTTTAGGGGTATCCAAGCGTGTAGATACTTCATTGGGTATGGGAATGGCAGTTATGTTTGTAATTGCCCTATCATCAGTTATCACATATGCAGTACATTATGCAATACTTGTTCCCTTAGAGATAGAATATATGCAAGTAATTGCTTTCATATTGGTCATAGCTACCTTAGTTCAGCTTATTGAAATGATAATACAAAAGACTAGTCCTACATTATATAGTGCACTTGGTGTATATCTTCCACTTATAACTACAAACTGTGCGGTATTGGGTGTGGCAATAATGAATATACAAGAAGAGTATGATTTAATACAGACTCTTGTAAATGGTATAGGTGTTTCACTTGGTTTTACACTTGCTATAGTGCTCTTTGCAGGTATTAGAGAGAGGTTAGAGCTGGCAGATATACCAGAACACCTTGAGGGGGTTCCAATTGCATTGATTACAGCAGGACTTATGTCTGTAGCTTTTATGGGATTCCAAGGTTTAATAAAGTAAGGGGGAGGGGAAAATGATAGAAAGTATATTATATCCTATATTGATATTAAGTGGTATGGGTTTACTTTTTGGTGTAGGTCTTGCCCTTGCATATAAGAAATATGAAGTAAAGGTAGATCCTAAAGTGGAGAATGTACGAGAAGTATTGCCAGGGGCAAACTGCGGCGCATGTGGTTATCCAGGATGTGATGGTTTTGCGTCTGCGGTTGTAAGTGGTGAGGCTTCACCATCTGGTTGTCCTGTAGGAGGAGTAAGGGTAACTGAAGCTATATCCGAAATACTTGGAGTAGAAGTAGATATAGGAGAGGAACTTATAGCCAAAGTACTCTGTCAAGGTGGTAAGGATAAGGCAAAGGATAAATTTATATATGTAGGTGTGGAAGACTGTGTAGCTGCTTCTATGTTGTCAAATGGTCCTAAATCTTGTAGTTATGGCTGTTTAGGTTTGGGAAGTTGTGTTGAGGCATGTCAATTTGATGCCATTCATATAAATGAAAGAGGTATAGCCCAGGTGGATGAAGACAGATGTACTGCTTGTGGAAAGTGCATCGATGCCTGTCCTAAGGGGTTAATTGAAATGGTTCCAAAGAAGAGTCTTGTCCATGTTATATGTATGTCCAAAGACAGAGGTAAAGATGTTAGGCAATATTGCGATATTGGTTGTATAGCATGCCAGATATGTGTAAAGGCATGTAAATTCGATGCCATAGAAATAAAAAATAACGTGGCCAAGATAGATTATAGTAAATGCACTAATTGCATGGTATGTGCAGAGAAATGTCCTACAAATGCAATATATGCAAATTTTGAAAGACGAAAGATTGCCCATATAGATGCGAAAAAATGTATTGGATGTACAATATGCAGTCAAAATTGTTCATTTGATGCAATAGAAGGGGAAAGAAAAGTCAAGCATATGGTAGTTGATGAAAAATGCACAGGCTGTGGGATATGTGCAAGTAAATGCCCAACAGATGCAATAACTATGAGGGATAGATAACGATGGAGAAAAATATATGTAGTAAAACGATAAAAGGGGAGAGATATTCTCCTCTTTATATAGAAAATGATAAAGATGTACATGGTATCTATTATTTTGGTGATATATTAGATGTTTTAGAGGCATTGCTTCCTAAATATGAGGGACAGATACAGCTTATCTATATGGATCCTCCTTTTTTTACTGGACAGGTATTTAAATATCAACAGCGGGTAGGTAAAATGGGTTGGGAAGGTGATAGGGATAAGATAATATCACATATTGCTTACATAGACAAATACGATAGGAAAGAATTTTTTAGTACAATGGAAGAGATATTTCTATACACATATAGACTTCTTAGTGTGGATGGTTCTTTATATGTACATATTGATTATAGGACGAGTGCATATATTAAGATAATGTTAGACAATATTTTTGGAGAAGAGAATTTTTTAAATGAAATAATATGGCATTATAAAAGTGGAGGGAGAGCCAAAAAACACTTTAGTAGAAAACATGACAATATATTGTTCTATAGAAAGTCTGATAAATATTATTTCAATATGGAAACTATTGGTATTCCTAGAGGATTGGATAGACGGAATAATATGAAAAAGGATGTAGATGAAGACGGTAGAGTATATTGGTCAATAAAATCTGCTGGAAAAGAGTATAGATATTATGCTGATGATAAGATATATCCTAGCGATGTATGGGATGACATTCCCCATCTGCACCAAAAAAATCCTGAGAGGACAGGTTATGATACCCAAAAACCAGAGGCACTACTTGAGCGAATAGTTTTGGCTTCTTCACGACCAGGTGATGTTGTGGCTGACTTTTTTGCAGGTTCAGGTACAACGTTGGCAGTTGCCCAGAATAATGGTCGAAACTGGATAGGAGTAGATAATAGCTTATTTTCTTTACATACCTGTCGAAGGCGTTTAATTCCAAGTGCTAACTTCAATAAGATTGAATTTTTCTATTATGATGGAGCTGATGATGGAAATATTATTGTAGTAGAAAGCAATATTACCGACAAGTTAACATCGGATAAAAATAATTATATCTTATGCTTATCTGACTTTGTAGATGATGCAGCTACAGTAGATTTTTGGGGTGTAGGATATGTTAAGGGTGATATATACAACGGATTGAACTACAGCATGAGGACGCCAGATTCGCCGGAGTTATCTATGACACTTGCTTTGAATATATGTGAAAAAGGTAGTATATGTGTTCAAATTATAGATGTATATGGAGTTCAGGTCTTCTATAAAGAAAAGGAGACGTAATTTATTTATGTTTAATTGCAAAATATAGTTATAGAGCTATCAACTGTTCCCTTATTTTGATAATGCTATTCTTATAGATTTTTGTTATTTCAAGAAAAAGACCTCCCTTATATTTGTTACTTAGATATTGGGAGGTCTTTCTTTTTTTATCTAAATCGATTGTATAGTAATAAATATATATTTTAATTATTTTTAACAGACATAGTTTAATTTATAGACTACTGACTATTCAACCTTGCTTATTTTTGGATCGGGCTTAATAGGTTCCGTAATATCCATATGCCCAGCTAAACTATCTATAACTTTTCCTTCGATCAATATCTGAACGGAATCGATATTAAGTTCAGGATTCAATGCAAGGGTATTTACTATAGAGTATATTGTGTGTAATTCACCTGTACTTCCACCCCAGTGATTTTCTTGAAGTTCTTTACTGAAGTTTACATATGCCACATTATCTTCGATTTTCACATCGATGAGCTTTGTACCATCAGGTATTGTCTTTCTATTTGCTTCATCTTTTGGACCTTCTATGAGGGCATTTAAAAGGGCTTCAGGAGTTAGCTCATCAAATTCTCTTTCTTCACCATTTAAATACTCGGCATTTTCGTCACTAAAATATAAAACAGCTTTGGCCTTTTCACCTTCACTAATATCATCATCGTTAGTATCCTCTTGATTTTGATCGGGTTTATCATTATCTTCTATAGAATCTTCTTCATTGGTATTTTCTTCATCAGTATCTTCTTTTTCAATATTCTCTTTATCTTCTACATCTATATTATCTGTAGGTGTAGTTTCAGGTTTTTGGTTATTATTGACGCTAGCACATCCTATCAAACTCAGTGCCAATACAGCTATTAAAATATAAGTTATTATCTTTTTCAATTTCCATACCTCCTCTAATTTTGACTAGCAACTCATGTAATAGATTATATACCAATAATTTTACACAAGTTTTACTGCATTATAACATTTGGATTAACTTTTTCCAAATTAATGATTATTCTAAGTTTCTGCAAAAAACCAGATGAGTCCATATAATCTTAATTGTACCCAGTTTTACGTTGTTTTTAGGCAGTTTATTATATTATTTTAAGTTTCCCCATTTTTTGTGAATAATGATTTATGTAAACAGCTAATAAAATACCACAAATTTAAGTAATTAACAAGTCCAACTAATTTCATTGTTTTTTTAAGTATATCATACATTGAATTTTTGCTAAAAATATGTAACAATAGACTGTAGTGGGAAAATAAAAATGCAAATCGGAGGTAATACTATGATGAGAAGAGCTGATATAGGCGTATTTGGTGGTTCTGGATTCTATTCACTTATGGAAGATGTAGAGGAAGTGACTGTACCTACCCCCTATGGGGCACCTAGTGACAAGATCGCCATCGCAGACATAGATGGCAAGAAGGTAGCTTTTTTACCACGGCATGGGAAAGATCATCAATATCCACCGCATAAGATACCTTATAGGGCTAATCTTTATGCTATGAAAAAATTGGGAGTAACCCAAATAATAGCACCTACTGCGTCAGGCAGTCTAAAACCTGATATAAAGCCAGGAGATTTTGTGGTGACGGATCAATTTGTAGATAGGACTTGGGGTAGAAATGATACATATTACGATGGGCCTGAGGTTAGGCATATAAGTTCTGCCCATCCATATTGTGATCGATTAAGGAAATTGGCGCTAGAGGTAGGTCAAGAACAAGGTGTTACAATTCATGATGGAGGCACTGTAGTGGTGATTCAAGGGCCACGTTTTTCTAGTAAGTCAGAGAGCCGATGGTTTAGTAGCATGGGATGGGATGTTATAAATATGACACAATATCCTGAGGTTATATTAGCTAGGGAACTTAACATATGTTATATGAATATTGCACTTATAACTGACTATGATGCAGGTTTAGAAGGTAGAGATGATATACTTCCTGTTACAGAAGAAGAAGTATTAAGGGTATCGCAAGAGAACAATGATAAAGTAAAGGCACTTATATTTGAGATGATAGCCCGTATGGATACAAATATAGATTGCGACTGTCATATGTAAAAATAGATGGGGGGATTATGTGTATACTTTGAGATGGCAAGATAATAAACTATACCTTTTGGATCAGACCAAATTACCTGTTGAACATGTTGATATTGAATGCAGCACATATGAGGAAGTGGCAGATGCAATAAAAAATATGAAGGTTAGAGGAGCGCCGGCTATTGGAGTAACAGCTGCATATGGTATTGTACTTGGTGCAATGGAGTATGTGGGCGATAAAGGTGAACCATTTTTCTCTCATATGGAAGAGGTATCTAGAGTATTGGCCGGTACCAGACCTACAGCCGTAAATCTTTTTTGGGCAATAGAGCGCATGATGTCCATTGTCCGTGATAATATGGATAAATCTCTAGATGAGATAAGGAGACTACTTTTAGACGAGGCCCATAAAATAAAATATGAAGATATTGAAGCAAACAAAAAGATGGGTCGATTTGGCCAGGAACTCTTAAAAGACGGGGATACAATACTTACCCATTGTAATGCAGGTGCCCTTGCAACGGCAGGTTATGGTACTGCTTTAGGGGTCATTAGAGCGGCGGTAGAAGCTGGAAAGGATATAAAAGTTTATGCTGATGAAACAAGGCCATATCTCCAAGGAGCAAGGCTGACTGCATGGGAGCTTATGGAAGATGGTATTCCTGTAACTCTTATTACAGATAATATGGCAGGTTATTTTATGCGAAAGGGAGCGATCACAGGTGTAATTGTAGGTGCAGATAGGATTGCAGCCAATGGAGATGTGGCGAACAAAATAGGTACATATACCGTTGCTGTATTGGCAAAAGAAAACAATATACCATTTTATGTTGCAGCACCTACTTCAACATTTGATCTTGCCTTGGAATCAGGAGAAAAAATTCCCATAGAAGAACGGGATCCGAGAGAAGTAACCCATATACAAGGGAAACGTATTGCTCCTTATGATGTAAAAGTAAAAAATCCGGCCTTTGATGTGACTCCCAACAGGTATGTAACGGCTATAATAACAGAAAAAGGTGTGGCACATCCACCTTATGGCAGCAGTTTAAAAGAACTTGTGCTAAAAGCTCAATAAGACTAAAGGGCATCAAATAATACTCTACCTAATTCAAAATACTTTTGGTCAATATGGCTAAAAGCCTCCTAATAACGCTTTTTTAAAAAGCGTTATTTTTCACTTATAAAAATTGCTTACTTTGGCAAACTATTATAGGAGGTGAATTGAGCATGACCAAAAATAAAAGGTTACTTTTGTTTTTAGTAAGTGTAATCTTAGTAATTGCCATTATTGTTGGATGCGCTCCTACTGAAAAGAGGGACGAAACCCCAACGAAGGACACAACACCCAAAGATACAACCCCAGAAGATACAACCAAGGATAGAGATACTACAAAAGAGGAAAAACCAGATACAACCACTAAAGATACACGCAGTGAAGATGCAAAGAAAATTGCTGATAAGGTAGAAGATTTAGAAGAAGTTGATTCTGCTACATGTCTTATAACGGATGATACGGCCATGATTGGTGTGCAATTTAGCGAACAATACAAAGGCGAGCTTACTGATGAAATAAAAGAAAAGGTTGAAGATGTAGCAAAGGAAACCGATAAAGACATTACAAAAGTGGTTGTTACTGCTGATCCTGATCTCTATAAGCGTATCGAAACCATAGTAAAAGATATTGCTGAAGGCAAGCCCCTTACTGGTTTTAAGGACGAAATAGATGAAATATTAAACAGAATACAGCCTAAATAGTTTAGAGGGGTTCTCCCCTCTAAACTATTTTTGGTCGGGATTATTAATTGAACAATTTATATATATTGATTGTATGAACTTGATTATCTATATCGATTTAAAGGATTTCAATATAATTCATGCATTATTAGAGGGGTTTTTCTATGTAATAACGAATATTATATTGGATACGGATATAAATTAAGAGATTTTACATGACTTATTTGATTTATTGACTATTTAATAAATATTGAAGGAGGCTTGACAATTGAGAGAATTTGAGAAAATGAATATAGGGCAAGGTATAGACTTATATGTTTTGCCAACTGATAAATTTAAGACGGTATCCATAAGCTATTGTTTTCATAGAGATCTAGATGAGTATTATACATATAATGCTCTAGTACCAGCGGTTATACGAAGGGGCTGTGAAGGCTATGAAACAATACAGGACATTGAGAGTTATCTAGAACGCCAATATGGTGCCATATTTGATGTAGGTATACAAAAAAAAGGTGAGAGACATATATTAAGGTTTTCCATGGATATAGTAAATGATAACTATATACCAAATGGAGATACAGCTGTAGTGGCTCAGGCATTTTACTTTTTGAATCGAATTATAACTAAACCTGTGGTGGAAGGTAGAGGTTTCAAGGCAGAGTATGTAGAACAGGAAAAAGAAAATTTAAGAAATAGAATAGAAGGACTAATAAATGATAAGATGGCTTATAGTATAGAAAGATGTATACAGTTGATGTGTGAAGGTGAAAAGTATAGCCGATATGTATATGGCAGTGTGGACGATATAGATGCTATAGATAATGTTAATTTATATGATGTATATAGAGATATATTAGCTACCAGCCCATTGGATATATTCGTAATAGGTGACGTTGATAGTTTAAAGTTGAAAACAATATTAGAGAATAGCCTTGATGTAAAAAGAGGTGCTATAAAAACTATTCCAGAGACTGTCATAAAAAAAGTAGGCATTAAACCTAGGGAATATGTGGAGCGTATGAATATTACACAAGGAAAACTCAATATGGGATTTAGAACTAATATCTTGTATACAGAGGATGATTATTATCCTCTTATGGTATGTTCTAGTGTACTTGGAGGTGGACCTCATTCTAAGTTATTTATAAACGTCAGGGAAAAGTCCAGTCTTGCATATTATGCATTTTCCCAGTTAGAGAAGTTTAAGGGCTTGATGTTAGTAGGTGCAGGAATAGACTTTGATAATTATGATCAGACTATAAAGATAGTAAATAAACAGTTAGAGGATATAAGAGAAGGTATTATATCTGATAAGGAGTTAGATGCATCTAAAAAAAGTATTATAACGGCTCTAAAGGGCATAAAGGATCAACCAGGTCAGATAATAGACTATTATTTGGGTAATGTCATATCTGGTTCAAGAAAAACTATAGATGAGGTTATTGAATCTGTGAATGTCGTAGAAAGGGAAGATGTGGCAAGAGTTTGCAACAAGATAAAATTGGATACAATATATTTTTTGCGAAATTAGGGAAGGGATGAGTGGATTATGAGTAACGTTATAAAAAATGATATTCTGCATGAGATCATGTATTTTAAAGAGCTAAAAAATGGACTTGAAATATATGTGCTTCCAAAGAAGGGATATAGTAAGCAAGTTGCCATATATGCGACTAAATATGGGTCAAATGATATATCGTTTATAGTGCCTGGTGAACAAAAGCCTACAACAGTACCATGTGGTATTGCACATTTTCTAGAGCATAAACTTTTTGAAGAGGAAGATGGAAATATATTTGATAAATATGCAAAATTAGGTGCACATCCCAATGCCTTCACTAATTTTAATACTACGGCTTATTATTTTACATGTACCGATAATTTTTATGAATCCCTCGACATACTTGTAGGATTTGTGGGAAGACCTTATTTTACTGACGAAAATGTAGAAAAAGAAAAGGGTATAATAAAGCAGGAGATACTTATGTATGAGGATGATCCTAATTGGAAAGTGTTTTTTAATATGCTTAGGGCATTATATAAAGTTCATCCAGTAAGAAATGATATTGCAGGAACAGTAGAATCCATAGAAGAAATAGATAGAGAATTATTATATAAATGTTATAATACATTTTATCACCCATCTAATATGGTATTGTTTGTGGCTGGGGATGTTGATAAAGATAGAATATTTGAGATAGTAGAAGATAAGTTTGATGATAGCATAAAAAGACAATCTGAGATTAAACGAATATATCCAGATGAACCTCGTGATGTAGTCAAGAGAGAGATAAAACAGAAGATGGCAGTGTCAAGACCGCTATTTGCTATAGGTTTTAAAGATACTCCTTTAGATATAGGTGGTAAGAAGTTACTAAAACGGATAATAGTAAATGACATAATAGCTGATATGTTTATAGGGCCTAGTTCCAATCTCTATACAGAACTCTATGAGGAAGGTCTTGTAGACGACAGCTTTTCAAGTGGATATGAGGGAGAAAAGGGCTATGGGCATATTGTGATGTCTGGTGAGACATCTGATGTTGAGACATTGTTAAAAAAGATCAAAGAGGCTATAAAAAATATAGATGATAATACATTTGATGAAGAACGTTTTTTACAGATTAAGAAAAAAAAGATAGGTCAATATATAAGAAGCTTTAATTATATTGAGAATATAGCATATATGTTTGTGAATTTTTTCGTAAAAGAAGCCAACCTATTTGACTATATAGAAGTGGTTGAAGATATAAAATATACGGATATACAAGACCAGATCTATAATATATTTGACGAGGATGTAATGGTAGTATCTGTAATAGAACCACTTAAATAAAATAATTTTAAATATGTAAAGGGGATGTATGGAATGGATCGGATTGCTTTTTATATATTTGGGAGACCTATATATTGGTACGGCATATTAATAGCTGCTGCTGTGATAATAGGGATGTATTTGGCAATGTATTATGCGAAAAAACTTAAATATGATCCAGAAATGATAATTGATTTTTGTTTTCTTGCCATACCAATGGCCATAATTGGGGCAAGGATTTACTATGTAATATTTCAGTGGGATCTATATAGAGATAATCCCATTGATGCATTTAAAATATGGGAGGGAGGACTAGCAATATATGGAGGTGTCATAGGCGGAATAATAGCAGGTATAATATTTTCAAAGCGTAGAAGCATAAATTTTTGGGATTTAGCAGATATATGTGCTCCTAGTTTAATTTTAGGACAAGCCATAGGAAGATGGGGCAATTTTTTTAATCAGGAGGCATATGGTTATCCTATAACAAATCCTAAATGGCAGTGGTTTCCTGTTGCTGTATACATAGAAAAAAATCAGCAATGGCATATGGCTACCTTTTTTTATGAATCAATGTGGAACTTTATAGTATTTTTTATACTTTTATATATGGAGCGCCGGCGCAAATTTTCAGGAGAGATATTTGTATTATATTTAATACTCTATTCATGTGGAAGGATAGTCATTGAAGGACTTAGGATGGATAGCTTATATTGGGGACCATTTAGGGTATCCCAGTTATTAAGTGGTATACTCATTGTATTTGGTATTATATGGCTAATAATTCAAAGAAAGAAGCTTTCAGAACCAAATAATGGTGATATATAATCAAATATCCAGCATTAAAACCTCTTTTCTCGGGAAAAATAACAGCGAATTGGGTAAAGAGGACATATTCCCATAAACTTTAACCGAAGAAAGGAGTGTATTTATGTCTGACGATATGCAAGGTACTCGCCGTGAAGATGAGGGTAAAGGTGGCGAGGTAAATTGGCTAAGTATAATTGTGCGCTTTATAGTAGCTGCAATAGTTTTAATGGTTACCTCTCTTATAACTCCAGGTTTTAGTAATATGACATTTGGTACAGCTATTATTGCGGCTTTAGTTATAGCCGCTGTAGACTATCTAGTACAAAAAATATTTAAATTTGATGCGGCGCCATTTGGAAGAGGGCTATCAGGTTTTATAGTGTCTGTGATTATAATATATCTATCCCAATTCTTAGTTCCAGGTATGGAAGTAAATGCCCTCGGTGCAGTGATAGCATCATTAATAATAGGGGTGGTGGATGCTATCCTTCCTGTAAATGTAATGTAATAGAAGGATTAGACAAACAAATAGACTGCAAATTTGCAGTCTATTTGTTTGTCTAGGTGCTATTTTGCAACAGCACCTTGTATGCCTGGCATATGTGGGCAGCTAGGTTGAGAAAGTCTGCTGACTATTTAAATGATAGAGATTGAAACTATTGATATTTCAAGAATTTACAAAAAATGTGAAAACTCAAAAGGATTTCTGAATTTGAAAAATAGTAGTATATAATATATAATATTGCTGATAAATATTATATATATGACGAGGTGTAATATGTCGACTATAGATTATTCTTATATAAGGGATATAATGCATGAAATAAACGATACTAGTCACATACGCATTGAAGATATCCCTGAGTATAAATTATATATATCTCAGATGGAAGAACTCTTTGATAAGAAACTTGGCAGTATAGAGGAATTAGATGATGATAAGAAGGTCATATCAAAGACAATGATACAAAACTATATAAAAGATGGGCTTGTGATGCCTCCCGATGGCAAGAGTTATAATAAAAATCATATTATATTACTTATATTTATATACAATTTAAAATCTATACTTACCATAAAGGATATAAAGAAACTACTTTTTCCAATAATAAATATTGCCCAGTCTAATGAAGAAAAGATGGATATTATATATGAAAATTACATAAAGGTACGGGAGAAGTTTACCGATAAATACATAGAGAATTTCATAGATGCTGCTACTAATATATATGATGATTTCAAAACAGAAGAATTGGCAAAGGAATGGCCTGAAGAGAGTAATATAATATTTATAATATTCTTATTAGTTCTTCAAGCTGATATGTGCAAAAAAACTGCTGAATATCTTATAGATACATGTCTGCATGACGATTAATTGTACTTCATACCTATAAGGTGTTTATTTAAAGAGACATGACAAAATTTTATAGATATAAAAACAATTAATACTTTTAGAAGTTATGGGCTATTATTTATAGACTATTATTGAGACTGAAAGTTTGATAGATTTATATAATTTCCTAGATCTAAGAAAAACATGACAATATTGTCATATTAAAATAAGTAAATTAAACTATATATAGAATATTCAAGTTTCCATTATTAATATTTTTTAGCATTAAACTTGAATAATAATATTTTTATTTTAAGGAGACGTTAAATATGAGAAACTTAACTATGATGACTGATCTATATCAGCTTACAATGATGTATGGTTATTACAAGACTGATAAGGCAGATCAAGTAGTAGCCTTTGATTTATTTTTTAGGAAGACAGCTGCAAATAATGGTTATGCAATAGCAGCAGGATTGGAACAAGTAATAGAATATATAGAAAATATAGAATTTACTGACGACGATATAAGCTATCTGCGCAGTTTAAATCTATTCGATGAGGATTTTTTGGAATATTTGCAAGATTTCAAATTTACAGGAGAACTATATGCAATGCCAGAAGGTACTGTGGTATTTCCATATGAACCACTTATAAGGGTAAAGGCACCAATATTTCAAGCCCAATTTATAGAGACTGCCATGCTAAATATTGTCAATCATCAGACACTTATTGCAACCAAGGCAAGCAGGGTAGTACATGCAGCTCAAGGTGATGAGGTAATGGAATTTGGACTCAGAAGGGCCCAAGGTCCAGATGCAGGTATATATGGAGCCAGGGCTGCTATTATAGGTGGCTGTGCATCTACTTCCAATGTATTAACAGGTAAGATGTTTGATGTACCAGTTAGTGGAACACATGCTCATAGTTGGATAATGAGTTTTCCCGACGAGTTATCTGCGTTTAGGGCATATGCAAAACATTTTCCCGATAGCTGTCTCTTGTTAGTAGATACTTATAATACCCTAGAAAGTGGTGTACCTAATGCGATAATAGTATTTAAAGAACTTAAAGAGAAAGGGCATAGACCCTTAGGTATACGAATTGATTCAGGGGATATAGCTTATCTCAGTAAGAAAGCACGTAAGATGTTAGATGATGCGGGATTTAAAGATGCAATTATAGTTGCATCAGGAGATCTAGATGAGGAAATAATTTGGGATTTAAAAGCCCAAGGGGCAGAAGTAGATGCTTGGGGGGTAGGTACAGCTTTAATTACAAGTAAAGATAACCCAGCATTAGGCGGTGTGTATAAATTGTGTGCTAAAGAAGAGGCAGGAGAGCTTATTCCAGAGATGAAAATTTCTGATAATCCTTGGAAGATAACTAATCCTGGATATAAGAAGGTGGCCAGGCTATATAATAAATCTAATGATAAGGCTATAGCTGATCTCATAATGTTAGATGATGAAACAATAGATGAGAGTAAGCCCCTTACGATATTTGATCCATTAGAGACGTGGAAGAAGATGACACTTAAGAACTATTATGTAAGATATTTATTGACACCTATATATAAAGATGGGCAACTTGTATATGATTCACCAAGTATTTCACAGATTAAAGAATATTCTAAGAAAGAGTTGGATACTCTGTGGGGTGAATATAAACGTCTCAAAAATCCTCATGTATATAAAGTGGATCTATCCCAGAAATTATGGGATCTCAAACAAAGGCTTCTAAAGGAACATTCTTTTAAACAAGTTAAGGTTATAGATGAGTAATATTGTATAGTGTTTCGAACTAAAATTACTAAGGGATAAAATATCCTTAAAAATGATTCCATTTTATCCCCCCTTTCATAAAATAATAATGAGAGGGGGTTTTTTTATGTTTGGACTCGCCCTATCAGGAGGAGGGACAAAAGGATTTGCCCATATAGGAGTGTTAAAAGCCCTTCATAAACATGGTTTGAAGCCAGCTAGGATATCTGGGGCAAGCGCCGGCGCTATAGTAGCAGGTCTATATGCTATGGGATATTCTCCACAAGACTTAGAACATCTTGCATATTCCCAATATAAAAACTTAATAGATCCTAATTATTATGGGATAGTAAAGGGCATTGTCCAATTCGCAATGGGCAAAGAAGTGACACTAGATGGCATAATAAAGGGAGATAAGATAGAAAACCTACTTAGTAGCTTAACAAGGGGATTATACATGTATGAGGTAGATATACCCCTTGCAATAACAGCAGTTGATATAAATAATGGCAAGACCGTAATATTTATAAACAATAAGAATCGTGTGAAGAAGAAGAGAAATATTGAATATAGGGACAATGTAACACTTGCCCAGGCAATGAGAGCTAGTATAGCTATACCTGTTATATTTAGTCCCCAAATTGTATCTGGGATGCGACTGGTTGATGGTGGATTAACGGACAATCTTCCTGTACACATATTAAAACAGATGGGAGCATATAAGGTACTTGGCATATATTTGGGCTATAGTGGTGAGGCACGTTGTGAAGTGGATAATATATTTGAGATAGCCTCTCAGAGTTTAGATATTATGGCGTACAATATAACTAGATTGAAAAGTATCGGGGCAGATTATATATTAAGGCCTAATGTATACGATATAGATTCTACTCCTCTTAGTCCTCAGAAGATAGGTGAATATATAAAGAGGGGTTATAGTGCAGTAGATAATAACATAGATATGATAAAAAAAGTCCTTAAATAGCGGACTTCGACTTCAGAATTCTACAAAAATTCTATGGAGGTGATGCTATACTTGTCCTCAAGGAGGTATGTACCATGGCGGATAAGATGAAGAAGGTTATATTTGGATATAACAAGAGAGAGGTCAAAACCTATATAGACCAAATAAAAGCTGACTATGAGGATGAGCTTACACGAAAGCAGGATCGTATGATGGAGCTTCTTGAGGAAAACAGGAATCTAAAAGGAGAAATTAAGAGATTAAAAGAAAGACTTTTAAGTTATGAAGAAGAGGAGGAATGTATATCTAAAGCACTGGTCAAAGCTGAACAAAAGGCACAAGACATTATTGCAGATAGTCGTAGAAAGGCAAAAGAAGAGTTATATAAGCTTGAATTAGAAAAGGATAAATGGCAACAGCGTGTGAAGACGATCCGTAAACAAATTTTAGATTTTGAGATTATGGTATGCGAAACACTTGAGGAGTTTAGAGCAGAGATAAATTATCTGACCTCCAAAGAGATAAGTGATGCACTTCTCTGTGATGAAGATGAATTTTTTAAAGGGGAGAAAGAAGATGGGGATATAAGAAGTGTATCTTGAATATAGTTATCAGCAAAGGTTATAAAAGAATATATTAAAAGGCAGATACCGAATTTTTTGGTATCTGCCTTTTAATAGTTCTAAAATTAATACATTCCTGCTGGCATTCCGCCACCTGCTCCACCTGCAGGCATTTCTGGTTCTGGTTCTGGTATATCGGCAACAAGGCTTTCGGTTGTAAGTATCATAGATGCAACGCTTGCAGCGTTTTGGAGGGCTGACCTTGTAACCTTGGTAGGATCTATTATTCCCTCTTCCACCATATCACAGAAGGACTCACTCATAACATCAAAACCATAATATTTTTCACCATTTGCCTTGAGCTTTTCTGCAATTATAGCACTTTCAAACCCAGCATTCTCTACTATTTGACGTAGGGGTTCTTCAAGGGCACGTTTTACAATATTGATACCAGTTAGTTCGTCACCTTCGGCCTCTAAGTTCTCTAGACCTTTGATAGCCTTTATTAGAGCTACACCACCACCTGGTACAATACCTTCTTCAACTGCTGCTCTTGTAGCATTCAGAGCATCTTCGATCCTCATCTTCTTATCTTTCATCTCAGTTTCAGTAGCTGCACCTACTTTAATTACTGCTACACCACCAGCTAGTTTAGCAAGACGTTCTTGAAGCTTTTCTTTATCATAATCAGAGGTGGTCTCCTCTATTTGAGCTTTTATAGATGCGATCCTATTCTTGATGTCCTCCGAAGAACCGGCACCTTCAACTATGGTTGTATATTCTTTGTCAACTGTAACCTGTCTAGCTTTACCTAGATCATCTATAGTAACATCCTTGAGTTCTAGACCTATATCTTCAGATATTACTGTACCACCAGTTAAGATGGCAATATCTTGTAACATCTCTGTTCTTCTATCGCCAAATCCAGGTGCTTTAACTGCAACACATGTGAATGTTCCTCTAAGTTTATTTACTACAAGGGTAGCTAGTGCTTCACCTTCAACATCTTCGGCGATTATAAGTAGATTTCTACCCTCTTGTACTATTTGTTCTAGTACGGGAAGTATGTCTTGTACATTACTTATCTTCTGATCAGTTATAAGTATATAGGGATCTTCTAGAACAGCTTCCATCTTTTCTGTATCAGTTACCATGTATGGAGAGATATAACCTCTATCAAACTGCATTCCCTCGACAACTTCTAGTTCTGTACCTATGGATCTGGATTCTTCTACCGTTATAACGCCGTCTTTCCCTACTTTTTCCATGGCATCAGATATAAGTTTGCCAATGGTAATATCATCAGCAGATATAGCTGCAACCTGTGTGATAGCAGATTTATCTTCAACGGGCTTGCTTATTTCTCTGATTGACTCGATAGCAGATTCAACAGCCTTATCTATTCCTTTCTTTAATAGTACAGGATTTGCGCCGGCTGCAACGTTCTTAAGCCCTTCACGTACCATAGCTTGAGCTAATACTGTAGCAGTTGTAGTACCGTCACCTGCAACATCTTGTGTCTTAGTTGAAACTTCTTTTACAAGCTGTGCACCCATATTTTCAAAAGGATCTTCTAGCTCTATTTCTTTTGCAATGGTTACACCATCATTTACAATCTGGGGTGTACCAAATTGCTTATCTAGAACTACATTACGTCCCTTTGGACCTAATGTGATCTTCACTGTATCGGCCAATTTATTTATGCCTTTTTCTAATGCTTTCCTAGCTTCTTCATCATATATAATCTGTTTAGCCATTGTACTACCTCCTTAAAAATTTTATAGCTTTATTCTTCAACGATAGCGAGAATATCGCTTTGGCGGACGATTATATATTCTTCATCGTCCAATTCAATATCTGTCCCTGCATATTGGGAGTAAACTACTTTGTCGCCAACTTTTACATGCATGGTAACTTCTTTACCATCTACATTGCCGCCAGGTCCTACTGCTACAACTTCAGCTATTTGTGGCTTTTCTTTAGCACTTTCAGGAAGAACTATTCCACTTTTTGTAGTTTCCTCACTTTCTAAGAGCTTGATAACTACTCTATCGCCTAATGGTTTTAATTTCATATGTGAACCCTCCTCTATGTATTATATTTGTCTTTTTCGATTTATTAGCACTCAATGAGGTCGAGTGCTAATAACTTTCAAATATAGTGTATATAAAATAGTCTTCCATATCAAATTCTAAAAAACACTCTTAGAGGCGAAAAAAACCGTTTATTTTAAAATATGGCGATATAAATAGCGTTTTCTGCCATAATCTAGTTATTTAGCTATTTCATCTAATTTCTCAACCTTGATCCATGGGGCTAGTTGAAACCAATCAATTTGTGGTCTGTAGTCATTGGCATAGACTACCCTTTTTATACCAGTTGTTATAATCAATTTTTGGCACTCAGGGCATGGATAATGGGTGACATAGAGAGTAGCATCTTTTCTTTCATCAGGAGCTACCTCTAGCAAACAATTAACCTCTGCGTGTATAGTTCTTATACAGTGATTATTATTCATGTAACAACCTACCCCTTCATCATTGCAATGGGGAAGGCTAGTTGGGCTTCCGTTATAGCCTGTTCCTTTTATTCGCTTATCTTTGACCAAAATAGCTCCTACATGTAGTCTAGGACAAGTACTCCTTTCACATACTTGAAAAGCTATATCCATGAAATATGTGTCCCAATCTTTTCGCATATTACATCCTCCTTTTAACTATGGCTATGATATTATTCATATTCAACGTATCTTTTGTTTCATTACTTTTACATGTCCATTACATAAGTTGAGGACATTACTCATTTTCAACTATAGCTCCAGAAAGCTTTTGAATAGCCCTTGGTAGTGCATCTTTTGAGTCACCCCAGGGTTTATCTTGATTTCTGTAGTCAAATTTTTGTGTAAACCATAAGAGTTCTTCATCGAGTCTTTCTAAATTTTCAACTTGTATGGGAATTATATCATCTAAGAATTCTTTTTGTTTCTTTTCATTTAATGATTCCACGGCCATTGATAATATGAGAGAAAAGTGGGGAATACAAAATCCCTTTGAATCTTTGAATGTCTTCTGAAAATTTTTATCCCTATCCCAAAGATATATTATAGTATACGCATATCGGTTGAGAGTATAGTCTAATCGTTCACATATTATACAACTTTCCACCTTTTCATTGAGCCAATTTGCAAATTGCTCTATTGGATTACTAGAAGTTTTATCATGTTTTCCCTTTATTATTGTAGATAATTGGGAAAATATATCTTGTCCTTTATTCTTACTAAATTTTTCAAGAGATTTTACGTACTCTTGCATTTTTTTAAATGTTTCTTTTAAATATGTATGGGACATAAGGGCTAGTCCCAATCGGTTTTGAGCATCATATAACATCTGAAAGTGGTTTGGACAAAACCCCTTTTCATTTACCTCTATTCGTGTATCAGGTTCCATAACAGATCCACCTAAAAATGAATCTATGTAGTCACATTCACTTTTAGTTTTCAAAAGGCATAGTGGACATTCGGTTTTCTCGTGATATGCATCCCATATAGGAATGGTATCTATATGATATTTCATGTCAGCCTCCAAATATTTTATATGTTTTCCCAAGCTTTTCAATTATCTATATTAATATAATGTCTTGATGGGATTTGAAAAGCTTTGAGGTTAGTTTAACTAAAATTCTAACATAAATCCCTATAAATATCCATAGATATGTATATAGGATTTATAATTGGTCCAAAGACAAGGCTGAGGATTTCTTATAATTTTATCTAAGGATTTTGATTTGTAATTTAAAACTTATGTTGACTGAAGATATAATTTTTATAAATAGCAATTCGAAGTTGAGATATTTTTACAAATAGAATTTAAGCAATACGTGTAAAATTCATATTACTAATTGAAGCTTTCTATATATTTCTGCTTATATATTTGAAAAGTGTTATAAACAAAGAGGAGGTATGGACATGCGATACTCAAGGATAAGTAAAAGGAGGAGACAACGAAATCATGCTCGAATAGCTGTACTAGGTTTAGTATTATTTATAATAATATATGTGGTGTCGGCAGGAGCCATAGGAAAATATTTAAGTGGCATAATAGCACCTAAACTTGGAGGCATGGATGAAGATAAAGAAAATGTAAGCCTAGGGGAGAAGTTAAAAGATGACGATAATAATATAGGAACTGATAATAATGGTTCAAAGACCAACAAGTCAGGTGATAAGGAAATAAAAAAGATAACTAAAAATATAGAGATAGCTCCATTTACAATATATACAATACAGATGGCAGCATTTTCTACGGAAGCAAATGCACAGGAATTTGCAAGTACTATACAAAGTAGAGGGGGTGCTGGGTACATTGTAGATGATAAATACTTTAGGGTATTAGCTGTAGGCTACATAGATGAAAATGATATAAACAAAGTAAAGAGTCAATTAGAGGCAAATGATATAAAATGCGAAATTTATAAAATGTCATGTCCAGGAGCAAATATGGAAGTTACAGCTTCTAAGGAAAAAGTTGATGGAGTAAATGCAGCTTTCAGTCTATGGCAGGAGAAGCTCAAGGAATTGGAAAATATAGTGAAAGATCTGGATAACAAAGACATAACAGGAGAGGTTGCCTGTGAAAGGTTAAAGGGAATAAAGCTTGAAATGGAAGAAACCTTAACTCGGTTAAGTGACTATAAGGCAGCAGAAGGGAGTAGTGATGTCCTTACAGGTTTGGAGGATATATATAAATTAGGAATAGAGTCATTTGAAGAGCTATTAGGTGTGAGTGATGTAAATGGGGTGGTGTTTTCATCAAAAATCAAGTATACTTATATTAATATGGCATCTATATACAAAAGTTATATGGATGCACTAGTTAAAAAGCGAGAGTGAGGAGGATTTACCTTTGCAGCTAAGAGAGGTAGCAAGACTATTGAATGCTGATATACTAGTTGGTGATACAAATCTTGATAAAGAAGTAAAGTTTGCCTGTGGATGTGATCTTATGAGTGACGCTTTAGCTTTTATAGAGGATGGGACTCTTTTGCTTACAGGTCTAACTAATCTTCAAGTTATACGTACAGCAGAGATGCTAGATGTGTTTGCAATTGTATTTGTAAGGGGAAAGGTACCTTCTAAGGAGGTAATAGATATGGCTAAGGAAAGAAATATTGTACTCATGTCAACAGATTATACACTTTTTGAAGCTTGTGGGATTCTATATAAAGCAGGCTTGAAAGGCAAGTCTTAAGCTATGGAACAGCATATAATGGAATATACTTATAATGTTGAAGCAGGTAATTATGCATTAGCTGGCGAGGCATCTAGCTCCATTAAAGCTCTTTTAAAAAAACTAGGTATTAGTGGCGATATTGTTAGGCGTATGGCCATTGCAGCCTATGAGGCAGAGATGAACATTGTAATCCACTCTAAAGGAGGTTGTCTTATACTCAAAATATCTCCAGAAGAACTCATACTCATATCCGAAGACAGAGGACCAGGGATCCCTGACATTGATCTAGCTATGAAAGAGGGGTATTCAACTGCACCAGACGAAGCAAGGGAAATGGGTTTTGGAGCTGGAATGGGGCTGTCAAATATGAAACGATGTGCTGATGAGTTCAATATAAAATCAACTGTAGGTATAGGTACTAAGGTCCAAATCAAGATATATTTGAAATGAATTAAGGTGGTATATATGTCGGAATATTATCATTCTGTTACTCTAGATAAGGACAAGTGTAGAGGATGTACAAATTGTATAAAACGTTGTCCGACGGAGGCAATTAGAGTACGAGATGGCAAAGCTCGAATAATCGCCGAGAGGTGTATAGATTGTGGTGAATGTATAAGGGTGTGTCCCTACCATGCAAAGATTGCTGTTACAGATCCCTTATCATCTATAGATAGATTTGAATATAAGATTGCACTGCCTGCTCCTACGCTATATGGGCAATTTAAAGATGTTACTGATATAAATGACATATTATATGCATTCAAAGGTCTAGGGTTTGACTATGTATATGAAGTGGCTAGAGGAGCTGATTATGCTACAGCTTTTGTGAAGGAAAAACTCAAAGAGGGTCATGTTAAAAAACCTATAATATCGTCTGCATGTCCAGCGATTGTAAGGCTCATACAGGTGAGATTTCCAGAGCTTTTAGATAATATTGTAGCTGTGGAATCACCTATGGAAATAGCAGCACAGCTAGCTAGGCGTGAGTTTTCTGAAAAGAAAGGTGTGAGTGAAGATGCCATAGGTGTATTCTTTATAACACCTTGTGCTGCAAAGATGACTAGTATTAGACGTCCCATAGGACGAAAGGAATCATCTGTGGATGGAGCTATATCCATGTTAGACATATTTGGTGTCCTAGCAAGTAAGATAGGACATATCCCCCACACAGGAGAACTTCAGAAAGCATCAGCATATGGTGTGGGTTGGGCAAATTCATCAGGTGAATGTAGTGCACTTTCAATTGAACACTATCTAGCAGTAGATGGTATCCAAAATGTCATATATGTACTTGAAGAAATAGAGAACAATAAATTTCCAGATCTAGATTTTTTTGAAGGACTGGCATGTACAGGGGGCTGTGTAGGTGGACCACTTACATTTGAAAATGGATTTGTAGCAAAAAATCGTATACGTACACTTGCCAATGGCTTGGAAAAACGATATATAACAGAAAGAGAGCTTTCTTTGGTAAGGAATTCTATAGGATGGGAATTTACAGAGCCCATACAACCAAAACCAGTGATGAAATTAGATGATGATTTGAGTCTTGCAATGCGGAAGATGGAACTTATGGAGAAGATATATAAATCTCTGCCCGGTCTTGATTGTGGTTCGTGCGGTTCACCTAATTGCCGCACCCTTGCAGAAGATATTGTACAAGGTGATGCATCAGAGTTTGACTGTATATTCAAACTTAGAGAAAAGGTAAAAAAATTGGCAGAGGAAATGATAGAATTGGCAGAGAAGATTCCAACGGGGAGACATGGAGAGGATGATGAGATGTGACTATAAGAGATATAATAGAGTGTATTGACGGAAAAATACTTACTTCTGAATGTGATATGGAACAGAATGTGGAATATGGATATGCATGTGATCTATTAAGTCATGTTATGGCAAAATGCAGTCCTAATAGCGTATGGATAACTGTCCAGACTCATTTGAACGTTGTAGCTGTAGCATCTTTGGTGGATATTGCATGTATCATAATACCTGAGTCAATAGACGTAGAAAAAGAAACGCTAGATAGGGCGGAAAAAGAAGGAATAACTATAATATCTACTGGTCTGAATACCTTTGAGATATGTGGGCGGTTATATGATATGGGCATTAGTCCTTGTCCTTAAGGGGTTAGATTATGAAATATGCCATAGATCTCCATATTCATTCTGCCCTATCTCCATGTGCTGCGGATGATATGACTCCAAATAATATAATAAATATGGCAATTTTAAAAGGCTTAGATATTATAGCTATAACAGATCATAATAGTTGTGATAATATAGAGGCTGTCATGGAGGTTGGAGGCGATGATATATTTATAATACCGGGTATGGAAGTACAATCAAAAGAAGAGGTACATCTACTTTGCTATTTTACTGATTTAGATACTATATTTACATTTGATTCTATTATAAGGGCAAAATTGCCTAAGATATTAAATGACCCCAATATATTCGGAAATCAATATATAATGGACAGTTTTGATAATATAGTGAGTACAAGGGATGAACTATTGTTGACATCAGTAGATATGACAGTAGATGAGATTACACAGGAAGTAAGGAGATTAGATGGTCTTGTTATACCTGCCCATGTAGATAGAATGAGTTATAGTATATTATCTCAGTTGGGATTTATAACATCAGAATTAGAATTTTCCACATTGGAAGTCAGTGATTTGACAGCTATAGATGAACTAAATTTGAAAGGATATAATTATATTCTTTCATCTGATGCCCAT
>DGES01000093.1:0-3644 GCA_002386065.1 Firmicutes bacterium UBA3920
ACTAGACCAGAAACAGGTTGTTTTTTATAGCCGCAAATATGCAGAGCGTTCTAAACGGCAAAGAGAAGCCATTATTAATCAGGCAGTTGGCCTTATCAAAAATCCCTCTAAATATCAAAAAGCTACATCCTATGGTGCTGCTAACTATGTTGCTAATATTGAGTTTGATAAAAATACAGGGGAAATATTAGATACAGGAAAAAAGTTATTTTTAGACGAAGAGAAGATAAAGCAAGATGAACAATTAGATGGGTATTATGCTATAGTTACAAGCGAACTTGATGAGCAAGATGATCGCATTATTGAATTATATAGAGACCTTTGGAGGATAGAGGAGTCTTTTAAAATAACCAAGAGTAATTTAGATGCAAGACCAGTCTATCTTACAAGAAAAGATCATATTAATGCACATTTTTTTATCTGGTTTATAGCTTTGATAATTGCGAGAATCGTTGAAATCAGGCTTGGCAATAAATACACAGTTGAAAAAATCCTTAACACTCTGCGTTTAGTCTCTTGTAGCCATATGGATGCAAACCACTATCTTTTTGATTATGCAGATGAGGTTACTGATGACATAAATGATGTTTTTGGCCTTAATATTGGTAAAAAAGTCATGACACTCGGTGAAATAAAAAAAGTTTTTGGAGAAGTGAAGAAGAGGTGAAATAGTCTACAAGTCTAGGCAAAAACTCAACCCCGAAAAGCCGCTATTTTAAAGGGCTTTCGGGGTTATTTATCTGGATTTGCTTCCGAAGAAAAGAGCTTAACTCTAAGTGCTTCTGTTTTATCCAATAAAAAAAGACCCTGTTTTATAAAAACATGATCTTTTAAAATGGTGTAATTGCTATCTGAATATTAGTCGTAATTAGGGAAACTTTGAATAGTGATGTGATATTATTTAGTATTGATACTGTGCTTATTAACAAATTATATCATTGTTTTTTGTCCTACATCGAAAACAATGATATTCTGAAATATGTTAATACAGATAAGCCTAAAACTCCAACTCATTGGTAATTTTGTAGCTAATAGATTAATTCATATTCAGGTAATGTAGACTCTACCTTTTCCGTTCCCATTATATAAGATATTCTAAAACTATATGCCGTGTCCACAATATTTGCTTCTTTTTTGTCTATTAATACTTGCCTTATATCATCATCTCGGATAATACCCCAATATATCCAATTCTTCCCTTTATTATATGCACTGAAGTGAAATTCAACTGGTTCTGTTTCACTTGCTATAAAAATTTCTGAGCTTATGTTTAATATTGTATAAGTAAAATAAGCCTTTTTGATAATTGCACATGACACACTGCCATTCTCATTCACATAGAAAACCGTATATTTGTTATTACCGATTTCTTCTTGATAAAGAAGTTCTGTTGCTCTCTCTGCTTTACTGGAATTTTTTTATTCTTTAAATAATCATACGGTGATTGGTTCGCATTCTTTATGATCAAAAATAAGATAACTATTAAAACAACCAGAATGACAGTTCCTAAAATCCTTTTTTTATTCATGATAAAATCCTCATCTCTTTGAAATTATACAATCATATTATCAGTATAAAATACTATGTCAATATAAAGTTGTATTTAACGTCATATTAAACAATGTTTATACATGTATATATATATTCTCAAATATCCTTCAGGAGGATTCTCTAGCTTGGCTGAGGCAAGACAATAGGTTCGGAAGTTTGTATATTGGTATAACCATATTCATCTACACAGTGGGATTAACTTTATAACCCCATATCAGATGCACTACGGCTTAGGTGAGAGGATAATGTAAAAACGTATAACAGTTTATGAGGAAGCTAAGAAACGACATCCCTAGCGCTGGTCTGGGAATATTAGAGATTGGAGCTTGCCTGAGTATGTAGCCTTAAATCCTATTAAAGAAAGTGAACTCGAGGACTATGGTTTTATTAATAAAGGAATGAAATGATAAGCTCAAAAAGGATCTCAAATAAGCCCCCATATTTCACATTTTTTATCTTTCATATCTATCATCATGTATATTGCTTCTCTGTGATTATATCATCCTCTTCATAAAGAAGAGTTAATTATAACCTATATTTATTTTTATAATACTCTCACTACTTCTTCGTCTAATAGCGCCTTTCTCTTCTTCCAATCAGGCATCAAAACAGACAGTAGAGCATAGAAATTATCGTCATGATTTCTATATTTAAAGTGTATGAGTTCATGAAGCACTACATAGTCTATACAATATTTAGGCGCTTTTATAAGTTCTAAATTTAAAAGAATGATATTTGCCTTTTTAATGCAAGAACCCCACCTTGCCTTCATCTCTCTTATATTAATCTCAGGTTTTTCTACACCATATTTTTTAACCATGGGATACATCTTATCTAGAGATTCGATGAATATCACTTCTGCCCTGTGTCTCATCCATTCCTGAAAAAGCTTCTGCTTTTTCCTATAATCATCTACATCCCTTACATAGATATGTATAAAGCCCCTCAAGAATTTCACGTGTTCATCATCTGAACGCTCCACCCTTAGTCTGTATTGTCTTCCGAGATATCTAACTGTCTCACCATTTACGAATTCCTTATATCTTCTAACCTCCGGCTGGGCCTTTTTAAAGTAGTTTATATTTTTCATTATCCAAGGGGCTTTTTGCCTCACGAAGTCCTCTATAATTTCTAGAGGCACTTCGCTATTAGCTGAAACGGCTACGCTCATATCTGGTCTTACATTTAAGTTTATATTCTTCACATCTTTTCGTTCAAGTTTAAATACTATCTCATTATCGCCATACATTACACTATGCATCTGTGTATTTTCGCTCATCAATATCGCCTCAATGCTACTTTTTTTACTTTTTCTATTATCTCATCTATCTGGTCAAAGCTAAGCTCTAAATCTTGGTCTTGGGCAAAATCATATAAAAGGTCATCTATCTCTTGAGCTATTCTGTTATGGACATCAAGATTGTCATGCCAATCGACTTTACTGTATTTGTCTATTATATTATCTATCTCAAGGGACAGCCTTGCTATAACCTCTTCCTTACCCGTCATATAATTTGTCTTTTTAAATACATCTTCTGCCACTCCATAAAATGCCTGGGCATCTACATTTTTCTCTATTATGGTAGGGTATTCTATGCCTGACTTTCCCTTTCTGTAGTCATCCATAACTTCCATCATTCTCTCTAGATATTCCCGCTCACTAATCCTCTTATCTTTGTAAGCATTTAAAGTCTCCTCTATGCGTTCAGAGAACTTTTTGTAATATGCAGGGTTTTCATCCCATTTCTCACTTATACTTTTTGTCACTCTAGTCCTTATGGCGTCAGCCTTTGCCCTCGGAGAGCCAAGCCTTTGAAGTTCCTGTTTAAAGCCCTTTCTATCGTATATGTTGACTGGATTTGTAATTCTAATCACATCTTCTGCGGCAATATAGTTATCCATAAGTTTTTGCATCTTAGCCTCATACTCTTTGTGATCTACAGTATCTGAATATCTAAGCTTTACATTTTTTCTAATTTCTTGATAGAATCTAAAGTCTCTTTTATATTTTTTAATCTCCTCTTCTCTCAAAGAGTTATAGACCCTCTCAGACTCTAATGCAATACTTAGATTCCTTCCAAAATGACTTAATA
>DGES01000093.1:4013-5116 GCA_002386065.1 Firmicutes bacterium UBA3920
AATCTATCTACAAGACCTCTATAGTCTATTATAAATCCATAGTCTTTACCTTCATATAACCTATTTACCCTTGCTATAGCCTGCAAAAGGGTATGCTCCTTCATAGATTTATCTACATAGAGTATGGTAGCCCTTGGCGCATCAAAACCTGTGAGCAATTTATCTACTACTATAAGAAGGTCTAGCTCATCGCCATTTACAAACTCATCTTTAATGGTATCTTCATAAACTTCCTCATCACCATATCTATCCATCATCTTTTGCCAAAACCTAACTACTATATCTTCAGATGACTCATCTACACTGCTATACCCTTCTCTCTGATCTGGAGGAGAGATCACAACTGCGCAATTTAAGTCACCTAGCTCTTCAAAAGCCTCAAAATATCTTATGGCTTCAACCTTACTATTTGTCGCTAACATAGCCTTAAATTGTGAGCCTTGAGTCTTATAATTCCTCATAAAATGGTCATTTATATCAAAGGCAATATATTTAATACGCTGGTCAGATGAGGCAATGCGCTCGAACCTACTCCACTTTCTCATTACCTCTTCCTTCTGTTTTTCGTTTAATCTCCTTGTTATCATATCTAACCTATTATCTATGGCCTTTTTGTTTATATCTTGCTTTACCATCTTACCTTCATATAATAATGGTACAATGGTCTTATCACGAACTCCATCAGCCATTGTATATGTGTGTATTAGTCCGCCAAATTTTCTCATAGTATTCTTCTCTTTTTTCATAAGAGGGGTGCCTGTAAAACCTAAATAGCATGCGTTTGGAAATACATTTTTCATCTTTATATGAAGCTCGCCATACTGTGTTCTATGAGATTCATCTACCAATACAAATATATCCTTAGATTCTACTGGTTCTTGCTTACTTGCTGCTATATTAAACTTATGGACAAGAGTGGTTATTACATCTGCCCTATCATCATTTATAAGCTCAACAAGATGTTTACCTGATGTCGCCCTATGGGCTTTGAGCCTTGTATGGTTAAATGTCGCATGAATTTGCTTATCGAGATTGACCCTGTCTGTAACTACTACAACCTTAGGATTAGCCTCTTTAAGTTCTGATAATATATATTTAGACAG
>DGES01000093.1:5325-5808 GCA_002386065.1 Firmicutes bacterium UBA3920
TATCTGGCTATCTTTTTTATATTTTTATCAAATATTACAAAGTGTTCAGTAATCTCTAATAATCTCTCTGGATGAAAGAGGGATATTATATTCTTATCTTGATTGGTTGGAAGCCTTCCAATAACGACTTTGCTTATATTTCCTTGAAGCCACTTTTCATCTTCTTCTCTCCATGTTGTCCAGAATCGCTTAGGAGTATAGCATGTTCCATATTTTGCCTCATTTTTGTTTGTAGACATAAGCACTTGAGTATATTTAAATAGCTGTGGTATATGGGTCTCCTTTTGATTTCTAATCATTTGACTAATGCCTTGATCTATATTTACAGACGCCCTCTTACACTCTATTACACCAAAGGGAATACCATTTACAAATAGGACAATATCAGGCCTTATTGTTCCTTGACCATCTTCCCTCTCTACCGTGAACTCTTCCACTACATGAAAGTCATTATTCTCTATATTATCCCAGCCTAGATATTGC
>DGES01000027.1:0-2738 GCA_002386065.1 Firmicutes bacterium UBA3920
ACATATGTTTGACTTCTCTACAATAAATTTCGGTATTAAAATTCATTTTTAGTTGTAAATTTTGATTATTTAGTGTAGTATTAAATACAAGTGTTTGATTATTATTCAGGTATAATTATATAGCAAAAACCTCGCTAAATCTACTTAGCGGGGTTTTTGTCTAGGGGCTATTTTGTAACAGCCCCATTTTAGTGTGCCTAGCAGGAGTACTAGCTTGATTGTGATATGTTCTTGCTATGTGTTTTTTCATAAGATTGAGAATATTTACGCGAATCTTGTAACTTTTTAAGAGCTGAAGGGGTCTATATATATGAGAGGACAACTGACAATCACTTAGTTCGCACTTTACAGCATCTGCTGAAGGGGTATATATAAGAGGACAAATTGAAAATATGAAAATACTTTTTATGGTACCTATCAAAGTTAGTGTATTCTTATGGAATTGTACTTTTTTAAAGGGATGAATGTGATGAATACATCAAAGAAAACCTTACTGACATTTGTAGTCATAAATGTTGCACTAGCTGTAGTATGCTCATCAGCTTTTGCGTTTTCAGGAGCAAATGACGTCAAAATGACACACAATGCAATAATGAACTCCATAAGAGCTAGTTTTTATGCGAACCGTAATACTGGTAGCAACCCTAAGTTTGGCGCTAAAGCGAATAAGCATATTAGGCGATGTTATGTCAGACTATATCAGGGAAACTACGATAGTGGCAGAAGATGGAGTAAAGAGGCACAAAGTAAAAGTGATGATGAGTTTTATACTGCATACACATCACGTGTTAATAACCCATTTAATACAGCCTACACAAATTATGATTGGCGCTATTTCGACTGATTACGATGTGTGTCAGTATCATATGAAGACTGGGTATTCAAATACCCGGTCTTTGTATGATATTTAAAGGAAGGAAGTGAAAAGACGATGAAGCAGATACTACATAGATCTCCCTTGCTTATGCTGATATTTGCTGCTGTAGCAATGCTCTTTGTTCTTTGTTTTTCTACAATATTGGAGTTCTATGAAATGAAGACAATAGCACCTGATTTTCTTTCCGGGAATCATGTTTTGGTAGAAATTGAGAGTCAAAAAGATGATAAAAATGTAGTAACGACACAGGATCTATTAAATTTTTGCGAGAATAACGATAATTGTATGATGCTCTACAGGAAATTTGCATGGGGTCACGGGAAGTCCGTATATCTAAAAGGTGATGTTCCATTCGAACCTCAAATTATAGAGGGTCGAAATTTTACAAAAGCTGATTTCAATCAGCATACTCCTACAGTTCTGATCGAAGAAAGTTTAAGAAACAAATGCATTGAGAAGAATGGGAAATATTATTATGTACATGAAAACAATGATTACGAGGTGATCGGAATTTTTAAAAGACCAGTCAGTAGGGCATATGCTTCATGGAAAGATTCTAGTTCACTATATTATGTAAATATGGCAGCTACTTTTGGCACTAATTTAAATGTACCCATTGTTGGAAATTTTATTATTGATTCAGGTGAAGAGAGTAATGAAACTTTTGATGAGTTTATAACATTTGCAAAGCAAATTAATCCAGATATAGTTGTTCAAGGAAGGCAGGAGATTAGTACAAGTATGGAAAATCTAGTAGAGTCTATTGCAGATTCGGCTATTATTCTAATAGAGTTTGGAGCGACGGCCTTGCTTGTACTCTTAAACATATTTAGTGTTACAAGATATTGGTTAGAGGGAAGGAAAAAGGAGATTGCCGTACGTATGTTATCGGGCGGCAGGTCACATCGTATTAAATCTATGATATTAATAGATTATCTTTTGATTTTGACTATAGGATATGGACTAGGACTTATTTTTGCAATTCTTTTGATAAGGACAATGGTGTTTCCATTTATAGGTGAAACTATTCACATAAGCGCTATAGTAGTAGGATATATGCTATGTATGCTGATTGGGGTAATTTGCAATTGGATTTCTTTGAATGTTTGGCTAAAACAGGATATTGTAATGCAGTTGAGATAATTATAGCTAGTGGGGTGATCAAAATTAATGAACAGTTTAAATATGCATGGGAAGATATATTAGATAATAAATCAAAACATTTTATTTTATTTGTACAGATAGCTATTGCTTTGATACTTTTCAGCTTTACCATGTCCGTTATATTTAATTTAAAGGATTATGAGAGCAAACTTAACGATATTATGAATGTAGGGGAAATATTCTTTCTCGTAGACCATACTGATGATTCAAAGCTTTCCGAAAACATTCTAAATGCAGAAGATGGAGAAAAACGTTTATTTGAACTTTATACTTTTATAAAAGAAAATCCTGATTTTAATACATATACAGGAAATACACAGTTTTCATTCTGGGCTGATGATATTGGAGTAGACAGCTCATTTATTCAGTGTAGGCATGGTGATGAAGTTGCATATAATTGCATTCAGGTAGATCAAAAACTGATAGACGTTTTTAATTTACAATGTATAGAGGGCCAACTGTTTTCTGCAGATGATTTTAAAGATACGGGGGATGTAATTCCAATTGTACTAGGATATGACTTCCGAAAGTGGTATAATCTGGGGGACATAATTATTACCGATTCTTGGGGCTCGGATCAATCTTTTCAAGTAATTGGATTTTTAGACAAAGCATCTTTTTTTATAGATCCACTTAAAGGAGATGAAGTATTTTGGCTGGACAAATTTTTTGTAATTCCACTACAGCCTGATACTTT
>DGES01000027.1:2946-4569 GCA_002386065.1 Firmicutes bacterium UBA3920
TTCAAGAGAAATCGAATCAACTAGACTTATATACCTTTGAATTTAGAAGTTTTAGTGAACAGATGCAACACATATCATATGACAATGCATTAGTGATAAAGTCAATTGGTTTGATGATGATTATTACATTATTGTTTAGCTTGATTGGGATTATTTCAAATCTTATACAGTTTATAAACACACATATGAATGAGTTTGCAATCCATATGTTATGTGGTAGTCAGATGAAATTGATTATAGCGCGGATTTTGTGGCAAGTTTTAATATTGATATTTATAGCTGATATCATTGTACTTATAATTCATAAATGGAGTATAGTTACATTGCTGACAGTTTTGTTTAGTCTGTTGGTTACGTTGGCTATTATTCTCTATCCGGCTATCAAGTTATCTAAGACACCGATGAGTGATATGATTAGGAGGAGTGAATAAAATGAGCATCATTTCGATGAATGAAATCTATAAGACATATGGAAGTGGGGAGACAGAGGTAAAAGCGCTTAGAGGGGTCTCATTTTCTATTGATAAAGGTGATATGATAGCTATTATGGGACCTTCTGGATCTGGAAAGTCTACGCTTTTAAATATTATCGGTTGTATCGACAGTGCAACTGGTGGGAAATATTTTTTAGATGGACGGTTAATTGAGACTTTTGATTCAGGGGAAATGGCAAAACTGCGCAATGAAATGTTTGGTTTTGTAATACAGGACTTTGCACTGATAGATAGATATAGTGTCTATAAAAATGTAAAGATACCCTTGACATATTCACATAAGTCTATTTCATATGAAAAAGATAGAGTGGAAAATGTGTTATCGCAACTTAAAATATTGGATAAGAAGAATACAATGGCCTCAAATTTATCAGGAGGTCAGCGGCAAAGAGTAGCTATTGCTAGGGCAATTGTAAACGAGCCAGAGATTATTTTGGCAGATGAGCCTACAGGCGCATTGGATAGTGATACTGAGGATGATGTAATGAATATATTTAGAAGTCTAAATGAGAGTGGTAAGACAATAGTTATAGTGACACACGATACAAAAATAGCATCCTATTGTGATCGCATAATAAGAATTTGTGATGGTGTGATTGAAGGATAGAAAGATTAAGCTTTGTGAACAGATCTTGCTCATAGACAGATATTGATATAAAGAAGGGGATAGAGTGAAACTTATACGGCTGAGTAAGAGGAATAGGGAACAGTATGAGAGTAGCCTAGAAATTCTTTTTGAAGAAAACTATGAGAGGATTTATAGGTTTTCTATGTCGTTGACATTAGATCCTGAGCTCGCCGAAGAAGTTACACAAGAAGCTTTTTATAAAGCATTTTTAAAACTAGAAACACTAAAGGATAAAGGAAAGTTCTATTCATGGGTTTGTTCAATTGCTATAAACGAATATAAGGATATGCTAAGAAAAAGGATCGAACACAGAAACAGAAACATAACTATCTATAACCAGAATGGAGAATTACAGGATGACAATATACTCGAACTTAGAGAGAAAAAAGATCCGGAAAGGATATACGAGAATAATGTTTGTATAGATGTATATTTAGCATTAAACAAGGGTTATAGCAAATTTGCTATAACCCTTGATATCTGGCGGAGAGAGAGGGATTC
>DGES01000066.1 GCA_002386065.1 Firmicutes bacterium UBA3920
AGATGTGTATAAGAGACAGGTGCTCTTATTGGCTGGACTAATTGGATGCACAGGTATAGATGTAGTATCAATTTTAAATAAAATGAAGATAAAACCTGACGACTTTAGCATTGAAGTAAAAGCAGAAGAGTCTAAAGAACATCCAAAAGTATATACGAAGATCCATCTTATATATATATTCAAAGGAAAGGATCTTCCCAAAGACAAAATAGAAAGAGCTGTATCACTATCTCAAGAAAAATACTGCGGTGTCTCTGCTATGTTAAACAAAGCTGCACCTATAACATATGAAATAAAGATAGGAGAGTAAATATTGACTTCAACCGGATGGGATCCCATCCGGTTTGCAATTTTAGATATGCTTTTTAACCAATTTAAATTGAGCCATCTACTCCATTACTTTACTTAGCATTATCTTTATGTCTGGTTTACCATGTGTTATATCCTCACTGAGCAAAACAGCGTATAACCTCTCTCCAGAATCCATTAAATTAGCAAGTACAATATTATCAACCTTTGGTATATATCCCAAAACATACCCATCTTTTGTAGTTACCTGTATAGCCTTTTCATCGTATTTATTGTCTGGTTCCCTCACAAGATAGAGTATATCACCTTTTTGAATCTTATCTTCAACTACGCATACATCCCGATAAAAAATTCCTGCAATCTTTGTATCTAGTAAAAATACATCTAACTCTGATGGTGCAACTTCTGCTTGAGAAATATCAGCATGTTCGCACTGTTTTTTATTGTTTGAGCTTCTATCTTCTATTAGATCTAATAATTGTCTTTTGATATCTTCTATGGGTTCAATCTTATAAGCATGTTTCAGCGCCGGAATAACCCTCTCACTCCAGTTTAACTTAAATTTACTAAGTCCGCGTATAGCCTCTATCCTCACATCCGGAAACCGACACGTCAAACAATTGATAAATAGATCCTCTTCATAATATCTAACATTTTGTAAAACTTTAAGTAAGCATACAAGCCAAATATCTGGTCTATGCTCAACTGTAATATTTTCATTGTCTATTATTTGAGGACCTTCGGCCATTACTTCTTCTGGCAAAACATAGTATAAATACTGTAATACCTCCTCAAAATATTCCTCCGAATTTTCAATCAATGTAAATCTCAATATATCCATGTCAAAGGGGTCCCTCTCTAATAATGAGGTGAATTTCCAAAATTCTGGAACAATTCCCATTCTGTCTAATACTTGAATAATTATACTTGTCTGCTCCTTAGGTTCAACCAACTCATTCATTACAATAAGCTCCCATTTAGGTTGATTGATTATCATATTGCAATCCGATTTGAGAAATACTTCCCTCTCTAAGTCTTCTGGATTTTGTTTTTCTCCAGCTTCACCTAATTCTTCCCAATATATAAATATACTGTTTTCAATCATAACAGCAGCTGCTAAATCAATAAATGTACTAGCATGTTTTTTCGCAAAGTCTAAATATTTTTCTGCAAGCATAATTGCATTTGAAAACGCCATTATGCTATTATTCTCCAATGAATATGTCAACAAATATGCCAGATTTGAAAAATTATCCCTTGTCAATATTAGTTCTTGATAAAATATAAACATATCTGCTTTTTCCATACACATTATAGCTGAAATATTAGGTGACACCTCATTTTTATACCCCTTCTCAAACATCCATTCTTTTTGTTCTTCCAATACAGGTCTTAAAAGATGTATAGATATCAACTTACCATAGCCACAAGTCCCCTTCGCCAACTCATATATAAACTGATTTTGATTGTTAAAATTTGACGAAGCTATCAGTGCATATAAAGTAAATGTGCTGTGCAATCCAAGTGTTCTCAATATCTGTCTCACAAGATCGTTCTCAAAAGCCCCAAGGATGAGCATACCAAGTTTTACCTCTTCTTCTAATTCGCCTTGAGTAGTAAGTTTTATGCCAAAAGAATAAAGCGATTTTGCATCTATGAGTTTCTCAGATATATATAATTTAATACGATTATTTATATTTGATAAGTATAACATAATTGGGTGCTTACATAGCATATCTCTGAGTTCTTCAATAGAGGACTGATTTTCCACACACATAACTATTTGATTCATCACATCTATAGCTAGTTTCTCCTTAACTGCAAAAGATAAATTATCATCAAACAGAACATAAGTGACATCCCACCAGCCTGCAGTATAAGGATCTTGAAATACATATGGTAACCGCGGATACTTTGCAGACATACTATTTATATATTTATATATACTCTCCCTTTTAGTCATATTATGCCTCCCGTTAGAATGCTTTCATGAGCTACGTATATATGAAAATATGAGTTGTTCTTTCTATTATACTAAATTTTTATAACATTCACCAACTATATAGAAATAAATTCATAATATAAATAGTATAAATTGATATTTATTGTAATTGCAAAAAGATAATTAATAGTATATAATGGCTTTCGGACTATGTGCAAAACAAAATACTAAACTTAAAGATTCGGAGTGATCTTTTTTTATGCCTTACGGCAACAATTTATTTCATACATGAAATGCTATTAATCTATAGCTAGTCATTAAGCAAATTTAAAATTAAAAAATTAGACTTATCTACTTATTTATTACCTAGATAGTTGATTTTTAACCTCTATGTTTATTATTTAT
>DGES01000126.1:0-386 GCA_002386065.1 Firmicutes bacterium UBA3920
GGAATAAAATACTATAATCCAAAGATAAGTTAAATCCCATGATAATCTGCCAAATCCATATAAATTCACTTGAGCTAGTATATTAAAATTCTATATTCAAAATAAAAAGATAGTTAAGGATAAAAGAAGAAGGAGGGGCTTTCTCCTTTTACCCTTATACAATTGTATATTATTTATAAATTAGCATTTCAATATTCTAATTCTAATATATCGCCTATCACTTCAAATTCACATGAAAGTACTTTCTTACCTGTTAAAAACTCACTTCGCCTATCGGGCTGTTGCCCTCCCACATATACTCTAAACTGACCAGGCTCTAATAGGCATCTGCCCTGTTCATCTATCAAAGCCATCTGTCTAGGTGTTATATTAAATTCTACAGTCTT
>DGES01000126.1:729-22694 GCA_002386065.1 Firmicutes bacterium UBA3920
AGCCTTATATTACTGTATTCAAATGTAGTATAACTAAGACCATAGCCAAAAGGATACAAAGGTTCTTTTTCCATATATCTATATGTTCTACCCTTCATTTTGTAATCTGTAAATGGAGGTATATCATCAAGTGATTTTACAAAAGTAACTGGTAGGCGTCCTGCTGGATTGTAATCACCAAATATAACGTCAGCTACCGCATTCCCTCCCTGCTCTCCAGGATACCAAGCCTCTAGGATTGCAGGTATGTTTTCCTGTGCCCAATTGATAGACAGAGGACTGCCATTTAATATAACCAATACAATAGGTTTACCTGTATCATATATAACTTTTAAAAGTTCCTCTTGCACACCTGGTAAATCTAAAGTTGTTCTGTCACCGCCACCATCAGATTCTGCAACCTCGCCTTCTTCTCCTTCCAATTCAGGAGATATGCCCATACACATAATAACTGCATCGGCACGTTCTGCTGCAGCGATAGCTTCAGCAAACCCCTTAGTAGGTTTGGCTCCCCAATAGCCCTCAGATGTATTAGCTAACTCACATCCTTCAGCGTACATAATCTTAGTGTCAGAAGATACTTTTCTTCTAATGCCATCAAGTATTGTTACGTATTCAGAAGGTGTACCACTATAATTGCCCAAAAGCACCTCTCGCGATTGGGCGTTAGGACCTATAACAGCAATAGTTTTTAGATTTTTGCTTAAGGGTAGAATATTATCTTCATTCTTCAATAGCACTATAGACTCTCTAGCTGTATTTAATGCCAAATGTATGTGTTCATCACAATTATTTACTTCATAGGGTATTCGTGCATAAGGCACTTCCTCTTCTGGATCAAACATACCTAATTTGAATCGAGCCATAAATAATCTTTTAACAGAAATATCTATGTCTTTTTCAGTTATAAGTCCCTGATCCAAGGCCTTTAATAGTGTATTAAATATACTACCACAACATAAATCGCAACCATTCTTCAGTGCCATGGCCGCAGCCTCTTCTGGACTGGAAGCTACTTTATGTCGCTCATATATATCTTCTATAGCACCGCAATCAGATACTACAGAGCCTTCAAAACCCCATTCTTCTCTCAGAATCTTTTGTAATAAGGTAGGACTGGCACAGCAGGGTTCTCCATTGGTTCTGTTGTATGCACCCATAATTGAATATGCCTTGCCTTCTTTTACGCATTCTTTAAAAGCAGGTAAATATGTTTCATACAAATCTTTCTCACTAACTTCAGCATTGAATTCATGACGAAGAGATTCTGGACCACTATGTACAGCATAGTGTTTGGGTGTTGCAACTGTCTTCAAGTATTTAGGATGTTCTCCTTGTAAACCTTTAACAAAAGCAACTCCCATTCTACCTGTGAGATATGGATCCTCACCATAAGTTTCCTGTCCTCTTCCCCATCGGGGATCACGGAATATATTTATATTAGGAGACCAAAATGTCAATCCTTTATATATACCACGATCACCTTTACGAACAAACTCATGGTGTTTTGCCCTTCCTTCATCAGAAATAGCTACAGCTACTCTATATATGAGATCCTGATTAAAAGATGCTGCCATCCCTATAGCCTGGGGAAAAACAGTAGCCACACCTGCTCTAGCAACCCCATGAACACACTCATTCCACCAATTATACTCAGGAATTCCTAAACTCGATATAGCTGAGGAATTATAGACTAACTGCGATACTTTCTCCTCCAAGGACAAACGTGATACTAAATCGTCTACCCTCTCCTCAAACGATCTATTTACATCTTTGTATATAGGAATATTTTTATTTTCTTCTACCATCTATCCATAATCCTCTCTTTCTTATGTTATTTCCCATTGAAATATTATTTACCCAATATATATTCGTTCAATAGCCATTCTAGGTATTCTTGCCGACCTGAAACATTCTTAATCTCATTATTTTCTAAGGCATATCTCTCTAACTCTGAAAAACCTACTTTGCCTTCAATTATATCCTTTCCTATACCCTCAGTATAACTTGCATACCTATCAGCTATTATTTTTTCAAATTTCCCATCTTGTTTCATTTTATAGGCTATTTTAAGACCCTTTGCAAAGCTATCCATACCAACAATATGGGCATAAAATAGATCTATGGGCTCAAATGAAGGTCTCCGCACCTTGGCATCGAAATTTAAACCACCTGTAGTAAATCCACCAGCTTGTAACACTTCATACATAACAAGCGTAGTTAGATATATATCAGTGGGAAATTGATCTGTATCCCATCCCAAATATAGATCACCTTGATTAGCATCTACACTGCCTAGCATATTATTTATTCTAGCATACATGAGTTCATGCTGCATGGTATGTCCAGCCAATGTAGCATGATTAGTCTCTATATTTAGCTTGAAATAATCGTCTAAGCCATATGTCTTCAAAAATGCCACTACTGCAGCAGCATCAAAATCATATTGATGCTTAGTAGGCTCTTTGGGTTTTGGCTCAATGTAAAATTGTCCATCAAAACCTATCTGTTTTGCATAGTCAACTGCCATATGAAGAAGTCTAGCATAATTATCTAGCTCCAGTTTCATGTCAGTGTTAAGTAGTGTTTCATAACCTTCTCGGCCTCCCCAAAATGTATAGCCTTCACCACCTAACTCTTTTGTGACATCCATAGCCTTTTTTATCTGTGCTGCTGTATATGCAAATACATCAGCATTACATGAAGTTGCCGCTCCATGTACGAATCTTGGATTGTTGAAAGTATTCGCAGTACCCCACAACAGCTTAATGTCATAATCTTCCATTAATTGCTTTGCAATTTTTACTATCTCATCTAAGTTTTTATTAGTTTCTGCTAAAGTCTCTCCTTCGGGGGCTATATCTCTATCATGGAAACAAAAATAATCTACGCCTAACTTATCAAAAAATTCAAATGCAGCCTCCATTCGAACTTTAGCTTTATCCATTGGATCTTGTATATGATCCCATGATCTAATCATAGTTCCCGCACCAAAAGGATCTGTTCCTTGTGCTGTAAAAGTATGCCAGTAGGCCACAGAAAACTTTAAATGCTCCCTCATAGTCTTATTTCCTACTAGCTCATCTGGATTATAATACTTAAAAGCTAAAGGATTATCGGATTTTGGTCCTTCATATTTTATTTCCTTCACATCTTTAAAATATTCTGCCATTGTACATTCCTCCAATTTATAATTTTATTTAAAAAGTACCTAAGCTTTTATGGATTGGATATATTCTTTTCTATATTAGCAACCTCAATGTAATGAGCCTTTAATGAATGATATAGTTCACCATAAACTTTATAATATTTATCATAGATTGCCACATTTTCTTCTCGAGGAGCTATACTATCTTCTATATCTATTACTGCTTGGCAAGCCTCTGGAACATCATTATATATACCTGTACCCACACCTGCTAATAAAACTGCTCCAAGGGCTGGACCCTCTTCCACAGTTATTGTATGTATAGGTGTATTGAAGACATCTGCCTGTATTTGACGCCATAGCTTACTCCTTGCTCCACCACCTGACGCCCTTATATTTGATACATCAACTCCCATCTCCCTTATAATCTCAAGAGAATCACGTAGGCTATAAACTACTCCTTCCATGACACTCCTTATCATATCCTGCCTATTATGTTTTGCTGATATACCGAAAAACACTGCTCTAGCATATGGATCAAGATGGGGACTACGTTCACCCATTAGATAAGGAAGATATATAAGACCATTACAACCTGGACTGCTTTTTTGGGCTTGCTCTGTCATCAATTCATAGGGATCTATTTCTAAAAATCTGGCTAATTCCCTTTCAGCTCCACCAAAATTATTTCTAAACCATTGAAGTGACAATCCTGCACCTTGAGTAACACCCATTATATGCCATGCATTAGGTATTGCATGACAAAATGTATGCACACGTCCCTCAGGATCTATAGATATCTCATCGGTATAAGCAAATACCACTCCAGAAGTTCCAATTGTTGAAGATACTATACCTGGCTTAACAATACCATTACCCACTGCGCCTGCAGCTTGGTCTCCTGCTCCTCCCACTACAGGTGTACCAGGATTCAAACCCGTAAGTTCAGAAACCTCTTGAGTTACATATCCACTAACCTCTTGAGACTCATATACATCAGGCATCCATTCAAACGGTATACCTAGTTTGTCGAGTATTTCTCTACTCCATCTACGCTTAGGTACATCTAAAAATTGTGTGCCACTGGCATCAGATACCTCAGTTGCAAATTCACCGGTTAATTTAAAACGTATAAAATCCTTAGGCAGAAGAACTTTATATATATCTTCGAATATCTTTGGTTGATGTTCTTTAACCCATAATACCTTAGTTGATGTGAAATTGGTAAGTGCTGGATTTGCGGTAATCTCTATGAGTTTTTCTCTACCTACTATGGATGTGATTTCTTCACATTGCTTTGATGTACGCTGATCACACCATATTATGGCAGGTCTCATTACCTCACCTTTTTTATCTATAAGGACCATGCCGTGCATCTGACCTGTAAGTCCAATGCCTTTTATAGCATCTCCCCTTATACCTGCTTTATTCACTACATCTTTTATAGTTTCTACAGTAGCTCTCCACCAATCTTCAGGCTGCTGTTCTGCCCAGCCTATTTGTGGTTGATATAATTCATACTCTGAAGTCGAAGATGCCACCACTTCACCGTTATATGCATCAAATAATATTGTTTTAGTACCTGAAGTACCAATATCAATTCCCATTAAATATCCCATATGTAACTATCACCTTCATTTTTTATATTATTATGGATAACCACTATCGACATTTAAAATAAACATCCTAGTCAAATTAGAGCTGAAAGGCTTTTTTATCTAAAACTAGCCGATATTCTACTCTTTTCGTTCCTAATATTAATAGCATTCCTCAATGCTATATTCTGTATAATTAACCTTTAAATAAAAATATGATAATGTTTGTTTATTCATTAAACTAATTTAATTAAATTATATCAATTACATTTTCGTTTGTCAATAAAAAATCAAATATCTACATCATACTTTTTCAAAAAATACTGTATTTAATATTCCAATTTCAACTTTTCTATAATATGTTGTTTCACTAAATTTGAAATATGTTCCATATATAAATAAAATAATGAGCATTTATGCACATTTTTGAGCAACAAACAAAAAAGGCCAGGAACTTATTATATATCCATCTGTCATAGATTGTCTATATCTATTTTTTATCTGTTTTCAGAAGAACATATTATGTTTCCTGACCTATATCTCTACTTTACAACAATATTAACAAGTCGTTTTGGTACCACTATAATCTTTACCACTGTTTTCCCTTCTATGAGTTTAGATATCTTATCTAGAGCAAAGACCGCCTCTTCTACCTCTTGCCTTGAAGCATCAGCAGGAATTTTTAACCTATCCCTTAATTTACCGTTTACCTGCACCACCATTTCTACTTCATCTCTAATAAGCGCCTCTTTGTCGTAAACTGGCCAACTTTCATTATGAATACTACCTTTATGACCTGTTATATGCCAAAGTTCTTCTGCCATATGAGGTGCAAAGGGAGCTAACATTAACATCAATGTATTCAAAGCTTCAACTAACACCCAGTTAGAATAATCCATCTTATCTACTTCATCTCTATATGCGTATATAGCATTTACAAGTTCCATTATAGCACTTATGGCAGTATTAAAATTAAAACGCTCTTCAATATCAGCTGTTATCCGTTTGATTGTACTATGGATGTCATATCTAAGCTCTTTATCAGCAGAAGAAAGCTTACGTTCTTCTTTCCCTTCTATTTTGTCGTATACATCCTTCAAATCCAACACAAGTCTCCATACTCTATTTAGGAAACGATAACAACCTTCCACGCCTTGATCGCTCCACTCAAGATCCCGCTCCGGCGGCGCAGCAAATAAAATAAACAATCTAACCGTATCTGCTCCATATTCCTCCATTATATCTTCAGGACTTACTACATTACCCTTGGATTTAGACATCTTAATTCCATCTTTTAATACCATCCCTTGAGTAAGTAAGTTTACAAATGGTTCATCTACCGGTGAAATACCTATATCATAAAGAACTTTCGTAAAAAATCTAGAATATAACAGATGTAAAATAGCATGTTCAACTCCACCTATATATTGGTCCACGGGCATCCAATATTTAGCCTTATCAAAGGCAAAAGCCTCCTCATCATTATTAGGATCGGTATATCTGAAAAAGTAAAAAGATGAACATACAAATGTATCCATAGTATCAACTTCTCGCCTAGCATTTCCACCACATTTAGGACAAGTTGTATTTATAAACGATTCATTATTTGCAAGTAAGTTTTGTCCTTTATCTTTAAACTCTATATCTGTAGGTAAAACTACCGGTAAATCACTTTCTGGAACAGGCACTATTCCACATTTGTCACAATATATTATTGGTATAGGTGCCCCCCAATATCTTTGACGAGATATTAGCCAATCTCTTAATTTATAGTTAACATTACGCCTACCACATTTCTTCTCTTCCAAATATGAAATTATAGCTTCTATACCATCTTTACTATTCAATCCATCAAATTGACCAGAATTTATCATTATACCTACATCTACATAGGCCTCTTTTAAATTATATACATCAATACTATCATCTTCAGGCTTTATAACAGGTATTATAGGCATATCATATTTCTTTGCAAATTCAAAGTCTCTTTGATCATGGGCAGGTACACCCATAACAGCACCAGTGCCATAATCCATGAGCACATAATTGCCAATTAAAATAGGCACTTTTCTGTTATTCAAAGGATTCACAGCATATCTACCTATGAACAACCCTTCTTTTTCAGTCTCATCAGATGTTCGAGTTATTTCATCTAATGCCTCTACCTTTTTTCTAAATCTCATTGCATCTTCATAGTATTCAGTTCCTTCTGTTAGCAGATCTACTAGAGGATGTTCGGGAGATAATACAATATATGAAACACCAAATATAGTATCTGGTCTAGTAGTAAACACTGTAATTTTCTCTTCAAATCCATCTATTTTGAAATCAATAACCGCACCCTCACTGCGTCCTATCCAATTCTTTTGCATTATCTTTACCTTATCAGGCCATCCATCCAACTTATCTATATCCTCTAATAATCTGTCAGCATAGTCAGTTATCTTAAAAAACCACTGTGCCAGTTCTTTTTTTACTACTACTGAATCACATCTCTCACAAGCTCCATCTACTACTTGTTCATTTGCAAGCACAGTTTCACAAGAGGGGCACCAATTCACCTTCGATTTTTTCTTATAAGCTAGCCCTTGTTTGAAAAACTGTAGAAACATCCATTGCGTCCATTTATAATAACTAGTATGACAAGTAGTTATCTCCCTATCCCAATCATAACTAAATCCCATCTTCTTCAATTGGTCCCTCATATGTTCTATATTTTTTGTAGTCCAAACACTAGGATGAGTCTTGTTCTGTATAGCTGCATTTTCTGCCGGCAATCCAAAAGCATCCCAACCCATTGGGTGAAGTACATTGTATCCATTCATAGTCTTATAACGGGCTATTACATCACCAATAGCATAATTTCTTACATGTCCCATATGTAATTTCCCAGATGGATATGGAAACATCTCAAGTAAGTAATACTTTGGTTTGGAACTATCTTCTGTCCGTCTAAAAGCATTTTGCTTTTCCCATTCTAATTGCCATTTTCTTTCTATATCTAAAAAATCATAGTTCATTTATGCTAACCTCCATCTTTTATCTCTATATAAAAAGCCCCCGTCCTCTCTTTAGGGACGAGGGGCTACTCGCGGTACCACCCTAATTGATACAAAATATCCTCTCGAATCATCTATAAGGAGATGAACCCGTATAACCATCTGTATTGAGGCGAGTTCAATAACTTGGGTTACTGGTTTGCACCCACCACCAGCTCTCTTAAAACCTAGTTTTATCTACTACTCCTCTAGTTATACCTATGCTTTATTGTCCATTATTTCAATCTGAGCATCTGCCCATAATCTCTCGAGATCATAGAACTTTCGTTCCTCACTGTGAAAAATATGGACTATTACATCACCATAGTCTAAAGCTATCCACCTATTATCTTGTTTGCCATCTATGCCTTTTAGTTCTATTTCTTCGTTGGCTAATTCCTTAATAAGTCCTCTATACAGCGAATTTATCTGAGTCTCCGATCTACCACTTGCAATTATAAAATAATCAGCAACAATAGTCAATGGATATACCTCTAATAGTGTTATGTCTTCAGCCTTCTTATCTTTCAGTATATCGCCTATTTTTAAAGCTAATTTTTTCGATTCTAAAGGCAAATTCTTCCCTCCATATCTGTTTTTAAGATATATAGTATTATATCATAATATATCATATTGTGTCACATATATCCTTTAAAATTTGATTAGTTTTATTCAAGGTTATAATTAGTACCTACTACATCATATTATCATAGATAATCACTATCATTATTCTTAAAAACATAATAAATTGCTCAAATTTTGTATTTACTAAATGATTTTAGTTTCTAATGCCTATAATAGTCAACCTGTTAATCTTTGTCAATATTAAATAAATTTTGCTACTTGATTTTTATAAGATCTGAACATAATTTTTTAAGATAAATTACACTTTAAAATATAAAACATATAAGCATCAAAATTCATGCTACTATTATATTTGAAAAAATATCATTAGACTAATGAATTATAACTTTTAGATATTAAGTAAATCTTAATATATCGTTTCTTGCATCTATTGTATATGGATGTATAAGTGCCCCTTTTGATAATATATATTGTATAGTATTATTTATTGCCATCAAAATTGCCTCATCTAAACTGACCCTAGCTTTAGCTCTTATTTTTTCCACCCCAGAAAATGAACGACCAGGTTCGATGTAATCAGCAATATATATTATCTTTTCAAGTAACGTCATATCTTTTCTACCTGTAGAATGATATTTTATTGACATTAATATATCCAAATCTTGTATAGCAAATATATATTTTGCCATTCTCTCGCCTAATGGTCCATGGATAAGAGCCTTCTCCTTCAACATTATGCTATCTATATCTGCATTATATTTAAAACTCATCTCCATCATCTTATCGTAAGGTAAACATTTAGCACAATCATGCAGAAGTCCTGCCATTGCAGCTTTTTGTTCATTTGCTCCATATAACCTTGCTAGTTCTATAGATGTATTCATAACTTCTATAGAATGAATATAACGATCCTCATCTAAATATTTTTTAAGCTTATCCTTTATAATGCTTATATCCACTTATATATCCGCTCCTACTTGTAAATACGCTTTTCTTCTATATAGTATAACACTTTATCAGGAACCAAATATTTTACAGTCCGCCCCCCCTTTATAGCCTTTCTTATATATGTAGAAGATATATCTATGAGAGGGCCATGGGCAAATAAAATATCTGCATCATATGTTTCGTTAAGATATTGTCTTTCCTCTTTTAATGATTCATCTGAAAATCCCCATCTATTATACACTATAAAAGTGCATCTCTTAAAGACATCATTGACCCTTCGCCAACTCTTAACTTCAAAAAGGGTATCTCCACCTATTATAAAATAAAATCTTGCTCCTTGCCCATATATATCATGAAGCTCTTTAAGAGTGTCTACAGTATAAGTCTTCCCTTTTCGCTTTATCTCCATATCACTTAATTTAAAGTATTTATTATCTTCTATAGCTAGAGATACCATATTACACCTATGCCTAGCATTGACCACCTGGTTACTAGGCTTATGAGGTGGATCCCCTACTGGTATATATAAGACCTCATCTAAATTATATTCTTCCCTTACTATCTCTCCAATTATAAGATGACCTATATGTATGGGATCAAATGTCCCTCCCATTATACCAATTTTATTTACATCTTGTCCATTCTTTTTAAACATTATAAAAAACACTCCAAACATAATGATATTATTCTTCATATATTATATACCATATTACAGATAACTATATATTAATCAACTTATTTATCTAGACAGAAACCTGTCATCACAGTAGCTATGGATATATTTTCCTAGAATATGGGTATAATAAAAGTAATCGTTAATCTATCGAACATATTAAAATAGAATTTACACAAGAATATCCATAGTTAGAAACTAAACCTCTTATAATATTACACTTAATTTATTGTATAAAAATTGAAGGGAATTTGAAAATTATCAAATATATAACCTTACTAATAAAAAAAGGAGAAACCTATGAAATATTGGTTTAAACATATAAAAATCATAAAAAATAATTATGAGCTCTATGCAAGTGAAGCTAGTTATAAAAAAACTTTTACGGCATATATTATAGACACTATATTTATATATGTAGTTGTGTTCTTCACTATGTTTTTATTGGGGCTAACATCAGGAGTTAATATAATTATAGCAGCACTTTTTTCAATACTAGCATTAGTACCTATCAATATACTATTATACCAAAGATTCAAGAAAAATTATAATAAATTAAAAGGACATGTATTTGAAAAAATTCGTAAAGAAGAGATAGAAAAAAAATTAATTTCATTATCTCATCGTAATTTTCCCGTTTTACTTATAGAACTTCTGATAGAAAATCGTATAGTTTCTAATATTGTAATTCAAAAGGATTTTATAGAAGGAACAAAAGATAGTGTTAGATATGCCATAGGATATGACATACTAGAGCCTGGGGAAAAAACGAGTTTGGATACTATAGAATCATTTATATATAAAATGAAAAATCTAGGTTTTGAAAATATCATATTTTTTTCCACTAATGAATTCCAAGATGAATGTCATAAGCTCAAAGAATTCTTTCAAAACAGATATATATTTTTAGTAGATAAAGAACATATAATTAAAATGACTCTAGATACATATATGGGGCTTGAAGATGTAGAAGTCGAGAATATAATCAAAAAAAAATACAGGCAAAGAGAAAAAATATATAATTTCAAAAAAAATAGTGTTATATCTAATAAAAATGCCAAAAGTTTTTTCTCATACTCTGCAATCTTTTTTATATTAACATTCATAATCAAAAACTCTTCAATATACTATATGGGTATTTCCATAAGTTTTTTCATACTCGGACTATTCACATACCTTATAAATAAATATAAAGCATCTAAAGATAATATAATAAATACCACAAAGGGAGTAGATAATAAATAGCTACTCCCCAAAGTCTATTCATTCATATTATTTTCTTTGCGGTTTTTCCGTCTATGAGCCTCATAATTCCGATCACCCTTTTTCCAACCTGATCTAGTCTTCTGCACCACAATTGTCTCTTGTACATCAACTACAAACTCATCCCTTGCAGCACAATAATACATTGATTGCCCCTGCTTACAGTTTTGACAGTGAATACATTCCATGATCCTTTCCTTTGACCCCCTACTCTAAATATTATTAATTTGGAATATTATTCAACGAACTCAAATTCAAGGTCATTCATGCGTACCGTATCACCGTCCTTAACACCTTTTTCCTTGAGTGCATCTACTACTCCCCTCTTCTGTATTGCCCTTTGAAAGTACTGTAATGAATCATAGTCATCTAAGTTGACCTTCCTCATGAGCTCATCCACAAAGGGACCTTGAACTATAAAAATACCATCTTCTACATATATTTCGTATGCAGTTTTGTCAATTCGCTGAACATTTAATTCTTCATCTGTTTCTACATATAATTGAGGCATAGGAATAGTTTCAAGAAGTCTCCATACTGCCTCTAATAACGCATCAAACCCTTCATGTCTAGCAGCTGAGACAAAGAAACACTCAACTCCTTTTTTTGCAAGATATGATTCTAGAGCACGAGCATTTGTACTGGCTCCTGGTAAATCATATTTATTTCCAACTACAATCTGAGGTTTTTCTGCTAATTTAGGACTGTATTGCACAAGCTCTTCATTTATCTTTTCATAGTCAGATATGGGATCTCTTCCTTCAATACCTGATACATCTATTATATGAAGCAATAGACGTGTTCTCTCTATGTGCCGTAAAAAATCATGACCAAGTCCAACGCCTTGATGTGCTCCTTCAATGAGTCCAGGAATATCTGCCAATATAAAAGATCTATCCCCTTTTAACTCCACAACGCCGAGATTGGGTTCTAACGTAGTGAAGTGATAATTTGCTATTTTGGGACGAGCAGCAGTAATGACTGATAATATTGTAGATTTTCCCACATTGGGGAAACCTATTAAACCAACATCTGCTATGGTTTTTAGTTCAAGTATAATCCAACGTTCCTCACCCTTCTCGCCATCTTGAGAGATCCGTGGTGCCCTTCTGGTTGAGGTAGCAAAGTGGATATTTCCTTTACCTCCCCTGCCTCCCTTTGCAATGATCTTTGTCTGACCATCTTCCACTAGGTCGGCAATTATTCTATCTCCGTCAACATCCTTTATTATTGTCCCAACGGGAACAGATATTATAAGGTCTTTCCCATCTCTTCCCTTCATCTTTTTGCCCATACCATCTGTGCCTCTCTCAGCCTCATACTTTTTCTTATATTTAAAATCTAAAAGGGTGTTCATACTAGAGTCAGCTTTTATTATAACATTACCCCCATCGCCTCCATCGCCTCCATCAGGCCCACCATGAGGAATAAATTTTTCCCTTCTAAAAGACACAACGCCTTTACCCCCATCGCCTCCCTTTACAAATATCTTTGCAACATCCACAAACAATTTTATCACCCTATATCTTAAAATTCGTATTTTTATTATAGCATTTTGATTCCCAATATGTCATATAAAATATTATAAAATGTTTATATCTATTATTCCCATTTTAGTGAAGAAGATGTTCACTGAAAATGAACTAGAATATATATTTATATCAACATAAATTACAAATGATATACACAAGAATATTATATAATCATTTAAGCCATTATATCCATAGTACTTGTGATTAAAGTATTAATGAGTTAAAAAGTCTCAAAACAAACCTTTTCCACAATAAGTATAATAAACAAAAATCTATTGCCCGAGGCAATAGATTTTTGTTTTAACTAAGTGCTATAGTTTCTTCTACAGGATACACACTTACCTGTTTCTTCTTCTTACCTTTTCTTTCAAACTTTATTACACCATCAACTAATGAAAATAAAGTGTCATCCTTACCAATACCTACATTCATGCCTGGATGTATCTTTGTACCTCTCTGCCTTACTATTATATTTCCAGCAAGTACATATTGACCATCAGCACGTTTAACTCCCAGTCGCTTTGATTCACTATCCCGTCCATTCCTAGAACTACCTACACCTTTTTTAGTTGCAAAAAGCTGAAGATCTATATTAAACATCTAAATCACCTCCTGATTCTTCTATAGAAACAAAAGAGCCATATTGGTTTTCTATACTCTTTAATCCTACAAACATGGTTTCAAGTATAATGTGGGCATTTCTTTCCTGGTTAGGGGATAATCTGTTAGGTAAAGCAAATTTTGCATATCCATCTCGCTGCGTATATATAGCCTCAACCGAAATTACATCATATATACCCATGACTGCAGTTTGGATTATAGCAGATACTGCTGCACATACTATATCTTCACCCTTCTGTGCATAACCTGCATGCCCCGATACTTCAAAACCTTTTATTTTTCCACTATCATTCCTGATAATAAATATATTTATCATAGTTCCTTAACCGTTTATCTTAGTTATTTGCACTTCAGTAAAAGGCTGACGATGTCCTTGCTTTTTTCTATAATTTTTCTTTGGTTTATACTTATAGACTATTATTTTCTTTCCTTTCCCTTGAGCTGTTACATTACCTTCCACACTGGCATTTTCAACATAGGGAGTGCCTATAGTCATACCTTCGTCATTATTGATTGCTAAAACTTCATCGAATATAACAGTTTCACCCTCGGAAGCCTTGAGTTTTTCAATCCTTAATATATCACCTTCTTGAACCCTATATTGTTTCCCTCCAGTTTTTATTATAGCATACATTGCGTGCACCTCCTCAATATAAGTCTCGCCGAATAGATGGTATCCATATGTATGGATTTAAAAAACCATATCCGTGCGGATTACACGACAATTAATTTTAACATATATTTTTTATATTTGTCAACTAAGGAAAACTAAAAATATATCCATAAAAAATATTATGATTTAAATAGAAAAGTTCCGGAAACTATCTCCCTATTACATTATCTGCATATTCCAATAATATCCCCTCTACCTCTGCCTGTCCATTTACCTGCTTTATATTGACTTGTTCTATATGCATATTTGGATTTGCTGTTATAAATATTTTTTTGTTCCATGTGTTTTCTAATAGCTCTATATTCTTTCCATTATCTTCCATCCATGCCTTGCCTATACTTGGATGTACTTCTACTATCGCACCCCACACATCATTATTCTTAAAAAAATCTTCTAGTTTTTTCTCTATATTGGCAATTATCATATTCTCTGAATATACCTTGCCTGTACCATTACAATATGGACATGGCTTTAATAGAGTTGCTGATAACCTATTTCTCTCTTTTTTTCTAGTCATCTCTACAAGTCCTAATCCAGTAATACCCACTACATGTGTTTTTGTACGATCTTTTTTCAAGGCTTCTTCAAGTACTTTTACTACCATCTCTCTATGCTCCGGCAGTTCCATATCTATGAAGTCAATTATTATTATACCACCTATATCCCTAAGCCTTATCTGATGGGCAATCTCTTCTGCTGCTTCTAAATTTGTCTTAAGTACCGTATCTTCAAGATTATGCCCACCTACAAACTTGCCTGTATTTACATCTATAGCCGTTAGAGCTTCTGTATAGTCTATTACAATATAACCACCATTTTTTAGCCATACCTTTTTCTGTATGGCCTTTTCTATCTTTTTATTTATACCATAGTATTCAAAAATATCTACATCCTCTTGAAAATAATATACCCTATCCAACAAGTTTGGCGATATTGCCTCTACAAGTTCTAAAACTCGTCTGTACTGACTTTCATCATTTATAACAAACCTATCTACATCTTGAGTAAAAATATCTCGTACAGCTCTATATACAAGACTTTCGTCCTTATGAAGCACCTGTGGAGGCTTGACCATATTTTCTATACTCTCAATTCTTTTCCATAGCCTACATAAAAGAGCTACATCGTATAAAAAATCCTCCTTTTCTTTCCCACGTGCAGCTGTCCTAACAATCAGCCCCATATCTTCTGGTTTTATCTCTTCTGCTATTGCCTTGAGTCGTTCTCTTTCAGCATCATCCTCTATTCGTCTAGATATGCCTACATAATTTACATTGGGCATCAAGACAAGATAGCGACCAGGAAGTGTTATATTTGTTGTTACCCTAGCACCTTTCGTCCCAATGGGTTCCTTGAGTACTTGTACTGTTATCTCTTGTCCTTCTCTAATCTGTGATATGGCTGAGTTTTTTATCCTTCCCTCCACGCCATTACTCCTATCAGTAAACTCAAATACTGAACTTTTTGTATCAATATCACCAAGATATAAAAAAGCATTTTTACTAAGTCCTATATCTACAAAAGCAGCTTGCATTCCTGGAAGTACATTTGCAACTTTACCTCTATATATATTGCCCACTACTCGACGATTCTCTTCATCATCAAAATATAACTCTGCTAGATCCCCATCTTCTAATAGGGCTACCCTTACCTGATCATTATGAATATCTACTATAATTTCCTTATGCAATTTATTAAACCTCCATTCATAGCTCCAGTGGGGTAATCCAACAATTATCCCTATAAATGTACATTTCAACCCGATGTATACTATACAGCGCTTCATCATAGTTAATATTTGCAAACTTTGTCATTGCTTGTATCAATAGCTTAGGATTTAGATTCTTCTTATCTGAACATTTAAGTATACTTTTGATCTTTATACTCTTTGATAAACGCTCAACAACTTCTATCGAAAATATCATATTTCTTATATCAATATAACGTACACCTCTTTTACCCTGTTTTTCTACTATGATACTTTTTTTATTTAAAAACTCTTCTAAAATGCTATTTATATCATCTTTTTCATATGGCATCTCTATTATATACTCTGCCCTATCTATCATGCTAGCAAGAGATGGAAGATCTTCTGATATTTCCTTTGCCTCCAATATTGATATTCCTTTAGGAAGGACCCTATTCATATTTGTTTTGAAAATATAGGGCTCCATGGATTCTCTTAAACTTATATCCATGTATTCACCCTCACTTGTCATACCAACTGAAAGAGCAAATGCAATGGAAAATTTAGGATGGGGGTGAAACCCTTCTGAAAATTCTATGGGAATATTAGCCCTTGTCATAGCACGCTGAATCGCCCTCATAGTATCTAAATGGGAGATATATTTTACCCTGTCTTGAATCGAAAACTTGGCCACTATTCGCATCCACATACCCCCTTAAATTTCATATTTATACCACAACCTGTACATCCGGCTCTGCAATCATGGGTAAGTTCGCCGGCTAATGCCCGCTCATATTCTCTCCACAAATATTGTTTATTGACACCTGCATCTATATGGTCCCAAGGAAATAATTCTCCTGGTTCTCTTGTCCTATTAGCGTAAAAGTAAGTATCTATATCACAATCTGCAAATGCCTTTTGCCATAGATCAAATCTAAAATGTTCATCCCATCCGTCAAACTTACATCCAAGTTCCCATGCTCTTATGAGAACCTTGCTTAGTCTTCTATCACCCCTTGCAAATATTGCCTCTAAAAAACTAAGCTGTGCATCATGCCAGTCATATTTTACATTTTTTATCCTCAAATGTTTCTGAAGAAAGTTTTGTTTTTCCTCAAACTCTGTCATAGTATTCTGTCCCACCCACTGAAAAGGGGTAAAAGGTTTTGGAACAAAACATGAAGTACTTATAGTTATAGTGGGGTTTTTTTTGATATGAGGGGGCTTTTTAGCATAAAATCTATCTACTACCTCCTTCGCCAATATGGATATACCTAAAAGATCTTCATATGTCTCTGTCGGCAAACCTATCATAAAATAGAGTTTTATATTAGTCCAACCTAAATCAAATGCCATATCTAAACTCTTTAAGAGATCATCCTCTGTTACACCCTTGTTTATTACATCTCTAAGTCTTTGTGTCCCTGCTTCAGGTGCAAAGGTCAATCCTGTCCGACGTACCCTATATATATTCTCAATGAATTCCTTTGAAAAACTGTCGATTCTAAGAGACGGCAAAGACAGGGAAACTCTATCTCTCTCGAACTTGTCCATAAGCTCATGAATTAAGGTTTCTAATTCAGAATAATCACTAGTACTTAGAGATGAAAGAGATAATTCATTATAACCTGTATTCTGTATAATACTGCTCGCCAAATACTTTAATTTTTCCCTCGAACGCTCCCTAACTGGTCTATAGAGCATACCAGCTTGGCAGAACCGGCAACCCCTTGTACATCCTCTAAATAACTCTAACACCCCTCTATCATGAACTATATCCATAAAGGGCACTATCATTTTTGTAGGATAATAGGTATTATCTAGATCATATACTATACGTTTTAAAACTTTTTTAGGAACAAACGGATATATGCCTTTTATATCCTCTATAGTATTATCGGCTTTATATGATATTTGATAAAACATAGGCACATATATACCAGAAATTTGAGACGCTAATCGTAAAAAATCAAATTTAGTCATCTTTTTTTTCTTACAATAACCATATAGATCTAGCAGTTCGTCTATTACTTCTTCTCCTTCACCTATTACAAATAGATCAAAAAAGTCAGCAAGTGGTTCCGCATTATACGCACATGGACCTCCTCCTATAATTAAGGGATATTCCCATCCATTTTGCCTATCTCTACTCTTGAAAGGTATACCTGCAAGATCTAACATATTAATTATATTAGTATAGCTCATTTCGTATTGAAGTGTAAAACCGACTATGTCAAATTTTAAAAGTTCATCTTTTGTCTCCAAAGCAAATAGTTTCACACCTTCCTTACGCATTGCCTCTTCCATATCTACCCACGGTGCAAATACTCTCTCACAATAAGTATCATCACGTCTATTTATTAAATGATATAGTATTTTCAAACCTAAATGAGACATGCCCACCTCATAAATATCCGGAAAGGCAAATACAAACCTTATTAGAATATCATCGGGATCTTTTTCTACCATATTATATTCGTTCCCCATATAACGAGCAGGTTTGCTTACTTTGATCATTATCCTGTCTAATAGTGTCTTATTCAATTACATATCCTCCTTAGTTGCGAAAATTTCCCGTGTGCTACAGTACAGAAGACTCCGTAAATTAAGTAAATTTTATCTAGATATTAATTGACCTACAGTCATATCCATACCAAATTCCATAATTCCATCAACCACATCGCCCTCACTTATAGAGCCCTTTACATTCATTTGATAGTCAACTACATCGATATAGTGATATCTATAGGGAACAAATTGTTTTATAATCTCTACAAGTGGAATATCATGAAAAACTACTATATGCCTAATCTCCATAGCACCTTGTTTTAGTAATTTATCCTTTTTATAGGTTATATCCCTTAATACGTTGTAGGCAGAAGTCTTTTTTTCTTTTATTGCAGAATATATTAAAAATACTGCAATAAAAAATATAGTCATATTAAATATGCCCTTGCAAACTCCATATATTCCTGAAATAATCAAGAATATAGCTAATACAATACCGCCATTTATCATTATATTAGTTGCTCGTTTAAGTCCTATTTGCCTGGATAAAATAGCCCTAACTGCACGACCACCATCAAGCGGCAATGCTGGTAACATATTGAAACACGCCAATAATAGATTTGCCCTTATAAAATTGTCATATGTAATTTGGGGCATACATATTTCTATAGCAACACATAACAGCGAAATCATTATATTTATGAAAGGTCCTGCAAGTGATATTATAATCTCATGGGTTGGATTTAGTTCAAGTAAACTTCCTATTTTTATAGTACCACCAAACGGATAAAGTTCTATCTCTAATACTTCTAATCCACATATCCTAGCAGCAATTATATGAGCAAGTTCATGAATAAATACAACTAAAAAAATGGTGGCAACCATATGTCTATCACCTGCTATAATGGTAGCAACCACCATGCCCATAAATATTTTGTTTATATATATATCAATCCCAAACAAAGTACCTATCTTCATAATCTTCCATAAACTCCTCTCCCAATATCAAGTCTATTCTAGTTGTGAAAATAGGGAGAACGGATCCACAGGTTCATCATTTTTCCACACCTTAAAATGTAATACTGGCTTTTCATCCTCAACACTTACTATCCTACCTATGACGGTACCTTGTTGAATTTTTTCACCCTTCTCTACATATGGCTGTGTTATATTGTGATAGACTGTTATTAGACTCTCACTATGTCTTATAGTAATTGCATAACCTTGGGCATGGCTATCTACCAAAATAACCTCGCCATTTGCGGCACAAAGAACATCCAATTCGCCGTCTCCTTCTATATTTATTCCTCCGGTTTCACCAAAGGAGGCTATGATTCTACCTTTAGCTGGTACTATAAATGGACACAAAGTTTCATCATCTTTATCTATACTGGTATTAAATCCAAATACAGCTTTAATCTTTGGAAAATACTTTTGAACAAATTTTATACGTCCCAAAGATTCTTTTATGTCAAACTCCTGATCAATTGCCACTCTTACCCCATCAATAATTTTATTTGATATAGGTCTATCTATACTGTCTATTATAAAAATAGACAGAAATATAAATAAAGCTATTACAAACTTTCTAAATACAAAATTAGTATTCATATCTGTATGTGTAGATTCATATCTACTATAATTCTTAGATTTACCCTTGGAATGAAATTTATTTGGATGTATTCTCTGTCGCCTGTATTCCAATATTATCCCCCCTCATTATTAACAGTATATTTTAGAGGAGGTAATATTATAACTTTTTTAAAGATTAAAAAAGTTCATCTTCATCTTCTTCATCTCTAGGCGGATTTACTATGAGCCTCCAATCTAGATCCCCTCTTTCTATTGCCTTAACTAGAACCTCTGCCGTAGCCATATTAGTAGCAAGGGGAATATTATGAACATCACATAATCTAAGTAATGCATTTACATCAGGTTCATGGGGTTGCGCGGTCAGTGGATCTCTTAAAAAGATTACTACATCTAATCTATTATAGGCGATCCTAGCACCTATCTGCTGATCCCCTCCTAAAGGACCAGATAGAAATCTATGAACTGGAAGACCTGTAGCTTCATGTATTAATTTACCGGTAGTACCAGTTGCACATAACTTATGCTTCTCTAATATATCTCTATAAGCTATACAAAAGTTCACCATATCCTCTTTTTTCTTGTCATGAGCAATAAGTGCTATATTCAAAGCCATACCATCCCTCCTAGAATTTTATCTTCTGTCTTCTCATAGCCACGCTCAATACCATTCCATACGCAGCCATGTTAGTAAGCATAGAACTTCCCCCATAACTCATAAAAGGTAATGGTATACCCGTTACAGGCATCAGTCCCATAGTCATACCAATATTTTCAAATATATGAAAAAACATCATAGAAGCAACACCTACTACAATTAAAGAACCAAATCTATCCTTTGAATGCTTTGCCACTCTAACCGTCTTGAGTAGTAACATCATATACAAAAATATTATTATTGCTCCACCAATAAAACCCAATGCTTCAACAGTTACAGCAAATATAAAATCAGTATGTTTTGCTGGTAGAAAATTGAGCTGACTTAGAGTATTATCAGTTAAAAGACCCTTCCCATATAATCTTCCTGAGCCAATAGCAGTCATTGACTGTAGCACGTTATATGCATTCCCAAGCGGATCTAATTCAGGATTTAGAAATACCCTTATTCGGTTTTTTTGGGTTTCTGAAAAAATGAATTTCCATGCAATGGGTATACTACCAAGCCCCACTCCTAGCATCCCCAGTATGAGTTTATAACCAAGTCCAGCTACAAAGAGCATACCAAATACTATTACAACAAGCACTAACGATGTTCCAAGGTCTGGCTGTTTATATATAAAAAACAAAGGAGGGATAAGCTGTATAAATACTGGAATAATATCACGTATACTCTTCAAACTCTCTCGTTTCTCTATGGTCTTTGCAGTGCTTATTATGATTGCTAATTTCGCAAATTCAGATGGTTGTAAATTTATCGGCCCTATTTTAATGGCCCTTCTAGCATTACCTGCTATAGTTCCCTTTTTACTCACATAAAAAAGTAATAATAGAACAAAAAAATATATATAGAAAGACATATCTTTATATACATTATAATCAATACTCGCCACTATAAACAATACTATTAATCCAATTATCACCCATAATGCCTGCGACTTCACATAACTCAAATTTATATTGCCGAGCACTTCATATATTGATTCATTTCCTTCGGTCGGTGCACGCATGGCAACCCCAATTCCTATCATACCAAAACACGCTAATAAAATTATTATTATAAGAATTCCAAAATCAAAGTTTTTTATAAGCCTTTTGTCTAGCATATTTTCCCCCCAAACCAAACAATATTCATTTACATAAATTATTATATCATATATCTGCCTTCGTTAAAATAAAAAATAATAATTGGAGTTTTAGCAATGCCTTTTTAGTACTTACTTATACAATTGTCTAATTAATACTAAAAACTGATACTGTTTATAAGTTCACACAGTTTTAATATGTCTTTCCCCAAAATCTGTATATAATCTTTGTTCATAAATATATACTCAAAGTAAAAAAGAGATTGCCATAGCTTGCAATCTCCCTCTACCTACTATCCATTGTTTTTACCAATATTTTTCATCTTTTTTACAGGTATATTAGCAACTAATGTAGAAGTATA
>DGES01000126.1:22938-27412 GCA_002386065.1 Firmicutes bacterium UBA3920
TCTATTTCCATATAATCTGACATGACTTTCATAATATCATCTTTTATCATATCTAAATATTTAGGGGAAACATTAGCTCTATCATGCGTTAGTACTAACTTAAGACGCTCTTTGGCTATATCTTTGCTTTTATTGTCATCTTTACTGAAAAACTTAAATAAACTCTTCAAATCGGTTTCCCCCCTTACTATTTTGTATTTTTATTTATACCAAATAAGCGCTTTATCTTATTTATAAATGTATCCTCTTCATCTAAATTCATTAAAGGTATGTCTTCACCTAATAGACGCTTTGCAATATTCCTAAAAGCCACTCCTGCCATACTGTCCTCATCAATTGCAACAGGCTCTCCCCTATTTGTGGATATAACTATATGTTCATCATCTGGCACTACACCTAAGAGATCAATGCCTAATATTTCATTGGTGTCATCTATATTCATCATATCCCCTCGTTTAACTAAATCTATTCTAAGCCTATTTATTATCAATAGAGGACTTTGTATATCATATGTAGCCAACATGCCTATTATCCTATCAGCATCTCTAACTGCTGATACCTCTGGTACAGTCACTACAATAGCCTCATCTGCGCCGGCAACTGCATTTTTAAATCCGTGTTCTATACCCGCTGGACTATCTATAAGTATAAAATCAAACTGTTCTCTTAAATCAGCACATAGTTTTTGCATTTGCTCCGGCGACACTGCATTTTTATCCCTAGTTTGAGCTGCTGGTAATAGATACATCCCATCAAAACGCTTATCCTTCACCAAAGCTTGTTTGAGCCTACATGTGCCTTCCACAACATCTACCAAATCATATACTATCCTATTTTCTAAGCCCAATACAACATCCAAATTTCTAAGTCCTATATCTGCATCTATCAAAACCACTTTTTTTCCTTCTAACGCCAAAGCAGTACCAATATTTGCCGTAGTAGTTGTCTTACCCACACCGCCTTTCCCTGATGTGATTACAATAACTTCTCCCATATATACACCCTCCTTGTTCTATTTTACTGGTTCTATTACAAGAATATCATCTTTTACATATGCAATTTCAGGATAGATAGGCTGCATATCATTCTCTCCTTCAGGAGGACGACTTATCAGTTTCCCTATCCTAATTTGTGTTGGTTTAAAGTCTAAACATACAATTACAGAATTGCCATTACCAGTAGCCCCAGCATGGGCAAGACCTCTCAATGTCCCAATTATTATGATATTCCCTCCGGCAATAACCTCTCCTCCAGGATTTACATCCCCTATGACTACGATATTACCCTCATAAAAAATACGCTGTCCACTTCTCACAGGACCTTCTACAAAACGGGTCATACCCTCTTTTATGCCTGTAAACATATATGGTCTTTCAGACACTTTGTCATCTTGCTCTCTAAACTTTTCTCCGAAGTCTACATCACCTATCTCAATCTCATTTGAAATTATTTCAATGAGTTCAAGCTGCTCTGAAGGCGTCAAGGTTTGTCCAGTAAACAATAAATTAACAGTTGTATCATCAAAAAAATGCCTTCCTTCCTTTAATTTATCTCTTATCTCTCTTTTTATATTGTCAATATCACTACCAGGCCTTATATGTATTTTAAGACCACCACGCATACCTTTAAATATTACTGAATCAGCTTTCATAATAATGCCATCCCCCACATACAGAAACTAATGCACAATTACAATATTCGTCATAAATCGCATAAGTCCTCCAACATAGAGTTACTTTTTATATTATTTAAAATTAATACTACTTTATGACTATTAAACACCTCTATAATAATCACTTTTGGAAATCATATATATCTTGTATAGAATTTATATGAGTTCCATCCTTAAGTCTATAATATTCTTCTATGATCTTCCGTGCAATAGGTGCAGCATTCCCAGCAGTACGCCCATTAGGTATTGCCACTACCACTGCTATCTCAGGATCTTCATATGGTGTAAAAGCTACAAACCATGCATTGTTCTTCTCTTCATTACCTGCAACTGTCTGTGCAGTACCTGTCTTGCCAGCAAGTGTAATATTAGGATCTAGATCACTAAAATATCTAACAGCTGTTCCGCCACCTCCCCTACCACCTGCCTCATATACAACTTTATACATACCAGTACGTACAGCATCTAGATGCTGTGGCGATATATCCAACTGATTTATTATTTTGGGTTCTGTTTCATCTACAACATCACCATCTTGAGATATCACCGATTTTACCACATGGGTCTCTAAAACGTTACCATCATTAGCTATGGCAGCTACATATCTTGCTATAGCTAACGGACTTATCTGAGTGTAACTCTGCCCAATACCTGCTATAACTGTATCTGCATCCCTCCATCTCTTATATTGTATAAGTATACTCCTAATTTCATAACTTGCATTTATTTTATCATATAACCTCTTTTGCTTTGTTTTACCAGAAAGATCGTCTTTCCCATCATCATCTTCATCTTGAAATACAAAATAACCCATATCATCGAATATACCCTGTATATTTTGGGTATCTAATCTATGGTCATCAGTCAACTCAAATGCAATCAATCTATCCATAAATTGGTCTTTCTCTTTTTTTTGTTCATCCGTAGTAATATCATTAAAATAACCGTATTTATTCATTATCGATGTGAGATCCCCTTGCATATTATGTTTCCCCACTTCTAACTTAACTTCTGGGCATGCAACCCAATTATAATCGCTATCTGGTGACAATATTTCAAGGCCTGTAGGACCTGTAAGCCCAAACTTATCTGCCCATTTATATATATTATCTATACCAAGCCTATCTGCTGTCTCATAGAAAAAATAGTTGCATGAATGTTTAAGGGCATCAATTACATTTTCACTACCGTGTCCGCCCTTACTCGAACAGGCCGGAGGATGCTTTTTGTCATACTTTGTAAAATACACCTTGTCATATATGGTTTCATTTAAAGATATAACCCCCTCTTCTAAACCTGCTGTGGCTACTACCATTTTAAATACTGAACCAGGGGTCATCCTACCTTGAAAAGCCAAAGGATATAGAGGGTTAGCAGGGTCCTCACTAAGTGCCTTATATTCATCGCTGCTAATTCCTTTAGAAAATAGATTTAAATCATAGGAAGGATAGCTTGCCATGGTAAGTATCTCACCTGTATGTACATCCAAAACAACCGCTGCCCCATTCTTTGCAAGGGGAGCAACGTTTTTACTGCCATCATATGGGGGAAGTCCTTCCCTCATCTTGTCAATCTCTGTTTTTAATATGTTTTCTGTGGATTTTTGCAATCGGCTATCCAAAGAAAGTACCACATCATCTCCGGTTTGGGGCAATTGTTCATCTAGTACCTTTATTACCCTACCTGAAGCATTTACCTCAGCCAATAGTTTTCCATGCTTTTCCTGTGTATTGCCCGTAAGCCAATTCTCAAAAGCCGCTTCAATACCAGATACACCTATCTTATCTTTGGATATATCATAGCCTAAATCCTTGTATTCATCGGCTTTTTCTTGGGAGATCTTCCCCACATAGCCTATTATATGTGCGGCAGTATCTCCCATGGGATAATAGCGACTGGTTTCTACAGATGTATTTACTCCTGGCAGATCAGGCGCAAATGTTTCAACTAAGGCAACCGTCTTACTGCTCACGTCTTCCGCTACTCTTATTGGTGTATATTCCTTATATCTATTCAAATATATGTCTATCCTAAAACTAATTACTTTTCGAGCAAGTATATCAGATAAATCATCTCCTATTTCGTACTTCTCTTTTAGGAGTTTCAACATTTCTCCTGCCTCTATAAAGTCTTTTTCTTTAAGTCCCAACTCCCCTATCCACCGTTCATACCTGCTCTTCTTTACATCTTCATCATCACTTCCCCATTCATAGTAAAAGCCACTGGTCTTATCGTATTTTATGGGAATATTATCGATTACCGAATCTCCATTTTTTTCAATTATTTCAATTAAATTAGCAAGCATCTCGTTTAATTCTTTTGCTTTACTAGGTAAACGTCTATTATCTAGTTCTACTACATATATCTGCTTATTTATCGCCATGGGAATACCGTTTCTATCAAGTATATTTCCCCTTACCCCCCTTAAAGTAAGCTCCACAGTCTTACGCTCTTGAGATATAGCATAATAAGTCTCACCTTTATCGATGGTGAGATCTGCAAGTCTCACAAAAAGTGCACAGAAGACTAAAATACATATAAGCTCATATATAAAATACCTAGCATCAAATTTCTTTTTCGCCATAGTCACACACCTTCGCTAGAAAAGATTTTCTAACCACCTATACTATGTTTAATCTATTGTACCACATTTTTGCTCAAGCCAAAATACTCTTCATATATAGCTCTGCATACAAGTGAGGCATATGAACCATGACCACCTTGCCCAATTACAACAGCCACCGCAATTTCCGGATCCTCAAAGGGAGCAAAAGACACAAACCACGCATATGGATCATGTCC
>DGES01000126.1:27677-28027 GCA_002386065.1 Firmicutes bacterium UBA3920
TATTTCCCTCTATATCCTCTACCTTATCTACTAAATATGCCCTATAGCGTGTTCCACCATTTGCCAATGTCGCAACATAACTAGCCATCTGAAGAGGAGTAGCTGTGTTTTCTGCTTGACCGATAGCTGCACTTAATGTCTTACCATCCGTCCATCTATTATCATTTATATATCTATAAATTTTATCGTATATCGTTTCCCTATCCACTTTAATACCTAAATTTTCAAGTTCTTCTTGTATATATTGCAATTCAGTATTTTCTATAAAAGATTGGGCTTTATTCATATATATATCTTTTTGTTCTTCTTCTAGGGCACTCCAGTCCTCACCTGCTAAGTTTGCAATCCTC
>DGES01000126.1:28273-28636 GCA_002386065.1 Firmicutes bacterium UBA3920
GGTCCATGAGTACCTCTATTAGTATTCCATATCCAGCATGCTGGACCATCCTTTGATATTTTAGTATATCTACCCTTGTCAACTATTTGTGTATGTGGTGTCACTTTTCCCTCTTCTAAGGCTGCAATCCCTGTCAGCATTTTATACGTAGAACCTGGAGGATACGCACCCCTCACCGCAATATTGAACATAGGCCTTGGTAATGTCGGATCAAGATCTATTTCTTTCTCACTGCCAGATTTTTTATATACAGGATTATACTGTTGCCAAACCTCCTGACTTATTTCCCCTGTTACAGAAAAATTAGGATCAAATGCTGGTTCATTAGCCATGGCTAATATGGCACCAGATTTTACATCCATA
>DGES01000126.1:28820-34441 GCA_002386065.1 Firmicutes bacterium UBA3920
AGCAGTTTCAGCAACTTTTTGAAGCTCAAAATCTAATGTCAAATATACATTATTTCCTGGCTGTGATTCTTTTTCTTCGATTGTCCTTATGGTACGTCCTAGAGCATCTACTTCTATACGCTTACCTCCATCTATACCCCTGAGATATTCTTCCATTATCATTTCAAGCTCACTTCTACCTATGAGATCAACAGCTGGATCATAACCTTTCTCCTCATAGTATTCCTTATTCTTTTCCCATTCCTCGCCTGTTATCTTACCTACATACCCTAAGACATGAGCAGCCATTTCACCATTGGGATATTCTCGTATAGATGAAGTATTAACCACGACTCCAGGATATTCACTCGCTAATTCTTCTATTGCGGCCACAGTATCCATATTTACATCTTTTGCTATGGTTACAGGTTGATATGCTCTAAATCCCACAAGTTTCATTTCATTCCATATATTAAGTATTTTCTGAGCTTCATAGTCTGTATATTCATCGTCTATATTATATTTCTCTCTTAGCTTCTCAAAACACTCCTTAGCCGTCAATTCTTCATTTAAATCATGCATCTCTTTCCAACTCGACTCCTTAGAGCGCTCTTGCTCTTCTTTCATTTCTTCTTGCCCATTTCCATATGTCCAATCAAAATAAAAATTGCCATCTTTATCAATGGCTATGGGAAACTGATAAACAACCTCACCTCCGCGTTCCTCTATTGTTTTTACCGCATTCAATATGGATCTATTTCCATCACCTTTTATAAGTTCATAATAATATAGATCTATATTAAAACTTGGTCTATTCCATGCAAGCTTTTCGCCCCCATTGGCATATATGGTTCCTCTTACAGCTTTTTCAGGAATTATACGTGTAACTACTTGCTGAGATGCAGTTTCATATTCATTTCCCATAATTAACTGAAGATAGGCAAGACGTCCAAAAAGTACCATGCATAAAAAAAAGAATAGTATACCAAGCTGGGTATATCTATTCTTTAAGGTTTTTAAAAATTTACTATTCATAGAACCATCCCCTCAGCATACTAACTTAACTCTCTCTAAAATACCATCTTTTCGTCATGAATTTGTACTTATATAACCATTGCATAAACTTATATATAAAAGGCATTAAAATTGCTGTATATATGGCCTTGGGTATTGCTACTTTAATAAGTATGCTATATGCTGATACTTCCAATCTCATAAAAAACGCATAGAGGAGCATTATGGCTTCTTTTAAAAATATTGACAATACAGTAAAAAACACAGGTATTATAATATCTCCAACGAAAAATTTATCAGCTAATGTACCTATCATAAATCCAATAAGCATATACTGAAGTGCATACACTCCAAGTATACTCCCCATAACTATATCATAGACAAGTCCACCAATTAAACCTACTATAGGTGCAATTGGATTTCCACCTAGCAGGCCAAAGGAAACTATAAATGTCGTCATAATATCTGGGGCAACACCACTTAACTTAAGGAATGGAAATAATGTCGTCTCTAATATTACACTTACTAAAATTATTAAAGCAACTACTAGTGCCCTCAATTATATCAACCTTTCAATGAAAAATCTTCCTATTCCCCAACTGTCAATCAGCTTTTTTTATGACAAGCACTTCTTCAAGCCTTTGAAAGTCTACACCTGGTTCTATAATAGCCGTTTTAAAAAAATCTCGCTTTTCTTCTACTACTTCCTTTACTTCTCCTATATAAATACCCTTAGGAAATATTTCACCTAATCCAGATGTAAGCACCTTATCTCCTGGTTTTAAGTCAGAATCAAGGGGCAAGTATATCATTCTACACATACCCTCTTCAAGCCCCATATCGTTATTACCCTTGACTAAACCATTATCTCGAGTACGTTCGATAATACCACTTACTGAGCTTTGCCCATCAACTATTGTCCTTACTTTAGCCCAATTGGGACCAACTTGGAATATCCTACCTACTAGCCCCCGTTCCGTCACCACAGCCATATTGATGTCCACACCATGTTTTGTTCCCTTATCTATCAAAATTACATTAAACCAATTACCCGGATTTTTTCCTATTACTTTGGCCCCTGTTACAGTCATCTTATCATTGTCTACAGCAAAATCTAGTAGCTTTTTGAGTCGCTTATTTTCCTTTTCTAGCTCATTTTTTTCTATAAGTTCATTTTCTAATATAGCTACATATTCACGGAGCTCCTCATTTTCCGCCTTAATATCTCTATTATCTTTTATATCATAAAAAAAGTTACTAACGCTACTACTAATCGTATAAAATACCTTTTGTACAGGGCTTGTTATATAACCTACAGCTCCTTCAATCTTTGAAAATGCATATTCATACTTATTCGTCACAACCATAAGGGTAATTAACATTATACTGATTATAATAATGATGAAAAGGGGGCGTTTTTTTACAATACGGGGCAATTTGACGCCACCCCCTTATTATATATTTTTATTCGGTATTGCCACTTTCTTTAAAGTTTCAATTTCCTCTACTACTCTTCCAGCACCGATAGCTACACAATCAAGTGGATCCTCTGCAATATGGACAGGCATGCCCGTTTCCTCTTTTATGAGTTCATCCATCCCATCAAGGAGTGCACCACCACCTGTTAGCATTATACCCTTATCCATTATGTCAGCAGCTAACTCCGGCGGAGTCTTCTCGAGTGTAAGTTTTATATCATCCACTATACTATTTACTGGTTCCCTCAATGCATCTAATATCTCGGTGGATGTTATGCGTAATGTCTTTGGAAGACCTGTTACAAGATCCCTGCCCCTTATATCCATACTAAGTTCTTGTTTCCTTGGGAAAGCCGATCCTATAGTTATTTTTATCTCCTCGGCAGTACGTTCACCTACCATTAAATTATATTCCTTCTTTATATAGTTAATGATGGATTCATCTAGTTTATTTCCCCCTATTCTCAAAGAGCGACTTGTTACAATACCGCCTAGGGATATAATTGCAACTTCACATGTTCCACCACCAATGTCTACAATCATACTGCCCGTTGGTTCATTGACAGGTAAACCTGCACCAATGGCCGCTGCCATGGGTTCTTCTACTAGATAAGCTTCTCTAGCACCTGCTTGCCGTGTAGCCTCCTCCACTGCCCGTTTTTCAACTTCAGTTATACCTGAAGGCACACATACTACTATACGAGGATGTAAACCTAAACCCTTCGCAGTAGCCTTCTTTATAAAATACTTCAGCATATCCTGCGTCACGTCAAAATCGGCTATAACTCCCTCTTTCATAGGACGAATTGCCACTATGTTTCCTGGGGTCCTTCCTATCATACGCTTTGCCTCTTCACCAACTGCCAATACCTTCTTTGTATTGCTCTGTATAGCAACTACAGAAGGCTCTCTAATTACAACACCTTTACCCCTTACATGTACCAATGTATTGGCCGTTCCTAAATCAATTCCTAAATCTTTTGAAAACCATCCAAATACTCCCATGTTTTGTACAAAACTCCTTCCAACCCTTATTCTATAAGTCTTTATAAAATTATTACCATTAAACTTAAATTGATAACCTAATATATACTTTTTATATATCTATATCAAATTTTTAAGTATTTTCTATAAATTGTGGATAGGCGATTTAATTATATTGCAAACACAATCCTATATAGTTTTAATACAAGCAAGGAATTTCAACTGTATTTCATGGATTTTTATCCCATTCACAAAGCCTTTCCCTGATTACTGTATTTACATCTTTCAATATCAAAGTCATATGACAAAAATATTGATATCAAAACTAAATCTATATCTACCACCTTTTATAGAAAATAATCCCAAGGAGAATGCCGATAACCGTTCCGATATTGATCACAAATGTCAAACCAAATGTCAATCTCAATATCCCAAGATCTAGTGTTGCCGGCTTACCTATAGTACCTATTTCAACAGTCTTAGTAAATATTTCATGCTTAAAATAAGATGCAAGTATGTTACCAAAAAGACTACCTATTATTATCCCAGCTAATAAATAGAGTATAAGTATACCTGCTCCCTTCGAACCCCTTCTAGGCATTTAGAACCTCCTCATATATTTAAAAATATAAAAACTGCATATAAATACTCACTATTTTAGTATAACATTTTTATAGTGGATTACAAGACCTTTGAGTCTTTTTTTAATAAAAGTATAGATTTCCAAAAAAAGAAAAACTATAGCTTTGTTTAACTATAGTTTTTCAGCCTAATACAGAGTCCGCAAGATTACATGCATGGTCGCCTATACGTTCTAAGTTTGTCACAATGTCTAGAAATATAACCCCTGAACTGACTGAGCACTTCTGAGCATTTAACCTCTCTATATGCCCATTGCGGAGTTTGATTTCCAAATCATCTATGGCCTGTTCTTGAGGTTCTACACGCCTAGCTATATCCTTATCCCTTGTCTTTATAGCCACAACCGCATCTTCTAATGCGCTTAACACTAAATTCTCCATCTCTATAAGTTCTTCTTGGGCCGTATCAGAAAATGCCACATCATTTTCTATCACATATTGTGCATACTCTGCTATGTTTTGAGCATGATCCCCTATTCTCTCTATATCATTCACTACATGGAATAGTTTCGCTACAAACGCTGAATCAGCATCTGCAATAGGTAGATCATTTACCATTATAAGATAATTAGTTATTTCTTCACTCAGAAAATCGATTATCTCTTCCCTCTTATTTACTTCCTCTATTAGCTGTTCATCTCTTTCAAAGAAAGCTTTCATTGCAATTGCCACATTTTGTTTTGCCAAATCGGCCATCCTACCTGTTTCCTTAGATATTTGAGCAACGGCGATAACAGGCGTCTCCAATATACGCTTGTCCAAATACATAAGATGCATTGTGTCAATATCCTTTTCTTTTCCCGGCACTAATTTTTTAGACATATTGACTAATGTACCAGCCAATGGAAACATCAAAACAGTATTTAATACATTGAATAGCGTATGAGCATTGGCAATCTGCCTTGCCTTATTATTAGGTGTAAATGATTCTACGAATGGAACATAAGGTATCCCTACCAAGATAAGAATAGTAAATAATAATGTACCTAATATATTAAAAAGCAAATGTATGATAGCAGCTCGCTTAGCCGTAACAGAAGTTCCAACACTGGCCATTATGGCAGTTATACATGTACCTATATTTTGACCAAATAAGACAAATATGGCACTATCAAGTCCAATTGCACCTTGTATGGCAAGTGCCTGCAGTATACCCATAGATGCACTAGAACTTTGTAAAACAGCTGTCATCAATATACCTGTCAATAATCCCCAAATGGGATTTTTAAATTTTACTACCATTTCTTGAAACTTCGGATCGTTTCCAAGAGGTTTCATAGAACTAGACATCATACTAAGACCTAGAAACAATATTCCAAATCCTGTTACTATTTCACCAAGTCTCTTCATCTTTGCCTTCTTTGAAAAAAATATTAGTCCTACACCTATGAACACAATAATAGGTGCTACATCAGAGAGATTGAACGCTATTAATTGACCTGTGATAGTGGTTCCTATATTTGCCCCCATTATAACCCCTGTTGCTTGGGCAAGTGTCATTATACCTGCATTTACAAAACCTACT
>DGES01000126.1:34688-34935 GCA_002386065.1 Firmicutes bacterium UBA3920
GCAGCTTTCTCAAGTCCATCTCCCATCATCTTCATACCATATAGAAATAGGCCTAGACCGCCGGCGAGGGTAAATAACATATTATAGTTCATACACTCCTCCTTACAAAAAATATATTAACATACCTATGGTATTATACCGAAATTATTGAGTATTGTAAAACCTATTTTTTTATTTTACAGCCATATGTATATTCACAATATTAGTGAATTCTAATTGAGTCAATAATACATAAAAAGGCATTGGA
>DGES01000126.1:35169-44740 GCA_002386065.1 Firmicutes bacterium UBA3920
CCAATGCCTTTTTATGTATTATACATTTGCATACTTTTAATTGAATTTAATAGCCGAACTCATATCAAAAAATCCCACTTTTGCCAGTTCACCAAGTATAGGATTCATAAAATCCCCTATTTTTTTCATTGTATCTATCACTTCATCTACAGATGTATTGCTTTCTATACCTGCCAACGACAAATTTATTGCTGTCAACGCATTGGCTACGCCTAAAGCACAGTGCTTTATACATGGCGCATCTTCAAAGTCTGTCACTGAATCATATGAAAGACCCAATACATTTTTAAGGGCAATACTACAAGCATGCCCTACCATATCGGGTGTCCCTCCAAGTGCTTCTACGGCAGCGCCGGCAGCCATTGTAGATGCACCACCATATTCCGCCTGACAACCAGCTTGAGTCCCTGATAGATTGGTACGATTTGCAATTACCATACCTATCCCAACGGCAGTAAAAAGTTCCATAACTATTTTATCCCTAGGTATTTCATGTTCCTCCATTATAGTGAGAAGTACAGCAGGTACCACACCACAAATATGAGTGGTAGGATCTATGGCAAATTCATCTATACACCTATTACCCTCCGTACATGCCAATGCCTTAATTAGCATCTTGTTCAACATCCTGTCACCTATTGTAATGCCTTTTTTAAAGGCATTATTCAGCCTATAGGCATCTCCACCTGATAGACCACCAGAGGATATAAAAGGCATCTGTGTCCGTTCATGTATGGTTTCTTCCATTAATTGAAGCTTAGCAGACATCATATCATATGCTTCGTCTACTGAACAGCCAAGCTCCTGTGCTCGACTTTCTAGCATAAGTTGTGATATTGGGATATTCAGTTCTTTTGCAGTAGCAATCACAAAATCAAGTGAACTATAATCCATCATCACACTCTCCCCTTTAATGAGTTCCATACTTTATTTATACCTTTATATCTCGATATATCCATTAATTAACCCTCATTTTCCCATCTTAAAATAGGATACCTTGCAGCCCTTGTTTCATCTAACCGCCTCATAGGAGCCCTATGGGGTGAATCCTTCAACTTATGAGGGGCTTCCTCTGCTATTTTTGAAAGCTTTGCCATCACTCTTGCAAAAATATCTAGTGTTTCCTTGCTCTCAGTTTCAGTAGGTTCAATCATAAGAGCTTCCTTAACTATCATAGGAAAATAAACAGTGGGAGGATGAAAACCATAATCAATTAATCCTTTTGCTATATCCATAGCTGATACATCAAAATTCTTTTGCTTTTTAGCAGATAAAACAAATTCATGCATACAATATCTATCATATGGAAGATCATAATATTCTTTTAGCATAGTCATGAGATAATTTGCATTCAATACTGCATTTTGCGAAACCGCCTTGAGTCCTTCAGCTCCCATACTCAATATATAGGCATAGGCCTTTACTATTACATTGAAATTTCCATAGAACGTCTTCACTTTTCCTATTGACAAAGGTCTATCATAGTCAAAATAATATTTGTTATCTTTTTTCTCCACCATTGGAACTGGCAAAAATGGTATCAAGTCCTCTTTTACTCCAACAGGTCCTGAACCTGGCCCTCCACCACCATGGGGTGTACTGAAAGTTTTGTGTATATTTAGATGCATCACATCAAAACCCATATCTCCTGGTCTTGCCATACCCATTATTGCATTTAAATTGGCCCCATCATAATATAGAAGTCCCCCTACTCCGTGGATAATCTCACTTATCTGAATTATATTCTCTTCAAAAAGTCCTAATGTATTGGGGTTTGTAAGCATGAGGCCTGCCACATCTTCATCAACAACATCCTTTAGAGCCTCTATATCTACACATCCCCTCTCGTCTGATTGTACTTCAACTACATCATAACCTACCATCATAGCCGAAGCAGGGTTAGTTCCATGAGCTGAGTCAGGAACTATTATCTTATGTCTGTGTCCTTCTCCCCTATTCTCATGATATGCCTTTATTATCATAAGTCCTGTTAGCTCACCGTGGGCACCGGCCGCTGGCTGAAATGAGATTCTAGACATACCTGTAATTTCTGAAAGTAGGGTCTCCATATTATATAAAAGTTCTAAACACCCTTGAACAGTTTCCTCTGATTGATATGGATGGACATCAGTAAAACCCTCTAATTTAGCTACATCTTCATTTATCTTAGGATTATACTTCATAGTACATGATCCAAGGGGATAAAACTGTGTATCCACACTATAATTTAACTGTGAAAGATTAGTATAGTGCCTAATTACATCTAACTCGCTTACCTCAGGGAGCCTTGGATCCTCTTTTCTTAATATGTCTTCCCCAAGTAGCTCACCTAGATCCCGTTCAGGCACATCACATTTTGGAAGAGAATAGCCCCTTCGCCCTTCTCGACTTAATTCAAATATAAGCTTTCTATCCTTCACAATAGCTCACCTACTTTCTCAGCTAACATATCTATCTCCCGTTTAGTCCGCTTTTCAGTAACTGCAACCAACCAGCTTCCTTCTAGTTCTGGATAATCCCTACTGATATCATAGCCACCTATTATATCATAGTCTAATAATGCTCTATTTAGTTCATGAGCTGGTTTACCTATATCTATTACAAATTCTTTAAAGAATGGCGCATCAAAAACAGCCTTTAAACCATCTATTTCCAATAGCCTATCATAGGCATAGTAAGCCTTTTGCACACAGAGGTTTCCAACCTCCTTAAGCCCTTCCCGTCCCATAACTGACATATAGACAGCAGCTATAAGGGCATTTAGGGATTGATTTGAACATATATTTGATGTGGCCTTTTCTCTACGAATATGCTGTTCTCTTGTCTGAAGTGTAAGCACATATCCCCGCTTTCCGTCCGCATCTACAGTCTCTCCAACTATCCTTCCTGGCATACGCCTTGTAAGTTTTTTGGTAGTTGCAAAAAAGCCCACATAAGGACCACCAAAATTTAGAGGATTTCCAAGGGATTGTCCTTCTCCTACCACTATATCTGCTCCATATTCACTAGGCGGTTTTATCAAAGATAGAGATATGGGATCTACACTCACTATAAACAGAGCGTCATGTCCATGTACCAGTTCTCCTATACCATCTAGATTCTCTAATATTCCAAAGAAATTAGGTGTCTGTATTATTACAGCAGCAGTATCATTTGAAAGTTTAGCCTCAAGATCATCTATAGATATGCGTCCATCTTCATAGTCAAATTCCACCACATCTATACCATTACATCTAGCATATGTCCTCAATACTTCCCTACTATGAGGATGTACTGCTCTAGATATTAATACCTCCTGCTTGGATTTTACACTACATGCCATCTTAGCTGCCTCGGCCAAGGCTGTTGCGCCATCATATACAGAAGCATTGGCAGCATACATACCTGTAAGCTGACATATCATTGTCTGATATTCAAACATGGCCTGAAGTGTACCTTGACTAACCTCCGGTTGATAGGGGGTATAAGACGTATAGAACTCAGAGCGTCCCACTATATGCCCTACAACACTTGGTATGTAATGGTCATAGGCACCTGCTCCTAAAAAACAGATGTTCCTTTTAACCGTCTCGTTTTTTTTAGAGAGTTCTTCCATATGAGACTGGAGTTCCATCTCCCACATAGGTTCAGGAAGATCCAAATCCCTATCCAAAAAAACCTCTTTTGGTATATCTATAAACAAATCTTCAATTGAAGATACACCTATCTTATCAAGCATCTTCTGAACATCAGCATGGGTATTGGGAATATACCGTGACATACTTATGCCTCCTCTTCCTCGCAAAATTTCTGGTATTCCTCCCAATCCATCAAAGAATCGAGTTCCGATGGGTCATCTATTTCCAAGGCAATAAACCAACTTTCATAAGGTGCCTCGTTTACCATCTCTGGCATATTTTCAAGTTCTTCATTGATCTCTACTACAGTTCCAGATACAGGAGTATATATATCTGATGCTGCCTTCACCGATTCAACTACTGCAAAATCGTCACCTGCATCAAATGTATCACCAACTTCAGGAAGCTCAACAAACACAACATCTCCAAGGGAATCCTGTGCATAATCAGTTATTCCTATGTATACCTTGTCTCCCTCTATTTTTACCCATTCGTGATCCCTTGAATATTTTAAATTCTCTTTAATCTCCATATAACATAACCTCCATCTAATATTTATTTTCTATATTGCTTTGTGTAAAACGGCAGTTTAACAATCTTAGCCTTAAGCCTCCTCTTTCTCACAACAATCTCTAATTCACCATCTTTAATGTCGGCATCAGTTTTTATAAGGGCAATGCCTAGATTTTTGCCCAAACTAGGGGAATAGCTGCCACTTGTCACATATCCTATCAGTATATCATCTGATAATACCTCATATCCTTCCCTCGCTATACCCCTATCTAACATTTCAAAACCTACAAGCCTGCGCTCTATACCTCGTTCCATTTGAGATACAAGGGCATCCTTACCTATAAAATTTTCCTTATCAAACTTTACAAACTTTTCAAGTCCTCCCTCAAGGGGCGAAATATCTTTAGATATTTCATGTCCATATAGAGGAAGGGCTGCCTCAAACCGTAGGGTGTCTCTAGCTCCAAGACCTGCCGGCATAATACCATAGTCCTTCCCTATATCCATTATACTATGCCATAACCTAACTACGTGTTCAGGCGATATATATATCTCAAAGCCATCTTCTCCTGTATAACCAGTTCTAGATATGAGCATCTCAGCTCCATCAATTACTATATCATCTGCAAATCTGAAAAACTTTATTCTGCCAAAGTCAAAATCAATGAGATTATTTAAAATCTGCTCTGCATTTGGACCCTGCACTGCTAACTGTGCATATTCCTCAGATACATCCTTCACGTCCACCTCACCTTCCTTGTGGGCTAAAAACCATTCGTAATCTTTATCTATATTAGCAGCATTTGCTACCACAAGAAATCTTTCTTGATGAAGTTTATAGACAAGTACATCATCTACCACTCCCCCATCTGGATAACAAATAGGAGAATAGACTATCCGTCCTTTCTGCGTTTTAGATATATCGTTTGTAAGTATCTTTTGAAGAAAGCTTTCAGCATCTCTTCCTTCTATGAGAATTTCACCCATGTGCGAAACATCGAATATACCTGCCCTTTCTCTTACAGCCATATGTTCATCAATTATACTCGTATATTGGACAGGCATCATCCAACCGCCAAAATCTATTAGCTTTGCCCCTGCAGCTACATGGGTATCATAAAGTGGTGTCTTCTTCAAATGATCATCCTCCCTTCTTTCTACATATTTTTTATCTTTTATTTGAGTATACCATACTAGAGAAAAAACTGCTATGTGCGAACCAAAATTGTGTAAGGTAAGATATTTTTCAAAAAAATTCAGGTAGAATTGAATTCCTACCTGAAAGATATGTTCTAAAATGTATCATCTACATCCATTGTTATATCCTGTTTCTTCTTTTTAAAAGTCGACGTCTCTATTCGTTTTTTAAGCTCATTATAGAATGCATCTTCATCCACAGGAATATCAACCCAGTTATCTATCCAAGATGATAAATGCATTGCATTAGATATCTCTAATCCTTTGATTCCATCTGTTCCTGGTGCTAACAAGGTATCACCTTTTAATATGGCATCTATCCAATTTTGAGTTATACCTCTATGCCCTGTCTCTTTTCCTTCTATAGGAATATCACATTCCCAACATTCTGGTTCCCCAAATCCACCTTTCCACTCGGCATTAAACTGCCTTTCCGGCACTCTAAGACGCCAAAATGTAAGCTTATTATCTTCTACAACTAATTTACCCCTATCCGCAGATATTTCAAATCTATTTGTTCCAGGAGCTTCACCTGTAGATGTAACAAATAAACCTGTTGCACCATTTTCGTATTCTACATAGGCCATCACATCATCTTCTACCTCTATATCATGATATTTCCCAAAATAGCAGAAGGCTCTTACCCGTTTGGGCATTCCCACCATCCACTGCCATAGGTCTAATTGATGGGGATCTTGGTTTAGAAGAACACCTCCACCTTCACCTGCCCAAGTAGCTCTCCAACCACCTGAATCATAATAGCTCTGTGGCCTATACCAACTAGTTATAATCCAGATAGTGCGCTTTATATCACCCAATTCCCCTGTTTTAACTAAATCTCTAACCTTTCTATATATGGGGTTTGTTCTCTGGTTATACATTATTCCAAATACCCTATCAGTGCTTTCAGCGACCTCATTCATTTCTCTTACCTGCCTTGTATAAACTCCTGCCGGCTTTTCTATAAGCACATGAAGTCCGTGCTCAAAGGCCTCTATGGCTATAGGTGGATGATCGTAATGGGGCGTTGCAATTATAACCCCATCTACACATTTAGACTCAAACAAAGCCTCAATCGAATCAAATAGGGCAACATCTTCACTTAAATTTTTCTTAGCCCATTTGAGTCGATTTGGATTTATATCACATACAGCTGTTAACTTCGCACCATATATCTCACCATTATCAATATATTTTGCATGATAACTACCCATATTTCCAATACCTATTACACCTACTCGTACTTTATCCACACCCTCTCCTCCTTTGTATAAATACTCTTATTCATATCTATCATCAGATTCTATACTGGATAGTATCTCTTTTAAGGCATGAGTTGCAATTGCAAATGCCTTTTCTCCTTCATCAGATATATCTGACCCCACATCCCTCTTTTCTAGCTCTGAAAAACCTACAAAATTCGCAAGATGAGGTTCTATGGATAGAAAACCTTCAAATCCCATATTATAAAGCTCTGTCAATATCTCCTTTATTTTCCCATCCCCTTTACCTGATGGAACCACCTCATGATCACTGAACCTAGCGTCCTTTATATGCATATATTCTATATAGTCCCTTAAAAGCTCAAATGCATAGGGATAAGTTTCAACATCACATTGTATAAAATTTGCAGGATCAAATATGGCCTTTACCCGTTTATTATCTAAGTTTTCTAATAAATCTAAGCACCTCTCTGCCGTATCACCATATATACCCTTCTCATTTTCATGGAGAAGTATTATATCTGTATCCTTGGCTGCGTCTACAAATCGATTCCACCTACTTAATACTTCATCTCTATATTTAGATGCTTCTTCCCCATTTGGAATATAAAAGCTAAACATCCTTATGTATCTGGTTTCAAGTATTTTTGCTATTTCCAGTGTATGCTTAAAAAGTTCAAGATGAGGTCTAAAGTCATCCTCAATCATTATCTTACCTATAGGAGAACCAATAGCCGATATTTTAAATCCCCTTTCATCCAACTTCCCCTTTATAGTCTTTACCTCATCCAAACTATACTCCACTATGTTCTTCCCGTTTACGCCTCGCATTTCTATATAGTTTATATCATGTTTTTCCAACACATCCATCTGCACTGTAAGATCTTGATCTATCTCATCGGCAAACGCTGAAAGAATAAATTTCCCCATTATTAAGCCTCCTCTTAGCTTTTATTATTCTAATCCAAAACGCTTTAAATTGTTTAAGCTTATCTCTAAACTATCAAATGGGCTTCTTTCACATATATCCCGCTCAACTGCACACCATTTGACACCTGTATCTTGACAGGCCTTTATTATGGCAGACCAATTTAGATTACCCTCTCCCACCTCTGTCATCTTATGTGAATTATCAAGGTTGCCTACCATATCCTTAAAATGAACAACATCCATCCTACCTTCAACTCTATATATCCAATCTACTGGGTTACCACCTCCTACCTGTATCCAGTATGTATCAAGCTCAAAATCAAAATCTTCGTCTGTCTCCTCAAATAATATGTCCATTATGGTCCTCCCACCTAATTTTGAAAACTCAAATGCATGATTGTGATAAATGAGCCTAAGTCCATTTTCTGAGAGAAGCTTACCTATTGTCGATGCCTTTTTTGCAAATTTTTTTACTCCTTCTAAAGTTCCTCTGTACTCAGACGGCATCGAGCCTATACCTACATACTTACATGCCCATAACTTATGTTCCCTTATTACACTGTCGATATCTTCTTCCATACGTTCAAAGGGAATATGAGTTGCGCATATTGTAAGCCCCAGATCATCTACGATGCTCTTAAGTGTTTCCGGTTCAATAGGTCCCATACCTGAAACTTGAACTGCGCTATAACCTATATCTGCTACTTTTTTTAAACTTGATTTTATATCCTTGACCGTCTTAGTATAGTCGCGGATAGTATATAATTGTGCTGCTACTTTTAAATTATCCATAAAACTACCACCCCGTCTTATTATTTTTATATAAAATACCTATAAATTAGTCGTAGAATATAAAATTACTTATTATAAAATAAGTATTATTATATTACTTTAAAACAAGAATTCCTCTCGACTAAAATAGGCTCTAACTCTACAGATTGGATCTCCCCTATCCCATTTAGTTCATCTAATAGAAGTTTTACCGCAATAGCACCCATTCTATCCAATGGTTGTCTGACCACAGTAAGAGATGGTTCTACGAGCTTTGAAAGTATACTATCATCAAATCCAATGACAGATAATTCGTTAGGCACTTTTATATGCATATCCTTAGCTGCATTAAGTACACCAATTGACATAAGATTATTTACTGCGAATATAGCTGTTGGCGGTTCTGACTGGTTTAGCAATTTAAATCCACTTTTATAACCACTATCTATATCTAAGTTACCTCTTATTATCAAGTCATTATCTACATCGATATCTGAATTTTTTAAGGCATCCATATAACCCTTTCGCCTATTTCCTTGGGTCCCTGCTGTAAGTCCATCTATAAAACCTATTCGCCTATGGCCTAAGGATATTAAATATTTTGTGGCTTCATAAGCTCCTTTATATGTATCAACTGATACTTGGCTCACACCTTCAAAACGACTGCCAAATGCAACTACTGCTATATTATTTCTTTTAAGTTCTTCTATGTTCTCTAAATTCTTTACGTTATCTTCTGGTTTAACACGAGTAGGACTAAATATCACTCCATCTACCCGCCTGATTATTAAATTTTCTACATATTCTGTTTCCCTCAAAACTGAACGTTTTGTATTACATAAATATGCAATATATCCTGCATTATTTAATTCATTTTCCATTGATTCTGCTATCTGTGTATAGTAGTCATTTGATATAGTAGGAACAAGCAATGCTATAGTCTGTGTTCTACCGCTAGCTAAAGATTTCGCAATGCTATTTGGACGATAATTCAATTCCTTAGCTGCTTTCAATATCTTAGACTTGGTATTTGGGTGAACCGGATGATCAGAATCATTTAATACCCTTGATACTGTAGCTGTAGAGACGTTGCATATCTTTGCTATATCATATATAGTTGCCAATTTACTGCCTCCTAAAACCTTAAAGGTAACCGGTTACCTTGTTTTAAATAGATTATATCACATGAGGTTTTATAGTCAATTATTTTGCTTTACTTTTGCCTGTCTTAAAAATTTTGATATTGATAAAAGCTTGTTTAATAATCAATCATTTCACAATAAAATGCTCTTAATTATGGACAAAGGGGCTATTACAAAA
>DGES01000126.1:44854-56445 GCA_002386065.1 Firmicutes bacterium UBA3920
CAAAGGGGCTATTACAAAACAACCCCTTTGTTCATATATTCATAATTTTCTATGACATATTAAATGGATTTGAAGGTTCTGATATTTCTTCTAATGCATTACCTGCTTCCTCATTCAATTTTTCATGTGTTGCTATATCTCCTATAGATACCATTCCTACAAGCTTTTCACCGTCAACTACCGGTAGACGACGTATCTTATGCTCTGCCATTAAGCGTGCCGCTGTTTTTGCACTCATCATAGGAGACGTGGTAACCAAATCATAGGTCATAAGATCCTTAAGTTTTGTAGTACTTGGATCACCATCATTAGCTATATTCCTGACTACTATATCTCTATCTGTTACAATACCCATGAGTTTGTCTTCGCCTTCACATATGGGTATCGTCCCTATATTATGGGTCTGCATAAGTTTAGATGCATCAAGTACGGTATCCTCTGGAGATAATGTAGCTAATTCCGTAGTCATAATATCCTTTATTTTCAATTTTTCTCACCTTCCTATTTTAGAATAATATCCTTTATAGTTTGCCTTATAATATCTCGTATTATTCTACAGAAAAATGCAAATTGGCACTTAATATCTTGCATGTCTAATTTTGTCTTATCCACATTATCCACATGATTATCCACAGTATATATATTGGTTTTAAAGCACTTTTATAGGGTTGTCCCCAGTTTCCACATGACACTTATTCACAAATATTTTTTATATTATAATAAAAAAATGCTAGATGAATATTTTTATCTTTCATCTAGCAAATATTTCTCACCAATTGGAAAATTCGGATATGCACTTAACCTAAGACCTGCTGTTCTTCCTTGTATAAAATCAAAATAAGCTGCACTTCCTATCATAGCAGCATTGTCAGTACATAACTCTATGGGAGGATAATATAACTGCATTCCTTCCCTTTTACATCTTTGTTTGAACTCTGCTCTAAGTGCTGAATTGGCAGATACACCTCCTGCAAGGGCAATTTTTTTGACACCTAAATCCCTTGCTGCCATCAAGGTCTTATCCACCAACACATCTACAACTGCCTTTTGAAAACTAGCTGCTACATCCGCAATATTATAACCCTCGCCTTTTTGTTCTAGATTGTGTATATGATTTATAACTGCAGTTTTAAGCCCACTAAAACTAAAATCATAGGGATGACCGTCAATATAACCCTTTGGGAACTCCACCCAATTCTTATCTCCCTCTTTAGCTAAAGCGTCTATGGCTGGACCTCCAGGATATTCAAGACCAAGTGTCCTAGCTACCTTATCATAAGCCTCTCCCGCTGCATCATCCCTAGTCTGCCCTATTATCTCGTATTTTCCATAGTCCTCTACCATTATTATGTGACTATGACCGCCTGATACTACTAGGCATAAAAAAGGTGGCTCAAGCTCACTATAGGCAATATAATTAGCACATATATGACCCTCTATATGATGTACTCCTACTAAGGGAAGATCTAAGCCATAAGCCAACCCTTTAGCTGTAGATACCCCCACCAAGAGAGCTCCTATAAGTCCTGGACCACACGTAACACCTATTGCATCCAAATCTTTAAATGTCTTACCTGATTTATTCATAGCTTCCTCTATTACATGGCTTATTACCTCTATATGCTTTCTTGATGCTATCTCTGGCACTACCCCTCCATACTCTTTATGTAGCTCTATCTGGGACGCTACTATATTACTAAGTATCTTGCGCCCATTTTTTACAACTGCAGCAGAGGTTTCATCACAAGATGTCTCAATTGCAAGTATATATATATCTTTCATCTAAATACTCCTTCTTTTTTACTGTAACATTATAATAAAATTTGCATAATCTAATAGTGTAGTAAAACTATACATATACGTAAGGAGGTATTCCAATGACCAATCTACTCAGCAATTTATTAGGTGAAGGGCTCGAAGAGTCTACCCTATTATTTTTCTTTTTGCTCCTTGTTATATTATTTGAAATTGGGAATTTTGCAGATGCTGAGGGTTTACTTTTCTTCTTTTTACTATTAATACTCCTATTCAATGGGTGTAATAATACATGTTTAGAGTAGTTAGCAAAATATAACTAGGACTTAATCAATGGTCCTAGTCTATTTTTTTATACCTCCTAAATAAAAACAGAAAAACCATAAATAAAATTCCCATACCAGCAAAAAAATATTCTGCAATTATTTTTATCATGTTTATGAAAAATTCTTCTGGCATCATCATTATAAGTATATCATTATCAGGATCCAATAACCAAAGGTCATTTGTAAAAAGTATATGATGAAATTTATCCCACATAATATCAAAATCCCTTATTATAGATATACCTATAAACAGTGCTACTAATAGAATTACGACAAATACGCCCATAAAAGTATATGAAAAATATTTAGCCCACATTTTATCATGGATAAAAGCCATTATTGGTATCAATATGATAACAATTAAAAGACTAGTGTTCCTAAGCAGTAGTCCATATATAAAGAGTTGCCTAACATCCTTCATATGTTCTATTTCTCGCTCACTAAATACATATCCACCATCTGAACGTTTTATATACAGATCAGTCCTCTCTCCCTTTAGATATAAGAGAAGAGCATCTGTAAAGTCTAGTAATTCATCTGTAGTAACTCCTGTTACATAGGTAGTATTATTTTTATGGTATTGTTCTAAATAAAAATCCATGTCAAAGGCAACTAATTCTATGCTTGTGAGAATTAAAATTAAAACAATAAGTACAGAGCATATAGTACCCACTATAGTACATGGATATACAGCCTTTACCATCACTCATTACACCCATCTTTCAATAATACATATGTTCTTTAAAGGTTGTCCCAATGTCTTAAAGTTGCCTCTATATCATCATTCCACATTATAAGGGCATCCTCTTGTGTATCGCCATAATATCCTTTTCTTATGCCTCCCTTTACAAAACCAAGTTCACTATAAAGTGCTTGAGCACCATAGTTGGAAACTCTCACCTCTAAAGTCATGCTCTTTATCCCATACTTTACAGCTTCCTTCATAAGTGAAATAAGTAAAAACCTACCTATACCCCTTCGCCTATAATTTGGATGGATAGCTATATTTGTTATATGGGCTTCGTCTATTATGAGCCACATGCCGCCATAACCTACTACTTCACCTTCATGTTTTACTACTAAGTATCTTGCAAATCTATTTTTTTCTATCTCCAATCGAAACGATTCCTCTGACCAAGGAACAGAAAAACATAATTTCTCTATCTCTAGGACTTTATCTATATCATAGGACCTTATTGGTTCTATAAATATATAACCTGTTTTCTGTATATAATATGTGTACATATTTTTCCCTATTTCCCTAAAATTTTTCTTCGCGCCTTTGCTCAGCTTGAGACTTTCGCAGATAAAAAGGTACGATATCCCTATAATCTTCAACCTGACCTCTATGGGCTATCTCTATAGTTAAAGAAGCAATAGAAGACGGGCGCTGTTCACGGAAGGGCGCCGGCGCAAATAACGCCTTCTCCCCCATCCTATCTTTTATTTTATTTTTATATATTCCCACAGCATCTCCTAAAAAAATTACATCCCGCCCTTTTGTAACAAGTTTTCTTAAAACCTCTTCTATGGGAAGAGCATTATATTCGTCTATCCTGATCATTTTGCTTCCCTTATATTCGTATAACGACGTATAGACCTGTCCTCTACGTGCATCCATTATAGGACATATAAGATGGTGAGTATATTGCACATTGTAAGCAAGACCATCTAATGTCGGTACCCCTACAACAGGTCTATCTACTGACTGGGCAAGTCCTTTGATCGTAGCTATACCTATTCTGAGTCCTGTAAATGAACCAGGTCCTTTACTTACACCAAAAATATCTATATCCTCTACTTTTACTGCTCCCATAGTCAATATATTATCTATAAGTGTCATTAGATACTCTGAGTGAGTAAGTCCCCTGTTTAATATACACTCAGCTATGAGTTTATCCTCATTTACCAATGCAGCCCCTGCCACATGGGAAGAAGATTCAATTGCAAGTACTAACATATTTTTGTAACCTCTCTTCCAGCCATTTAAATTCATCTCCAATAACGTTTATTATAATCTTTCGCGTATTATCATCAATTCTCTCTATATCAATTTGAACATATTTATCAGGATGATACACTCCCATATTCTCTGGCCACTCTATAACAGACACCCCATCACCATATATAAAATCCTCAAAGCCTAATTCAAATATCTCCTCTTCATCACTCAACCTATACATATCAAAATGATAAAAGGGTAATCTACCCTTATACTGATGGAGTATTGTAAAGGTAGGACTTGTAATGGGTGCATCAACACCAAGTCCTCTGCCTATACCTCTAGCCAATACCGTCTTTCCAACACCCAAATCGCCATTCAAAGTTATTATAAGCCCTGGCCTTGCAACGGTCCCTATCGCTATACCAATGGCATTTGTATCATCAGCATTTCTCGATATGTACTCTATCATAGTATACCTCACTTTTTAAGTTTATCATAAAAATATTATACCACAATTTAAATTTCTATCTCAAACCCATCATATGCAGCTATAAAACCATGAGCTTTTGCAATTTCCTCTATTTCATGGTGCATAAGGCCAATATTATGTGAAAAATGCGTAATTATAAATTTAGTATCAATACTGGCTGCATTGGATTTTAATAATCTGTTTTTTATATCTATATTTGCAGGAAGCCCCATATGCCCTGAACGCAAATCTTCAGTTCCAAAGGTACAGTCAAGTATAACCCCATCAAATTCATACTGTACAAGACTTTCCCAGGATTCCTCCGGAAAATAACCTGAATCATGTCCATATAAAAGTGTACTGCCATCTATCTGGATTACGTATATAAAACAGTCCTCCCCCTTAGAATGATCTGCAGGTAAAGGCGTAACTAAGGCATCTCCTATCTTTAATGGACTAAATGCCTTTACAATATTGTAATCTACTACACCTTCCATATCTAAGTGTCCAAGGGCATAATCAAAAAGTTCTTTTGTCTTCTCATTTCCATATAAATTTAAAGGACTATCATCTTCTATATATGCAAATCCTTCCAACCGCATTTCAAAATCATATGCGTAAAAATGATCAGAATGAGAGTGTGTTATAATTACATATTTTAATTTTGACAGATCTATATTATATATAAGCTTATGCATATATGTATCAGGTGGAAAGTCTATCATATATATATCATCTATTAGACACGATGTTCTTGTCCTTATATTTTTCCCTCCAAATTTTTCTGCCCTTTTGCAGGCATCACATCCACAAAATATAGCTGGCCAACCCTCCGCTGCTCCTGTGCCTAAAAATTTTATCTTCATATAGCTAAATACCTCCTTACACCATTATGCCCTCTTTACAGAATTAAAGTAAACTATATGAGCTCGTAAATCGCATTAAGTTATAATGTTAATAAATAACTGTATAAACAACATATCATAGCCAAATATGAGTATATATTATTAGATTTTATCTCTTAAATACCAAGTTTCCATCTATAAATACATATTGGGTATTTGTACGTATATCCAATGGATTACCATCATATAGTACAACATCTGCATCTTTGCCTTCCTCTAAGCTGCCTACTCTATCGGCTATACCCGTTATCTCAGCTGCATTTATTGTAATAGACTTTAATGCCTCCATTTCGTCCATTCCCTCTTTAACTGCAATAGCTGCACACACTGATAAATACTGTATAGGAATTACAGGATGATCTGTCATTATAGCCACCTTTATACCTGTTTTTGAAAGTATCCCTGGGGCCTTAAAACTAGAGTTTTTAAGTTCTATTTTACTACGAGTGCTAAGTAATGGTCCAGTTATTACACTTGCTCCTTCTTCAAGGAGTATATCAGCGATCCTATATCCTTCTGTTCCATGATCTATAGTATAGTTTACATTAAATTCTTTTGCTATCCTTATAGCTGTCAATATGTCATCTGCCCTATGGGCATGTGCCTTAAGTGGTATTTCCCTATCTAACACCTTTACAAGTATCTCCATATCAAGATCCCGCTCCGGCATTTTTTCAGGATCCTTTTTCCCTGCCTCTAATTTCTTTTTATACTCTTGAGCATCCACAAGGGCACTCCTGAGTATAGCAGCTGTACCCATCCGTGTAGAGGGCATCTTTTCTCTATCACTATAGACTCTCTTGGGATTCTCTCCAAATGCTACCTTTAGGGCCAAAGGGGCTCTTATCACCATATCTTCAATTCTTCTACCATATGTCTTAACAGCCGCAAACTGGCCACCTATTACATTGGCACTACCTGGTCCTGTAACAGCAGTAGTAATACCATGCTCTCTGGCCTCTTTAAATGAAAAATCTTCTGGATTTATAGCATCTATCGCTCTAAGACTTGGAGTAGCAGGATTAGTTGCATCGTTTCCATCTGAACCTTCAAATCCCATACCATCTTCAAACATACCTACATGAGAGTGAGCATCTATAAAACCTGGCATAACCCACATACCCTCAGCATCTATTATTTCCATATCATCCTCTAAATCTATGGATTCGGCAATTTGTTTGATCTTTCCTCCATCTAGCAATATATCTCCTTTGTCATAGCTCTTATCTGCCATAGTTAATATTTTACCGTTTTTTATAAGTATCATTGTATATCTCCTCCCACAATTCTAATTTAACTCTTTTACATCTCTCATTGTAAGGGATATTCTCCCTCGTTCTACATCTACATCTAATACCTTAACTATTACAATATCGCCTACCTGTAACACATCCATAGGATGATGAACAAACTTATCAGATAGCTCTGATATATGAACAAGCCCATCTTGGTGTACACCAATATCCACAAATGCCCCAAAATCTACCACATTCCTTACTGTTCCTTTTAAAATCATATCAGGCTTTAAATCTTCTATCGCCATTATATCAGATCGAAGCATAGGTTTTGGAAGTTCATCTCTCGGATCCCTGCCTGGTTTTTTGAGTTCCTCTATTATATCCTTTAAAGTAGGCTCTCCAATATCTAGTTCCTCTGCTAATTTTTGAATACCTATCTTCGTAACTCGCTCATCTATATCCCTTATATCACCCTTTTCCACGTCTTTTAATGTATAATCCAACATAGGTAAAAGCCTCTTTGCAGCCTCGTAGGATTCAGGATGAACACCTGTATTGTCAAATATATTCCCACCTCTTGGTATTCTGAGAAAGCCGGCGCACTGTTGAAATGTCTTAATACCCAAACCTTTGACATTTAAAAGTTCATCCCGATTTTTGTAACCTCCCTGCTCTTCTCTATATATAACTATATTTTTAGCCACCGTATTACTTATACCGGCCACATATGAAAGAAGTGATGGAGAAGCGGTATTAAGGTCAACCCCCACCAAATTTACACAATCCTCCACTACACCTTTCAATGTATCAGCAAGCTTTTTTTGATTTACATCATGTTGATATTGGCCCACACCTATAGACTTTGGATTTATCTTTACAAGCTCGGCTAGAGGATCCTGAAGTCTGCGAGCAATAGATACAGCACTTCTAAGAGATACATCAAATTCTGGAAATTCCTCTGCAGCAAGTCTAGATGCCGAATAAACTGATGCCCCTGCCTCACTCACCACCATATATAGGACTTCCCTCTCAAGTTCGCTAATAAGCTCCACTACTACAATCTCGGTTTCCTTAGATGCAGTTCCATTGCCAATGGCTATAACATCTACGTCGTATTCCAATATAAGCTCCAATAGCTTCGCCTTTGCTTTATCCTTATCATGTTCTGGAAGTGTCATATATATAACTGCTGTATCTAGTACATTGCCCATCTGATCTACTACTGCAACCTTGTTTCCTGTCCTATATCCAGGATCTATACCCATTACTTTCTTATCCTTTACTGGCGGCTGAAGAAGTAGACTCCTTACATTTTTAGCAAATACTTCTATAGCCTGTTCTTCACCCTCCTCAGTAAGTTGTTTCCGTATCTCCCGCTCTATAGACGGTGCTATGAGACGTCTATATGAATCCGAAGCAGCCATATACACATATTCTTTTGTAAACTCTTCTTTATCTGCCTCTATCATAGATATAAGCAAATCAATCACTTTTTCATCTTCTACATCTACTTTAACGGACAAATACCCTTCCTTTTCACCTCTATTGATTGCAAGTATCCTATGGGGAGCAATCTGTGAAACAGGTTCCTTGTAATCGTAATATATCTCATAGACAGATCTTTCTTCTTTTTCACCTTTAGATACTATACTTGCATTTTTATATATATATTCACGTATGGTCTTTCTATAGTCGGCATTATCTGATATATCCTCAGCTATTATATCCATGGCACCTTGTAGAGCATCATTAACTGTTAAAACTTCATTAGCCTCATCTATATATTGACCTGCAATACCCTCTACATCCTCTATAGATTTAGTCCATAGCATATTAGCCAAGGGTTCTAAACCTTTTTCTTTAGCTATAGTAGCTCTGGTACGACGCTTAGGCCTAAATGGTCTATATATGTCATCAAGCTCAGTTAATGTTTTAGCTCCTTGAATTTTTACTAATAATTCATCCGTCAACTTATCCTGTTCTTTTATTAATCTTATGATATCCTCCCGACGCTCTTCTAGACTTTTCAAATAGTTCAGTTTTTCATATAATTCTCTCAGTACTATATCATCAAGTCCCCCTGTAACCTCTTTTCTGTACCTTGCTATAAAGGGAATTGTATTTCCTTTATCTATTAGATCGACTGTGCGTTTTACTTGTTTAACACTAATACCTAATTCTTCAGATAACATATCTATAATATCCACCATTATATAATCCTCCTGATAATTATCCATACTAGAATAATTCTATATCAAAATTTTCATGTATTCAAATTTTTTAGCATTATTTTTTTAAAATTTGTAATTTTATTCATCAATGTGATATAATGCTAATATAATGTTGTAGATATAGATTTTCATAGATAAATATTATATTCAAAATTTACATGAACTTATTTTGCTAAAGTAGAATAAAATATTGCAATTCGCATAGAGCAAATAAGCATACAACTTATATAGACAAAATTATAAATTCCATTCGAAGAATCTTTGAGAATATTATACATAGATATACACATTTTATAAAAACTTTGACCATATTGAGAAATTTTTATACTTATTGAAGTAGTCAATTATACACATTCCTAAAAATAATGGCATATATTATGCCATATTAGAAGGAGGGAAGTATTATGTCTAAAAAAAGTTTCTTTTTATTTTTGATTTTGGCCTTATTGGCTATTTTAACTGGTATTTTAGGCTGGATAGGTGTGACTGATTTTGCCCTACCTATATGGTATGCAGTAGTACTAATTATAGTAGGCATCTGGGGATTCATAGTAAGTCTTAAAACTAAGAAGAAACAAAACGAAGATGAACAATGAGTAAAAGATAAAATATATATTTTGACTACTTCAATTTACATCATGGTAGAGGCCTATAGACATAAATATCCTGACAATATTGTCAGGATATTTATGTAATATCTATTAAATTATTGACCATATTTCTAAATGGCAGGATGTCTTCCTGGCAAATTCATCTGTTTTCTTATCTCATATAGTCTCTTTACTTGCTCCTCATCCAATGCCTTTGGTTCTCCCAAGACATCGCATATAAAAGTTATCTTAGCGTAGAACTCCAATGATTCCATCTTATGATATGCCTCTTCCAATTCAGTTCCATATGTGAGTGCACCATGATTTTGTAATAATATTGCATCATAATCCTGCAAATATTTCGATATTGCATCTGGTATCTCATCAGTAGATGGTGTACCATATCTAGCAATTGGTATCGAACCTAATAATATAACCGACTCAGGAATAAGGGGTCTATCAAGGGGCTTATCCATAACCGCATAAGCCGTTCCAAAAGGTGGATGTGCATGTACTACAGCATTAACATCTTTTCTGTCCTTGTACACCTTAAGATGCATCTTAACCTCAGATGATGGCCTATTTGCACCATTTGTTTTCAAAGTTTCCCCAGCCATATTAACCTTACATATCATATCTGGTGTCATATAGCCCTTACTCACACCTGTAGGAGTACAGAGTATTTCATCATCACTTATCCTCACTGAAATATTTCCATCATTGGCAGCTACAAAACCATTTGAATATATTCTCTTTCCTATATCACATATCTGTTTTCTCACTTCATCTTCATTAAACACTTAGGTCACCTCTCCTATAAATAGATAATTGTCAATATTAAAAGCAATTAATAAAATTATTTAATTCATGGACTGCTATTAGTATCAAGCCTAAATAATTATAAAAAATATAACAACTTCATGTATTCTATCTAACTGTATATAATATCTATCCCTTTTTCTTGAAAAAACTGCTCCCAATTTTCTGATAGCTTTTTATCTGTAAATATAGCGTGTATACTATCAAATTCTGTGATATTTATGAATGACATTCTGTCAAATTTACTATTATCTAATAATAGATAGGTCTTTTGAGCCCTTTCTACCATAGCCCTTTTTACATAAGCCTCACTGTCATTAGATTCTAAAATTCCTTTTTCCATATTTACAGCCTTACAAGAGATAATAGCTTTGTCTACATGGTAACTTCTTATTGCCCTTTCAGATAGATATCCTACAAAAGAAAGATTTGAATGCCGTAAATCTCCCCCTGTACATATAACCCTTACATTCTCTGCACCGTTTAATTCCAATATCATTTTTACTGAGTTGGTAATAACCGTAATATTCTTTTTTTTCTTTATATGTTCTGTAAGTTGCAAAGCAGTAGAGCTAGAATCCAACATAAGTGTGTCTCCATCTTCTATAAATTCTGATACTTTTGAGGCTATAGCCTTTTTTTCCTCTATATTTGTTATCTCACGTACATCAAATGGCAAATCAATGCTTATGCTTTCGCTGAGCACAGCCCCGCCATAAGTCCTCTTAACTAAACCTTCCCGTTCTAATTTTTCCAAATCTCTCCGTATAGTCTCCTCTGTAACATGAAACCTTTTACTTAAATCTGATACCAAAACACTCTTTTGCTTCTGTAGAATAGTCATTATCTCTCTTCTTCTTTCAATTGCTAGCATATTACTTATACACCACCTTCAATATTATGAAGTAATTGGGTTATAGTGCTTTAGTTTAAAAGAATTTTCAACTATAGCTCTACCCTCTTTTACATCCTCTATATGCCCACTTACAATAAATTGCATAATACTATTACCCATAGTCGAAGCCTCTATAGGACCAGCTACTATTTCTCTTCCTGTGGCATTAGCCGTCATCTGACATAATAAGGTATCTTGTATACCCCCACCTACCATATTTATCGTCTCTATATTTCGCCCCAACACATCTTCAAGTTCACTTAGTGTCTTAACATATCTAGATACAATACCATTGTATGCAGCTATAGCTATTTCCCCTAAATCCTTTGGCTCTCCCTGTTCAGCATCTACACAAAAACCTATAATTTCTTCTATCATATTATCAGGTGCCATAAATCTATCGTCTTCTGGATCTATG
>DGES01000126.1:56592-58535 GCA_002386065.1 Firmicutes bacterium UBA3920
GACTTATCGTTTATTATGGGCGCATCTATCTCAACTCCAAGAAGTGACCAAGTACCACAACTCAAATATGCACTTGAACTATTCTTCAATGGAGTACCAACTATAGCAGAAGCAGTATCGTGGGAAGCTACAGCTATAATCGGAATACTTGACAATCCAAGTTCTCTTCCTATATCTTCCCTCAAATACCCATATATCTCACCAGGATTTATTATGGGTTTAAATATATGCATAGGCAAATTTAGGTTTGATATTATGTCCTTATCCCAATCGCCTTCTACAGCATTTAACAACTGTGAAGTAGATGCTATAGTGTACTCACTATATACCTCTCCTGTTAAATAATAATTAAGAAGATCAGGAATAAATAACAATGCATCGGCGTTTTCTAATATTTTAGGTCGAATGATCTTATCGGAATAGAGCTGATACAAAGTATTTATGGCCATCTTCTGAATACCAGTCTTTTTATAGATTTCACTAAAAGGTAATATTCTCTCTACGTCATCTATAATAGATTGTGTTCGCTCGTCCCTATAATGTATAGGTAATCCTATTAAATTTCCTTCTTCGTCCAACAACCCATAGTCCACACCCCACGTGTCTATACCTATACTTATTATATTTCTTTCTTGCTTGACAGCCTTCCTTAATCCTTTTAAAATCTCATTGTAGATTCCTGGAAAATTCCAATAATACCTATCACCTAGCTTTATAGCATAATTAGGAAACCTATATACCTCTTTAAGCTCTATACTCTTACCATTAAACGTAGATAGAATAACTCTACCACTAGAGGCACCTAAATCTATTGCAACACAAGAAGCTCTGTCCATGCCAAACCCTCCTTTACACATTCTGATAGGCCAATGCTATCATCTCTTATAATCTCTCTTCTAGTATCTCTTTCTCATAGTTTAACACTTCTTTTAACCAACTTTCTCTAACTGCCACTCCTCTAGTAAGACAATAATAATCCCACACTGCAGCAAATGGATAGGTCTTTAATTCCTCTGTAAGGGCAAGCCTTGCAGTATAATCCTTGTTAAGTTCAATCTCTTTTAAGCGTGTTACTGGTTGCAAAAATGCTTTTAGTAGTGCCTTTCTAGTATTTCTTGTACCTATAACCCATGCTGCTACTCTATTTATACTACCATCAAAAAAATCTAGGCCTATATGTACTCTATCTGTTACAGCTCCTCTCACTAGTTCATGCATTATGTTCTGTAACTCATCATCAAATATCACAACATGATCGCTATCCCACCGCACTGGCCTACTCACATGAAGAAGTATTTCAGGTATATATTGTAATATTGCCGATATCTTATCTGAAATCTGCTCTGTCGGATGAAAATGACCTGCATCTAAACACAGAAGTATATTATTTTCCATAGCATATCCCATATAAAACTCATGAGAGCCTACTACATAACTTTCAGAACCTATTCCAAAAAGTTTGCTCTCTACTGAATCTAAATTATATTCTTGCGGTATAGATTCGCTTAGAATTTCATCCAAAGATTCTTTTAAACGTTCTCTAGGTGCAAACCTATCGACTGGATTATCTTTAAAACCATCTGGTATCCAAATATTTGTTACACACGGAGTGCCAAGTTCTTTACCCAAATATGCCCCAATCCGTCTACAAGCCTTGCCATGCTCTATCCAAAAATTCCTTATGGCAGGATCAGGATGGGCCAAAGTAAAACCATCATCACTTAGAGGATGAGAAAAAAATGTAGGATTAAAATCAAGGCCTAAACCCTTTTCTTTTGCCCAAAGCATCCAGTTTTTAAAATGTCTTGGTTCAATTTTGTCCCTATCTATTTTTTCATCTCCTGTCTCGGCATACATGGCATGCAGATTGACTCTGTGAGTACCTGGTATCAAGGAAAGAGCCTTTTCTAAATCAGACCTAAGCCTGTCTCTTATACACATCT
>DGES01000037.1 GCA_002386065.1 Firmicutes bacterium UBA3920
ATCAGTGAGAAGTCCGCCTACCGATTGTTACAGGAAAATAGCATCGAACATTTTCGAGTAGGCCGAACCTACAAGATTCCCAAACTTCACATATTGAACTACTTGCACATCATCAGACGAAGCTAATTCATATCCTTGCTATATTTATAGGGTGATGGTACGATGATACTGTCAACAGCGGGTGAATATAGCTACTGCAAAAAGGAGGAATGATGATGGTAGCAGGCCACCTGAGAGAACAAAATGGATATTTCCAGATGATATTAAGCTGGAAAGGTGCTGACGGTAAACGAAAAAGCAAATCCATCAGCACAGGACTTACTGTAAAGGGGAATAAGAAGCGGGCCGAAGCCATGCTGCTCAAAACCCGAAAAGAATTTAATCCCGAAAATCTGCTGGAAAATGCAGATGTACCGTTTCATGTTTTTTTGAATAAGTGGCTGAAAGAAAACGCTTTTTCCTTTAGCCCAAGTACATACGCGGAATATGCCTACGATGTTAGAAGTCAGATTGAGCCATTCTTTGAGAAACATCCCATTGGTCTGCTCAAAATGACTGGACGCGATCGGGAGGCATTTTATCGCTATGAAAGACAGGAATACGAGGATTCTTCGCAGGAATTGCTACAATACCACGAGATAATCGTGGCGGCATTCAAAAGGTATGCGGTGCAGCCTACTGCAAAAAATATCTGGATTATATCTATGTAAATGCAATGGGCGAACTTGTCAAACCAAACTTCATCACCCAGCATTTCGAGATTGTATTGAAAAACCACGGATTGAAAAAAATCCATTTCCACGATCTCCGCCATAGCTGTGCCAGCCTTCTTTACGCCAACGGTGTCAGTCTGAAAGAAATTCAGGAGTGGCTGGGACATAGCGACATCGGAACGACATCAAATATTTACACCCACCTTGATTATAGCAGTAAGGTTTCGTCGGCAAATGCGATCCTCGCATTTTACCCGGAAAACACCAGAGTACAGACTATCGGGCAATAAAAAAGCCCTGAACTCTGTAAGTTCAGGGCTGAAAATTCTGGTGCCGAAGGCGGGGGTCGAACCCGCACGAGGTTTGAGCCTCACAGGATTTTGAGTCCTGCGCGTCTGCCAATTCCACCACTTCGGCATATCAACTTGCGACATAGTTTATGATAGCATAATATCGGCTATATTGCAATATTCTTTTTCAGAATTTTTTATTACCCTAGGTTGTAAAGTTAAATGACGGGTTTTTTTAGAAATATTCTATACAGATATTTTGCTAAATAACCCTCTGGATTTATAAAAATATTTGAAAATATAGAATCACAGAGAGGGGAATAACGTATAATATTTCTAACTAAAAAATATAATAAAGACAGATTTATTATATTTAATTATAATTATAATGTAGAGACATATAAATCTATATGAAGGTAGGAGGAATGAGGAATATGGTGGGTAAAAAAGTATTGCTTAGTATATTAAGTACAGTGTTGATAGGAGGTGTGCTATTGGTTGGTTCTAAACTATTGGCAAGGGAGAGTACTGTAGTAGATGCAACTCAGCCTGCAACTGGTAATGAGGATGTCATTGTAGTATATGGGAAGGGTAAAATCACAATTAAACCTGATATAGCCTATATAAATATTGGTGTAGAAACCTTTGATAAAAATGCGAAGGAAGCTCAAGATCGAAATAAAGTGACTATGAATAATGTATTAAAAAAATTAAAGTCTATGGGTATAGACGAAAAGGACATAAATACTATAAGGTATAGTGTGGGGCAAGAAATGGACTATTTAGATGGTAATGAAGGTGCATTAGGATTTAAGGTATATAATATAATGAGGATTATTGTGAGGGATATAGACAGAGTAGGAGAAGTAATAAATACTGCATATAATGAGGGTGCAAATAACGTATATGGAATAAGTTTTGATTCATTGAACAGGGATGATGCATATAAAGAAGCTTTACAAAAGGCAATAGAAAATGCACAGGATAAGGCAGCTACAATTGCAGATCAGGTAGGTGTTAAGATAGGAGTTCCCATAGGTATATATGAGGGAGAGAATATATATACTGCTAGAGAAAATGTTGATTTACTTATGGATTCTGGAGCCGAAATTGCTGTGCCGGTAGAGATAGGAGAACTAGAGATAGAAGCAAGTGTAACTCTAGAGTATCAATATTAAAAGGAGACAATTGTCTCCTTTTAATAAGAAACTTATTTACCTATAAACATCTGTACAAATACATATCCATATTTAGGACTTTTGCATATTCCAATTCCGATATGGGTAAAATTGGAATTCAAAATGTTTTTTCTATGTCCATCTGAATTCATAAGTCCAATATGTGCTTTTTCTACATTATTGTATCCAGCTAGATTTTCTCCGGCAGCATAATACTGTATACCAAAGTTTTTCATCATATCAAATGGACTGCCATATGTAGGAGAGTTATGTTCAAAATAGTTATTATCCACCATATCTTGTGCCTTTACAGAGGCTACTTTTGTAAGCTCATCATCGAATATAAGTGGGTTTATTCCTGCTTTGGTTCGCTCTTCATTTATAAGCTGAAGCATTCTATTTTGCTCATAAGATAGTTTTGCTACTGTATTTGTTGGCTGGATGTCTGTTTCATCGTCTGGTTGTTTTGTCTGTAGCTGTTTAGTTGTTGGACTAGAATCATTTATAGATGTTGGAGATTTCTCTTCTTCAGTTATATCTTCCTTATATGTTTGGTAAATTTTAAATTTTTGTGTGTTGTCTGTGGAATTTGTGTGATAATATAGAGTATACCAATTGCTATATATTCCCCAAGGTCTAATTGGTTGAAACATTCTATAATATACTGGTTGTTCTCCACCATCTTGTGCACTTAATACAGCTGTATCGGCTTTAAATCCATGCCCAACTGAAACTATAAGTCCTAATATCTGTCTCTTATACACATCT
>DGES01000109.1:0-2034 GCA_002386065.1 Firmicutes bacterium UBA3920
ATGGCAAAACCACTTTCCGGAAAAAACTGGGCTATCGTCTGCGGAAAAGCCAGTATGGATACTGCAAATATAATAGGTAATACCCCTGATGAATTTACCTTCATAGGTATATGAGTGCTCTGTCCACCATATACCTTTCTGCCTACTACTCGCTTGGCATATTGAACAGGAATTCTTCTCTCTCCCATATCAATAAAAATTACACCTGCTATAAGAAGCACTGAAAACAATATCATTACAGGTATACTCCAAACACTCTGTGTCTTAGCCACAAACACATTTTGATAAGTCGATATAATTGACACTGGAAGTCTTGATACTATGCTAGTAAATATTATTAGAGAAATTCCATTCCCAATGCCTTTATCTGTAATTTGTTCACCTAACCACATCAAAAATGCTGTTCCAGCAGTCAATGTCAAAGCCACAACGAAATAACTAAGAAATCCTGGATTCTTGATAGCCCCTTGTGCTAGACCATAGGTTATACCAAAGGCCTGTATAAATGCAAGTATAATTGTAAGATATCTAGTATATTGGGCTATTTTCTTCCTTCCCTCTTCTCCCTCTTTGGCCAATTGCTCTAGCTTAGGTATTGCAACTGTCAAAAGTTGCATTATTATTGATGCATTTATATGTGGCGTTATACCCATCGCAAATATAGTGAAATTTGCAAAAGCACCTCCAGTGATTATGTCAAAAAAACTAAGCAAACCTCCATCTGCCACCAACTGTTTTATATAATCACTATTTATACCTGGAATCGGCACAAAAGTTCCTACTCTATATATAAATAGCATCAAAATTGTAAATTTTATTTTTTCCCTTATATCATCTATTTTCCAGGCATTTCGTAAGGTGTCTATAATCAATTAAATCACCTCTGCCTTTCCTCCAACAGCCTCTATTTTTTCCTTGGCCGATTTACTAAATTTATGGGCCTTAACTGTTAATTTTTTTGTAAGGGTGCCATTCCCTAATATTTTGATACCATCTTTCATCTTATTCACAAAACCCTTTTCCATAAGCAATTCAGGAGTAACAACGGTATCATCTTCGAATATTTCTAAGTCTTCTATATTAACTACTGAATACTCTTTTGCAAATACATTTGTAAATCCTCTCTTAGGAAGACGTCTTACAAGCGGCATCTGTCCACCTTCAAAACCTAATCTTGCACCGCTTCCACTTCTAGCTTTTTGTCCTTTATGACCCCTTCCTGATGTCTTACCAAGGCCAGAACCTACTCCTCTGCCCTTGCGTTTCCTTGACGTTACTGCCCCTTTTGCTGGTTTTAATTCATGTAACTTCAAGGGTTTCACCTCCTCACTCGCTTAACTCTTCTACCTCTATTAAATGTCTTACCTTATCTATCATACCCCGAATTGCAGGGTCATCGTCGAATATATTAGTTTGCCCTACTTTTCCAAGCCCTAGAGCTTTAATAGTGGCAACCTGAGCCTTAGGACGACCAATTATACTGGCCTTTTGTGTAACTTTTAGTTTGGTTTTTGCCATATTCCTTTCCTCCTAACCTAAGATCTCATCGACTGTTTTATTACGCAGACGTGCCATCTGCTCAACAGTTTTGAGCTGTTTTAATCCTTCTATTGTAGCATTTGCCATACTAAGTGTATTGCTTGATCCTAATGATTTAGTCCTTATATCTTTTACGCCAGCAAGTTCTAAAACTGCACGAACTGATCCACCAGCAATAACTCCTGTTCCTTCTTCTGCCGGTTTCATGAGTACTTTTCCAGCTCCAGATACACCGATTACTTCGTGGGGAATCGTTGTACCCACAATAGGTACATGTATTAAATTTTTCTTGGCATTATCTATCCCTTTTCTAATGGCATCTGGGATCTCTGTCGCCTTACCTGTACCTACTCCAACATGACCGTTTTCATCTCCAACTACTACCACTACATTGAATCGAAAATTTCTACCGCCCTTTACGACCTTTGCAACTCTATTAATACTTACAACTCTCTCGCTAAGGTCTAAAGTACTGGCATCAATACGCTCCATCTA
>DGES01000109.1:2280-4664 GCA_002386065.1 Firmicutes bacterium UBA3920
GGCGCGCCTAGCCGCCAGCTCTCCAACCATTTTTGCAGCTTCTGTTTTTGTAATCCCATCTACTTTGTCTCTAAGTTCAGGATCCAAAGTGGAAGCAGATACCAGGGTATGACCAGTCATATCATCTGTTATCTGTACATACATATGTTTATTGCTCTTATATACATTAAATCTAGGTTTTTCGGCCGTACCAGATATTTTTTTTCGGATCCTCAAATGTCTCTTTTTTCTGGCTTCATTTCTATTTACTTTTTTTATCACCCTGATTCACTCCTTCCTAATTAACCTGTCTTACCTTCTTTTCGAATAATTCTCTCACCTTCAAATTTTATGCCTTTGCCATTATATGGCTCAGGTTCACGGATACTTCTTATTGCCGACGCAACAGCACCTACTTTTTGCTTATCTATTCCTTTTACTACTATCTTATTAGGAGCAGGCACTTCAAACTCTATATCTGGTTCTTCTTCTATTTCAACAGGATGCGAATACCCAACATTGAGTACTAGTTTTTTTCCCTGTTTTTGTGCTCTATAGCCTACACCGTCTATTTCTAAAGTCTTTTCAAATCCCTTAGTTACCCCTAAAACCATATTATTTATTAGGGAACGAGTAAGTCCATGTAATGATTTATCGAATTTTGAATCGGACTTTCTATTTACTGTAATTATATTATCTTCTATTGTAATATCTATTGACTCGTGAATCTTCTGGGAAAGCTCTCCTTTTGGTCCCTTCACTGTCAATGTATTAGTTGCATCATCCAACTTCACACTAACCCCATCGGGAAGTTCTATAGGAAGTCTTCCTATCCTCGACATCTTTACACCACCTTCCACTTTTTACGTAGTAGATACTACTACCACACGTAACAAATTACTTCGCCACCTATTCCCTCTTTTCGGGCCTGTTTATCTGATATAACACCCTTAGAAGTAGAGATTATAGCAATTCCTAAGCCTCCCAAAACTTTAGGGATCTCTTCGCTCTTTGCATATACCCTAAGTCCTGGTTTACTTATTCTTTTGAGCCCTGATATAACCCTTTCATTATCCGGACCATATTTAAGAGTCAATCGAAGTATTGACTTGTTATTTTCTTGTATTTCTTTTACATTTTTTATATATCCCTCTTGCAAAAGAATATTTGCAATATCTCTTTTCATATTAGAAGCTGGAACATCAACGTATTCCTGCTTTACAACCAATGCATTTCTAATACGAGTCAGCATATCGGCAATGGGATCTGTCATAGCCATACATTATACCTCCTTCCAGACTTCTATGTTTACCAGCTAGACTTTTTAACGCCAGGTATTTGGCCCTTGTGTGCAAGTTCTCTAAAACATATGCGGCATATACCATATTTTTTTAATACTGAATGTGGTCTTCCACATAATCTGCATCGAGTATATGCTCTAGTCTTATACTTAGGTTTTTTTTGTTGTTTTACAACCAAAGCCTTTCTCGCCAAATTACTTCCCTCCTCTTAATTTTGGGCAAATGGCATACCCATAAGTCTCAAAAATTCAGCTGCTTCCTCATCAGTCTTAGCTGTAGTAACAAATACTATATCCATACCTCGTATTTTTTCTATATCATCATAGTTTATCTCAGGAAAAATTAGTTGTTCCTTCAAACCTAGTGAATAGTTGCCCCTTCCATCAAATGAATTGATAGAAAGTCCTCTAAAGTCTCTTACTCTCGGCAAGGCAACATTGAATAACTTATCTACAAAGTCATACATCTTATCTCCTCGAAGTGTAACCTTTGCACCAATATTCATACCTTCCCGTACTTTAAATGCAGCAACTGATCTCTTCGCCTTTGTAACTACAGGTTGCTGACCTGTTATAGTTGCTAAATCCTTCACTGCAGCTTCTAAAAATCTAGGATTTTCTTTTGCATCGCCAACTCCCATATTTATAACTACCTTTTCTAATTTAGGTACTTCCATCACGTTTTTATATTGGAATTTCTCCATTAGAGCAGGTATCACTTCATTTCTATAGTGATCCTTTAATCGTGGCATCATATTAACCTCCCTTCCATGTAGCGATTAATCGTTAAATGTCTCTCCGCATTTCTTACAAAATCTAACCTTAGACCCATCTTCCAAAAACTTTTTGCCTACTCTAGTCCGTTCATCACATTTATCGCAGACAACCATAGCTTTTGATGCATGTATGGGACCTTCTTGATGTATAATGCCACCTGGTTGACTAATTCCCCTTGGTTTTTGGTGTTTTGTGTTTTTATTTATATCCTGAACAATTATCTTACCTTCTTTAGGAAGAACTGTTAATACCTTTCCTCTCTTCCCTTTATCCTTACCATATATAATCTCAACAGTATCGCCTTTTTTTACATGCATTTTTTGTTTTG
>DGES01000109.1:4979-10561 GCA_002386065.1 Firmicutes bacterium UBA3920
GCACCAGTATTATCGGCGACTTTAAGTATAGTCTGTTGCTGTACCATCTCGTTAACCTCCTCTCATCATACCTAAGATGATTATTGGGCTTTTTCTATTATATTGACTACACGCCAGTATTTATCCTTACTAAGAGGTCTTGTTTCCATTATCCTCACTTTATCACCAATTTTACATTCATTATTTTCATCATGGGCTTTAAATTTAGTGGTGCGTTTTATTGTCTTGCCATACAATTTATGCTTAACCCGTCTTTCAACAGCAACAACTACTGTCTTATCCATCTTATCGCTTACAACAGTACCTACCCTAGTCTTCCTATTAGCCCTTATATTTTCAGACACGCAACGTCCCTCCTTTCAGCATTTATGCTTCAGCAGACTTCAGCTCCCTTTCCCGGAGAATAGTATGAACTCTAGCTATATCTTTTCTAACTTCTTTTATTCTCATGGGATTGTCTAGCTGACCAGTAGCCGATTGAAATCTTAAATTAAATAATTCTCCCTTTAATTCCACAAGCTTATCTTGTAGTTCTTCATTTGAAAGCTCCCTCAATTCATTAGCCTTCATCTTCTTCACCACCCAATTCTTCTCTTTTCACAATCTTACACTTAAGGGGTAGTTTATATGAAGCCAAACGGAGCGCCTCCTTTGCCTGAGTCTCCGGTAAACCTGCTATCTCAAATAATATTCTTCCTGGTTTTACAACAGCTACCCAATATTCAGGAGTACCCTTACCACTACCCATACGTGTCTCAGCCGGTTTTTTAGTAACTGGTTTGTCGGGAAAAATTTTAGTCCACAACTTACCACCTCTACGTACATATCTCGCCATTACAATTCGTGCAGCCTCTATCTGATTACTTGTAATCCAACCAGGCTCTAAGGCCTGTAGACCATATTCACCATAAGCCAAAGTATTACCCCTTGTCGCCTTACCTTTGGTTCTGCCTCTCTGCTGCTTTCGATATTTAACCCTCTTTGGCATTAACATTTTTTCTTCCTCCTTCCTCAGACGAATTATCCTTAACAGTTGGGAGGACTTCACCTTTGTAGATCCACACTTTGACGCCTATCTTTCCATAGGTTGTATTTGCCTCAGCAAATCCATAATCTATGTCGGCCCTCAATGTCTGAAGTGGTATAGTACCCTCGTGATATCCTTCAGTTCTAGCAATCTCTGCACCACCTAGACGACCTGAAACTTGCGTCTTTATACCCTGAGCACCTGCCTTCATTGCTCTGGATATGGACTGTTTCATCGCCCTTCGGAAAGAAATTCTCCTCTCCAATTGAGATGCTATATTTTCTGCCACAAGCTGTGCATCCATATCAGGCTTTTTTACCTCAACTATATTTATAATTACGTTCTTATTAGTCATCTTTTCTAGATCTTTTTTAAGCTTTTCAACACCAGAACCACCCCTGCCTATTACCATTCCGGGTTTCCCAGTGTATATATTTAATCTTATCCTATTTGCTGCTCTTTCAATCTCTATCTTTGACACGCCAGCATTATATTCTTTTTCTTTAACATATTCTCTAATCTTTACATCTTCTATTAGAGTATCAGCGAAATCTTTCTTGGAAGCATACCATTTTGCATCCCAATCTTTGATTACACCTACTCTAAACCCATGGGGATTAATTTTCTGACCCACGTATCTATCCCTCCTTACCTTTCAATTTGATCTAAAATTATAGTCACATGACTAGTTCTTTTCCGAATCCTTGTCGCTCTTCCCCTGGCCCTGGGCCTAATCCTTTTAAGAGTTGGGCCTTCATTTGCGTACGTCTCCGCAACATATAACTCATCACGATTCATACCGAGATTATTCTCTGCATTAGCTATTGCAGAATTGAGAAGCTTCAAAATTGGTTCTGCAGCCACTTTTTCCGAAAGGGACAAAATAGCTATCGCGTCATCTACTTTCTTCCCACGTATCTCGTCTAATACAAGTCTTACTTTACTGGGAGACATTCGCAAGTAATTTAACTTAGCAGATGGCCTATTATCCCTGTTTTCTTCTCGGGCTCTAGCTTTTTCTCTTATCCTAGTTGCCACTTACACTTCCTCCTTCCATAACGCTTACAAAAGCTGAGTTGTTCGCTCCGTCGCTTGACCCGCTTTACCATGTCCTCTAAAAGTTCTCGTTGGAGCAAATTCTCCTAATTTATGACCTACCATATCTTCTGTTATATAGACAGGCACATGTTTTCTGCCATCGTGTACTGCAATTGTATGCCCCACCATATCAGGCGTTATCGTAGAGGCACGGGACCACGTCTTTATAACGGTCTTTTTCCCACTTTTATTCAGTTCTCGAACTTTCTTAACTAAACTCTTGTGCACATAGGGTCCTTTTTTAACCGATCTACTCACCTATTATGCCTCCTTTCATTAAACATGTAAGTTTTACTTGCCCCGCTTTCTTACTATATATTTATCTGAATACTTTGTCTTCTTACGTGTCTTATATCCAAGTGTAGGTTTTCCCCATGGTGTAACAGGTGACGGCATACCAATAGGTGCCCTACCTTCACCACCACCATGTGGATGGTCAACAGGATTCATAGCCGAACCACGAACTGTAGGTCTAAATCCTAGATGTCGCTTCCTTCCTGCTTTACCAATATCTATGTTTTCATGTTCTACGTTTCCTACCTGCCCTACAGTGGCTCTACAATCAAGACGTACTAATCGCACTTCACCTGAAGGTAGTTTGACGTGACCATATTTGTTTTCTTTCGCCACCAGCTGAGCTGCATTTCCTGCAGAACGGACTATTTGTCCTCCTTTACCTGGATGCAATTCTATATTGTGTATTACTGTTCCTACAGGTATATTTCTAAGAGGCAATGCATTACCTACTTTTATATCTGCATCTATACCAGATTCTACAATATCTCCAATCTCAAGTCCATTAGGAGCTATTATATAACGTTTTTCTCCATCTACATAGTTGAGCAATGCTATATATGCACTTCTATTTGGATCGTATTCTATAGCTGCCACTTTAGCAGGTATACCATCTTTGTCACGTTTAAAATCAATTATTCTATATTTTCTTTTAGCACCACCGCCCCTATGACGTACCGTTATACGTCCTTGGTAGTTTCGCCCTGACTTACTCTTTGAAGGAGCAGTAAGAGATTTTTCAGGTTTTTTCTTTGTCACTCCTTCAAACTTCGAAACACTCATATGTCTTCTTGCTGGGGAGGTTGCTTTATATGTCTTAATAGGCATCTTTCATCCCTCCTTAATTATGCCATTCCCTCGAAGAATTCTATCTCTTTACTATCAGGTGTAAGTTTCACTATCGCCTTTTTATATGAAGGTCTTCTACCTGAATACATTCCCATCCTCTTCACTTTCCCAAGTTGTCGTATTGTATTTACTTTTTCAACTTTAACGTCAAATATTTCTTCTATCGCTCTTTTTATTTGTGCTTTATTCGCCTTAGGATTTACTAAGAATGTATACTTTTTATCTGCTAACTGATCGTAGCTCTTCTCTGTTAAAATAGGCCTTATTATGATTTCATATGGATTGGTCATCATGCATACACCTCCTCAATCTGGCGAACAGCCTCCTCTAAAATTATAAATTTCTCATACTTTAAAATATCATAAACATTTAATGTATTTACATATAAAAGCTTTAAATTTGGAATGTTTCTAGCCGCCCTCTCTACCCATTCATTTTTTCCATTTAACACGAGAGCTGCTTTTTTGTCTATATTTAGATTTTCAAGCATTTTTGCTATCTCTCTAGTCTTGGGCTCAGAAAGTTCTATTGCATCTAATACTATGAGATTATCCTCTGCAACCTTAGATGATAGGGCACTCTTTATGGCAAGTCTTCTCATCTTTTTGGGTACTTTATAACTATAATCTCTAGGTTTAGGAGCAAATGCCACACCACCCTTTACCCAAATAGGCGAACGAATACTGCCATGTCTTGCACGACCAGTACCTTTTTGCCTCCAAGGCTTAGCACCTCCGCCCCTAACTTCTGACCTTGTAAGTGCAGATTGGGTACCTTGCCTCTTATTCGCAAGTTGCATTTTGACTACTTGATGCATCAAAGCTTCGTTTATTTCCGCTCCAAATACTTCATCATTTAATTCAATCTCTCCTGAAACATTGCCATCCATTTTATATAGTGCAACCTTTGGCATTATCTTTCCTCCTTTCAATCTGGAATCTTATTATCTCTTAACTGTTTCCTTAATGTATAGCAAACTATTTTTATTACCTGGTACCGAACCTTTTATCAATAATAAATTTCGCTCCGGATCTACTTTAACAATCTCAAGATTTTGCACAGTTCGCTTCACGCCACCTTTTCTTCCTGCCATCTTTTTAGTCTTAAACACTCTACTTGGAGTAGCAGAAGCACCCATTGAACCAGGACCTCTATGATATCTAGAGCCATGAGACATGGGCCCCCTTGCCTGATTCCATCTCTTTATTGGGCCTGTAAAACCCTTACCCTTTGATGTACCAGAAACATCTACGCGATCTCCTTCTGAAAAAATATCAGCTTTTATTTCATCGCCTATATTATAATCTTCTATATTATTAATTCTTAATTCTCTTAAATAACGTCTGTAGCCAACTTTAGCCTTGTCAAAATGTCCTTTCAGAGGTTTGTTTATAAGTTTTTCTCTAATCTCTCCAAACCCTACCTGTAAGGCCTTGTAGCCATCTTTTTCTTCTGTCTTTATCTGTGTGACTACACATGGGCCAGCTTCCACTACAGTTACTGGTATAACTGTGCCATCATCTTTGAAAATATTTGTCATTCCAAGCTTTTTGCCCAGTATCGCCTTTTCCATCTCTTAAACCTCCATTCTGTCTATATTTTCAGCATCTATAGTTTTATCTCTATATCTACACCTGCTGGCAGATCTAACCGCATAAGTGAGTCAACAGTTTTAGATGTAGGATTTAATATATCTATTAGCCTTTTGTGCGTTCTTATTTCAAATTGCTCACGAGCATCTTTATGTTTGTGTGGTGAACGCAATATTGTAATAATTTCCTTATCAGTAGGCAATGGAATGGGACCAGATACCTTAGCCCCTGTCTTTTTTGCAGTATCTACAATCTTAACTGCTGATTGGTCGATCAATGTATGATCATATGCCTTTAGTTTTATTCTAATATCTTGATTGGCCATGATTTCCCCTCCTTCTTTTCAAGCTATCATTATACCTACTACAATCGTATATACAGGTATAATCGCTCAAACAGGGCAATCAATTATCTCGCATACACTTAGCCGCGTGTGCCACATTATATTTTTTATGCGACTCATATGCGAAATACCAAGTCGCCCGATTGATGCGGACATAGTCCGTAAAAATTCCCCGGTTAATACCGGCAACCTTTTACTTCATCCCATATAGATTTCCATCTGGTCCTATTTCAAGCTAATACCAGATAAAACAACTCTTATAGTGTATAATAATCTACTAATAAAAGCAAGTCTTTTTTCTCTTCAGCTTTTAACAAAAAAATAAGCGTAAAGGAAAAATACACATCCTTCAGAAAAATATCTGAAGGATGCTAAAAGT
>DGES01000050.1 GCA_002386065.1 Firmicutes bacterium UBA3920
AGATGTGTATAAGAGACAGATATAATCTCTTAATAGCTCGATTCCCCATATCTCTTCTCCTAAGCCTCTTGTTTTTCACTTTTATGATTAAATATATTACCTATTTATAGAGATGAATTTTATTCTTGTATAATATATATACATAAACATTCATAATTTTTGCATATAATCACATAGCATTACATACTATGATAATTAAAAATGGCCTTTAAGTATTCACTATTCATACACTATCATATTTTCCCTTTTCGAAAGAAACCAATTTATTCCATAGCCAACAATGGTAAATTGTACTTGATTTTTATTTTAGCATATTCTACCTAAATTTTCACTAATCCTTTACAATGTTAAAACTTATTAAAATAAAAAATCTCATAGCTGTCAAAATCTATATATCAACAATTTGACAACTATGAGAGCTTCTATGGTGCGGAAGAAGGGATTCGAACCCATACACTCTAATGAGCGATAGCCCCTCAAGCTATTGCGTCTGCCAGTTCCGCCACTTCCGCATATCTACATATTTTGCTATATTTAAAGGCCTATTATAAAAACTCAAACTACTGGTATCACAAATCTGGTAACTTCTATGGACAATCTATAGAAGTTGCTCAGCACAAAAATATTATATAGATATAGAGAACCTTTGTCAAGTAGCTTAAATCATTTTTTATCGACTATATACCAATTTTGTATATCTCTATATATATCTAACTCCCTCGGACATATGTTACCCCCTATACGATCTGAAACTAATAGAGATGAAGTGGGGAAATATAGACTGATAACCGAGAGTTGCTCTACAAAATAAGCCTGTAGATCCTGATATGCGCTCTTTATATTTACCTCTTTATATGCTTGCTTAGCTTTGAGTATAATGGTATCTAACTCTGTACTACTATAATTTATGAAATTATCAGTACTATATGAGGCAAATAAAAACTCTAGATCAGGCATAACTGGCAGATTGCACCCAATAAGCAGCATATCAAAATCCTTATCTGGTATTATCTCTTCTTTTAATTCTTCCCACTGTACCAATTCTATATCTATTTCTATACCTAATTCATTTTCCGCTTCACAAAGTTGCCTCTTTATATCCTGGGCCACATCCTTTCTAAGATCATTTTCATTATTAGTCACTAGTTTAAATATCATATCTTGCTTTTTCCCATTTATTATCTTGTCCCTTATGCCATCTCCATCTGTATCATGCCAACCTGCCTCTTCTAATATCTTTACGGCCTTATCAACGTCACAGTCATATATCCTAAAAATTCCATCATATAGCCATGAATTAGATGGTATAGGAACATCAACTGCTTCTGCATTATTTAAATAAATTTCTTTTATTATACTGTTTCTATCAATTCCATATGCCAAAGCTTTGCGAACCTGTACATCGCTTAGTATAGGATTTTTGTGATTTATAGCTAAAAACTCATAATTCTGTGTCAAATATTTATATAGATTTATACCATCTTGAGCATATGTTTTAGCAAACACTACATTGGTATTTAAAACATCAATCTCCCTCATCTGAAATGCATTTATGACCTCTGTACTGTCTTTATAAAGCTTTACCTCTATCCTTTCCATATATGGTTTTTGATCCCAATAATTCTCGTTTCTCACCAAAGCAAAATCTCCATCTGTGCTGTAGGTATCCGAATCTATTTTATAGGGCCCTGTACCAATAGGAATTAAATTGTCTTCAGATATGTATTGTATTATCTGTTCTCCCTCTTGTTTCTCTTCTTCATATTCATCATTATTTTCTGTATTCTCGTTTCGTTTTCTTTTTCTCTCATTTGTCTTTTTGATCTCTATTTTACCTTCATATATATGTTTGGGGATTATGGGGAAAATCATTGCATCTAAAAAACAGCTTACAGGATGACTCAACTGTATGCATAGAGTATAATTCCCTTTTGCACTTATACTCTGAATGCAGTCAATCCTATTAAGATTTTGAACATAATAACTATCATATACACCAGATCTTAAAGCATTTATGGTAAACACTACATCATCTACGGTAAAGTCTGTACCATCATGCCATTTTACACCTTTCCTTAGGTTAAATGTCCAAGCCTTTCCATCATCTGAAACACTCCATGTCTCAGCCAGCGCCGGCGCTGGTTTTAATTCATCATCATGTATTATCAACCCTTCAAAGATCAATCCACATATATCTATTACATCCTTAGAAGATGTAACAATTGGGTTTAGTATATCTCTATTTACCATAGGAATTACCATACTACCACCACTTACAGGCTTGGACTCTTCCTCTTCATTTTTATCTTTATTCTCCTCATATTGGATATCCTGAGTGCTATCTATTTGAACCGACTGTATTAACCCACATCCCGACAAACTATTTATCAAGATAAGAATAATTATCAATATGATGAATTGTCTATCCTTTTTCATACTCATTGTTCCCCTCATCTAATATCATATAGTTTTTTATACTGTTCGTACGTAACTATAACCTTCGAAACATACTCTCTAGTCTCTTCAAAGGGAATATGATATAGCGTTTCTCCATCATTGCTATACTTGCTGTCCTTTAACCACTTACTCACATTTCCACTACCACCATTATAAGCTGCCAATACCAATTCTATATCATCATTAAACTCTTTCTTTAATCTATCTAAATACCAACATCCCAGACGTATATTTAATTCCACATCATATAGATCTTCTATCTGAAAATCCTTAATACCCAATGTCTTAGCTCCCCAAATAGCAGTTTGAGGTGTGATCTGCATAAGCCCCATAGCATCCTTAGGTGATGTGGCATTAGAGTTAAATCTGCTCTCTACATATATGATAGCCGATACTAAATAAGGATCTAAAGAATATTCCTCCGAATATTTTATTATATATTCTTCATATCTCAAAGGATACATCTTTTTATTATACCAAGATGATTGTCTTATCATATATCCTATAAACATAGTCAATCCAATAATAATCATAAATACAAATAATATTTTCAAAAATCTTCTCATCTGTTATCCCTCTGCATTTAAATAATCAGCATTTTATTTTTTCCCAAATATTTTTAATCTGCTCTTGCGTATATTCGATATCTTTTGAGTTGTCAATTATTACATCGGCATATTCTTTTTTCTTTTCCTGGGACATCTGGCTAGCTATCCTTTGCCTCGCCTCTTCTTCTGTCAAATTATCACGCTCCATAAGACGTCTCAATTGAACATCATAGGGAAGAGTAACAAGCCAAATTTCATCAACTAATCTATGGCAACCTGTTTCAATTAAAAGTGCTGCATCAATTACTATAACTTTGTAATTTGCTTCCTTTATTAATTTCTCTAACTGTTCTTCTATAGCTTTTACTATTATAGGATGTACAATCCTATTTAACTTCTCTAATGCATGGGTATCACTAAATACTAAGTTTCCCAGTTTTTTTCTATCAATCTCTCCATCTTCCTGTAAGTATTCTTCTCCAAACTGTTCATATACTTTCTTCCAAGCTGGCTCACCGCTTTTCATAACCTGCCTTGCAACTATATCTGCATCTATTATATAAGCACCTAATTCCCTCAATATATTGGATATAGTACTTTTACCACATGCTATATTACCTGTAATTCCAATGATTTTCATAATCCTGCCTCCAAGATTTAATTTTTTGCATCATACCAACTATAACCTTCTCCAATATCCACAACTAATGGGACTACCAGCTCTATAGCATTTTCCATCTTCTCTTTTACAATTTTCTTCACCGCTTCAAGTTCTGAAATATATGCATCTATTATAAGTTCATCATGTACTTGAAGTACAAGTTGTGATCTATAGCCTCCTTCTTTCAATGCATAATACACACTATTCATTGCCTTCTTTATTATATCGGCAGCTGTACCCTGTATGGGCATATTCATAGCTACCCTCTCACCAAATGAACGAATATTATAATTTCTCGATTTTAGCTCCGGAAGATATCGACGTCTTCCCATTAAGGTTGTTACATATCCGTCCTCTTTAGCTTTTTCTATTGTTTCATCCATATATTCTTTCACCTTTGGATAACGTGCAAAATAGCTATCAATATATTCCTTAGCTTTCTCACGACTTATATTAAGGTTTTTAGCAAGACCATAATCGCTTATGCCATATATAATACCAAAGTTTACTGCCTTAGCATCATTTCGCTGCTTTTCGGTAACTTCCTCTATGGGAATCCCAAAGATCTCCGCAGCTGTCCGAGTATGAATATCCTCATTATTTAAAAATGCTTCTATAAAAGTAGGATCACCAGACATATGGGCAAGTACCCTTAGCTCTATTTGAGAATAATCTGCATCCACCAATATATAATCCTCACCACTTGCAACAAATACCTTACGTATCTGTCTCCCCATATCTGTCCTAATAGGTATATTTTGAAGATTCGGTTCAGTGTTGCTTATCCTTCCCGTTGCCGTCACAGTCTGATTAAAGCTAGAATGAATCCTACCATCACCATTATCTATCATGTTTAATAGTCCATCTATATATGTAGATTTAAGTTTCATAACTTGCCGATAATCTATTACCTTCTGAGCTATTGGATGGCAGGAGCGTAATTCCTCCAACACTTCTATATCAGTCGAATAACCTGTCTTAGTTTTCTTTATTACTGGAAGTTTCAATTTTTCAAATAAGATTACTCCAAGTTGCTTAGGTGAGTTTATATTAAACTCCTCACCTGCCATTTCATATATTTCATCTGTGAGTTTTTTAATCTTATCTTCAAATTCCTCTCCTAACTTAATTAATATATCCCTATCAGCTTTAAACCCTACTATTTCCATGTGGGCAAGTACTTCAATTAGGGGATGTTCTATGTCCCTATATAACTCAAACATATCTTTATCTTTAAGAGCAGTTTCCATTGCACGTGCTAAAATAAGTAAATCAGCAGCATCCACAATAGCTACATCTAAATTCAGATAATCATACATAAGCCGCTTTAGCTCATATTTTTCCTGTGTCGCATCTAAAAGATATGCGGCAATAAATATATCAAATGTAAACGAATTTAATTTTATATCTAGCTTCTGTAGTTTTATAATCAACTCTTTGCCATCATAGGTTATCTTGTTCAATGTAGAAGACTCAAATATCGGCTTGAGGATAACTAAAACATCATGTAACCTAATCCCTTGTTCTATGAGGTCTTTAGAAAGCTCTATATTATAGACTAAACCATCTTCAAATGCTAAGCTCAACACTTCATCAGTTAAAAGAATTCCTACCTCGCCTTTTTGCTCTATATCCTGCACAAATTTATTAAGCTTTTCTTTTGTTGATATACAGATCGTCTTCTTATCCCTGATCTTATTTTTAGCATTTTCCATAGCTTTACCCATAGTCAAGTCTAACTTTTCTAATATTGTATTGAACTCAAGCTCTATTAACATATCTCGAAGCTCTGGGGAATCAGGTATTGAAAAACAACATTCCGATATATCTATATCAACAGGTACATTATTATATATAGTTGCTAAATCTCTACTAAGTACAGCTTGATCTTTATATGTAATCAAATTATCCCTAACACGAGATTTTTTCATATTATCTATATTGTCATATACACCTTCTAATGTATTATAAGACTTTAATAGTTTGATTGCAGTCTTCTCACCTACACTTGGTACACCTGGAATATTATCAGATGAATCACCCATTAATGCCTTCATGTCAACAATTTGCGCCGGCGAAAGACCATATTCCTTTTTAACCTCTGCTATATCAAATTTTTGTATATCCGATATTCCCTTCTTAGTGATAAGTACAGTGGTGTTATCATCTACTAACTGCAGAACATCCCTGTCACCTGTCACCAACAGACATTCTAAAGACTTCTCCTTAGCTATTCTTGCAAATGTCCCGAGTATATCATCTGCCTCATAGCCATCCTTTTCATATATGGGAATATCCATAAGATTTAGAAGTTTTTTTAGAATATCAAATTGAGGGATGAGATCCTCTGGGGTTTTTTGACGCGTCCCTTTGTAATCTTCATATGTTTTATGTCTGAATGTAGGTGCCTTTCTATCAAATGCAACTCCTATAAAATCAGGCTTATAGTCCTCTATAAGTTTAAATAACATATTAACAAACCCATATACTGCCCCTGTCTGTACACCCTTTTTAGTTGTCAATGGGGGAAGTGCATAAAATGCTCTATGCATAAGACTATTACCATCTATTACAATAAGTCTATTTCTATTTGATTTTTCATGTTTATTATCCATAACAAAACTCCCTAAGTTATATTTCTTTTATGCTTTAGCTCATATTATATCATATTTTAACAACAACGTATTTACTTTACCAT
>DGES01000043.1:0-1700 GCA_002386065.1 Firmicutes bacterium UBA3920
AGACCATTTTCATGTATATCAAATATTATAAGATGTTTTGCCCCATATTGCAGTACTTGTCTGCAAATTTCAGACCCTATTGAACCTGCTCCTCCAGTGACTAATACGACCTTTCCTTGTATAAAAGTATTTATCACTCCAAGATCAAGCTCTACAACATCCCTACCCAATAGATCTTCTAACTGTATATCATCTATAGTTATTTTATCTAGACCTTGTTCATTTATATCCATGAGATTCCCATAGCGCTTTAAAGCACATTTAGTATCATTGCATAGCTCATAAAATTCCTTCATAGTCTGCCTGTCTGCACTTGGTATAGCTATTATAATCTCATCTGCATTATATTCTTCAGCTGCATCTTTTATCTTATCTCGTCCACCAAAAACTGGTATACCAGATATGGTTTTGCCCCACATAGATGGATCGTCGTCTATAAATGCAACTGGTAAACGGTTATCATCTATATCGGACTGCAATTTTTTTGCAAGATAGGTACCTGCATCGCCGGCGCCAATTATTATTACTTTTTTTATATTATCACTTGCCATATAGCGTTTTTTCCAAATAGCTATACACCATCTAGTCGCCTTAGGGAATATTCTTGCCAACACAGTAAGCATAAGCTGCATTGCACCCGTAAGTGCAGCTATCTCCAATGCCATCCCAAAAGCTAAACGTCTATCAAATTTAATTATCAACGTCAAAACTACTGAAGATGTAAATACAGCAAAAAACTGACGTATTAATTCATTTGCACCTATATGGCGTAATATATAATTGTAACATTTAAATAATGCACTGAAAGTAACTAACAATATCGCTGATAATATAGAATAATAACCAAATAATGATATTCCTGTCCCCTTTGTCTTACCAAAGACATAGGATGCTGCAGTATATATAGAAAATATTGCCACGGCTATATCCCAGATGACGAGAATCATCGTGGTTATAACTTTATTATTTTTCTTCATTTCACATTCTCCCAATATCATAATATATAATACATACTCTCACCTAAAGATTATAAACATAGACTTTGTAAGTTAATAATCTTCTTTATTATTACATACATATACGAAGACATGGCTCTACCTTGTCCCCATTAAAAAGTACGCTATTATCTCCTAAAATATCATCTAGGCCGAAATACTAGATGCCTTTTTGGATTTTATAGATATATAAACTATCTCTCATCTAACTCTTCTACTTTGAAGCATATACAATATATCTAAATCAACTCAAATATTTAGTATTTTAATCTAATATAAACTTAAAAGCCCGTCCACTTTCATAACGTACGGCAACTTTTTATCGCTATTTATAATCTTATAAAAATGTCTAACATTCCATATCGACGTATAATCTCTTATGTTAAGACATATTATTCATACGGTTATTACCACAATATTTAAAAATTCCTTTTGCCTCTGCCACACTCCCTTCTCTTACTATTTTTTATAGATAATTACTACACTATTATACATTATTTTTATATAGAATCAACAGCAATTATAGAGCTTTGAACTTCCTTTTTATGCAAATATGGCATTGACTAACATCATTGTAGCATACTTTTAAAAATAAGAAAAGTTTTTCCAATATTAAGCAAAATAGTATTTTATAGCATATGCAACTAATGAATGATCTAATTATTCCCACACATTAATATTTTCTTCATGAATATTAGAATCTTC
>DGES01000043.1:1868-3972 GCA_002386065.1 Firmicutes bacterium UBA3920
AATATTAGAATCTTCTTCTACTATATCAAAATCCTCTTCATATATAAACTTATGTAATATTTCTCTATTTTTCTCCATATCAGCTACTAATACAGCCATATCTCTTATGATCTGATCTTCATATGTGTTCTCATATGGGAGCCTAAGTTCTTCTATTCCGTTTTTTGCACTTTCTAACGCCGTATATCCATATTTCAATATCTCATTTTTAGTAAAGTTGGTTTGAACCTCTGGAAATATATTGGATAATATTGATGGAATCTCCCATATGTCTATATTAGAAACTTTTTTTACAAGATTTTTTAATACAGTTCTCTGCCTATCAGTACGTTCAAAATCTGAATGTCCAACACTACGTATTCGAGTATATGCAACAGCTTGTCTGCCATTTAACCTATGAATTCCCGGACCATCTATAAGAGATGAGGGCTCACTTCCTTTATTAAGATTATTTAAGCTCTGTATTAAGTGATTTAAATGCTTGACCTCATTATCTTTTATGTATATATTCACCCCACCTAATTCATCTATTATTCTCTCCAAACTAAAGAAATCAACCGTCACATACTTTTGTATATCCATATTATAGTTCTCATTCACAGTACGAATGGCAAGGGCTGGACCACCAAATGCATATGCTGCATTTATTCTATTTTCTCCCCTACCTGGAATATATACATATGTATCCCGCATAAGCGATGTAAGTTTTATCTTTTTATGTTTCCCATCCAATGTAGCTATCATAATGACATCAGAACGGGTTCTTTCGCCTTCTTCTCTGCTATCTAACCCAAATAAAAGTACATTTATTATACCTGTTTCTTCATATTTAGGAATATCTTTCGACACTCCAAGTTCCTCTGCTGTCATCTCTGTACCCTTTGTATTACCTTCATTTGTCCCTTCAGTATCTTGCATTAATGGCACATGATTTATTTTATCTAATATATTATATGCACAGAAAACAATGCTACTTACTGCGGCTATCACTATACATAATATTATGAGTAATTTCTTTTTATAATTTTTCCCCTTTTCCATATTCATTAAACCCCTTGCCTATATATTAATTTTCATATATCAGCCTACAAATCACTAACACCTTGGTATTCTGTTACACAGAAATTTATTCCCTCAAATTTTTTCACAGTCTCTCCTTTCAAAGTAAACTATAGTTAAAAATATCCTCTTTATTTTTCACTTTCTCATATTATAGCATAATTCCTTTGTTTGTTTCTCTATATGAATATATTTTGTGAAAATCTAGCAAGTTTTTTAAAAGCTGAATATATATTTCCATTAATTAATTTATATATAAAAATAATTAACAGAATATTAACAAAAAAATAATTTATTATAAATTTTAATAGAAATATTAAGATAAAAAGTTTTTTCATTAAAAATCAAAACAAATTCTTATAACATAATATCAGAAGATATATTAAAAAAGATAGAATTCTATAATATCAAATCTTTTTTAGAATCCTATCTTATCCATTACAATGACTTATGCAGTAGTGTAAAATATAATATCTCACAATCCAAGACATTACTTAAACATCATAGCCATTTGGATTATACTTCTGCCACCTCCATGCATCCCTACACATATCATCTAAATCTCTTTCCGCTTTCCATCCAAGCTCTTTACGTGCCTTAGTAGGATCTGCATAACATTCTGCCACATCTCCAGGCCGGCGTTCTGTTATAATATAGGGAATTTTTACCCCTGTAGCCCTTTCAAATGCCTTAACCACATCAAGTACACTATAGCCAACACCTGTCCCCAGATTATATGCATCCACTCCTGTAGATGTCATAATCTTTTCAAGAGCACTTAAATGTCCCTTGGCCAAATCCACTACATGTATATAATCCCTAACACCAGTTCCATCATGGGTATCGTAATCATCTCCAAATATACTTAATTCCTTTCTCTTTCCAACTGCAACTTGTGTTATATAAGGCATCAAGTTGTTAGGTATTCCATTTGGATCCTCACCAATTCTGCCACTTTCATGGGCGCCTATGGGATTAAAATATCTAAGAAAAGATATACTCCACGATGTATCTGATACAAATATATCCTTCAATATCTGTTCTT
>DGES01000010.1:0-200 GCA_002386065.1 Firmicutes bacterium UBA3920
TATACGGATTTATACAAAGTATAAGTTTGGTTAAATATGGGACTTATCGGTTGATAAGTCCTTTTTTTTATAGTATAATCAGTGTAAATATATCCGTAATGATTGGGTATGGCTTATAATAAACTTTTATTAGAGGAGTGCTTGTAAATGGACCGAAAAAACATGCTGGAATGTCCTAATGATATAGAAAATTCTATTGA
>DGES01000010.1:417-2650 GCA_002386065.1 Firmicutes bacterium UBA3920
AATACTTTACAGCATTTTTAAATAGGGATACATCCCTATTGCTAGGAATATTTATGAGTGTATTTTTACCTATCCTCTCAGGATGTCCAAGTCTACCCAGTATCTTACCATCCGGACTAGTTATACCCTCTATGCTCTCCACAGAACCATTTGGATTAAATGGCATATCTGCTCTAGGATTGCCCTTTAGATCCACATATTGGGTGGCTATTTGCCCAGATTTGCCTATTTTTTCTATATCAGCTATGGAAGCTACAAGTCTTCCACTCCTATGGGATATAGGTACTATATGGATATTTCCTATCTGGGTATCCATAAACCACGGAGAATTATTAGACACTACTTTGACATGGGCTATACTGGATACATGCCTTCCTATACTATTACAGGTAAGTCCCATCTTGATATGACTAGTATCCCTTATCTCTCCATAGGGCAAGAGTCCAAGTTTTAAGAGAGCAGAAAAACCACTTCCAAGCCCAAGCATTAATCCATCTTGTTCTTTTAAAAATTCCATGATTGCATCGGCAATCTCTTGTTGGGCAAATGCGGCAACAATTGGACTGGCGCCATTTTCTGGCTCATTGCAACTACTGACACCACCTGGTAAGACAATTATCTGAGAGTTTTTGATGTCCTTAGCCAGAGTAGTAAGTGAATCTTTCAAATCATTTCTAGACATGTTCTTGAAAATCTTCACATCTACAATAGCTCCCGCCCTTTCAAATGCGTCGGCAACATCATATTCCCCATTTGTCCCAGGAAATACTGGTATAAGTACTCTAGGCCTTAGACTCACATGCTGACCCACTTTACCACTATCTCTATAGATATATTCTTTAGGAATACTGCCATTTACTTGAGTTTTAGTGGGAAATACATCTTCTAGGGGACTTTTCCATTTTTCTAATGCGTCATCTAGAGAAATATTCTCGTCTCCTATACTGATAAATCCCTCTTTTTGCGTATGCCCTATAATTTTATAGTTAGTACCATCAAATAGACTATCTACATCCACATCCCTATCTATCTCCAACACAAGTGAACCATATGCCGGCTTAAATAACTCATAGGAGTTTGGCATACCTTCAAATGCAAAACCTATCATATTTCCAAAACACATCTTGGATATGGCCTCACATAGACCTCCACCCTTTACGGTATGTGCAGATAATACCAATTCCTCATCTATAAGATTGTGCACAAGTCTATAATTTTTATCTAACTCTTTAAAATCTGGCAAAAATTTATCATCTATTGGTAAACTGAGGAGAATTACCTTACTTCCTATCTTCTTAAACTCTGGTGATATTACCTTCCTCACATCAACTGTATTTACAGCAAAAGCAACCACAGTGGGAGGAACATCAATACCATCAAAACTTCCAGACATACTATCTTTGCCCCCTATAGAGGGAATACCAAGGGCTGTCTGAACTGTGTGTGCACCAAGTAGTGCTGCAAAAGGTTTTCCCCACCTTGTAGGGTCATCCCCTAATCGTTCAAAATATTCCTGCATGGATAGACGAGTCTTTGTATAATCCCCGCCTGCAGCTACCACTTTGGCCAGTGCCTCAATTATAGAATATACACCACCATGAAATGGACTCCATTCAGATAAGTATGGATTATAGCCATGACTCATGATAGTAGCAGTGGTAGTATCACCTTCCAATATAGGTACTTTAGCTATCATGGATTCAGCTGGTGTAAGTTGGTATTTACCTCCAAATGGAGCAACAACTGTACCGGCACCTATCGTACTATCAAATCTTTCCACTAATCCCTTTTGACTGCATACATTGAGATCTGTAAGTTTTTTGAGCCAGGTATCACATAAATTATTTTCCTCTATATCTTCAACTGCTATATCAAAAAATATCTTTTCTTCATCAGGAGCCGTTACATAGACATCTGCATTTTGAGTTGCACCATTTGTATCCAAAAAATCCCTCAATATATCTACAATAATCTTACCTCTCCACTCTATTACAAGTCGCTCTTCATCCGTAACTACTGCTACTACAGTTGCCTCTAGATTTTCCTCATGAGCTTCTTCTATAAATTTTTTCACATCCTCCTTGTCCACAACAACAGCCATACGCTCTTGGGACTCAGATATAGCAAGCTCCGTCCCATCTAATCCTTGATACTTTACAGGCACCCTATCTAGATCTATGTAAAGACCAGGTGCAAGTTCTCCAATAGCTACTGACACACCCCCTGCACCAAA
>DGES01000010.1:2862-7730 GCA_002386065.1 Firmicutes bacterium UBA3920
CCTTAGGCGCTGCTGCAATAACTGCACCAAGTTCCATACGCTTAGCCATAAAACCTTCATGATATATTTCAGCTACATGACCAGCTGGAAGTCCTATGGCATTGCCATAGGAACTATAACCTTCTGCAGCAGTAGTAGTTATAGTCCTCTGGGGGAGTTTCCCCGGTAAAGTTTCTTCTATTGGTATCCTTGGATCAGCACTTCCTGTTATCCTCATTGCCTGATATACATAAGAGCGGCCTGATAATGGATCCCTTATTGCACCACCTAAACAAGTAGCTGCACCACCAAATGGTTCAATCTCCGTAGGATGATTGTGTGTCTCATTTTTAAACATTATTAGCCATTCCTCTTCTTTGCCATCCACATCTACAGGCACTACTATACTGGCTGCGTTTATCTCTTCTGACTCGTCGAGATTATCTAAAATACCTCTCTTTTTTAGTTCTTTCATCCCAATTGTAGCAATATCCATGAGAGTTATTGGCCTCATATCGCTACCGTATAAATATTCTCTAGACTTTAAATAGTTATCAAAAGCCTGCTCTATGGGACTTGTCAATGGGGTATTTTCTATCTTTATATCTTTTATATGTGTCGAAAATGTGGTATGGCGACAATGATCTGACCAATAGGTATCTAAAACCCTAATCTCTGTAATCGTAGGATTGCGTTCTTCAATATCCTTAAAATGTTCTTGACATAATTTAAGATCCGCCATGCTCATTGCAAGACCACGATCTTTTAAAAAAGCTTTGAGTTCTTCCTCATCTAAATCTATAAATCCATCTAATATCTCCACATCATCAGGAGTCTCAGTCTCCAATTTTAAACTAGATGGTTTCTCTAATGAGGTCTCTCTACACTCTACAGGATTTATCAGATACTCCTTTATACTGACGAATTCATCATCAGCTATATCGCCTTCTAGTACTATAAGTGTCGCCGAATGTACTACTATATCCTTTCGCTGTGTCAATACATAGAGAGCCTCCTGTGCCAAACCAGCCCTACTGTCATATTGACCAGGTAAAAGCTCAATAACAAAAAATCTACTATTACGTGGCAGCTCTATAGCTTCGTCATACAAGATATCTGTACTAGGCTGCGAAAATATTGTACTACAAGCAATAGCATATTCCTCATCTGTGACTCCTTCTATGTCATATATGTCTATGACCCTAACAGAGTCTATACCCTTCACTTTTAAATTATCTCTCAAATCTTTTAATAAATTTTTAGATTTTACATTGATGTCACTGCGGGTTTCTACGAACAATCGTCTAACTGTATCTTCCAATTTATTTCCTCCTTAATAATAGGTAAACTCTTTACTTTCCTATTATATCAGCTTTTTTATATTCTATAAATACCTAAATAAAAAAAGTTTATACTAGAAAAACGTTTGCTACTATTCTACGAGAGCCTCAAAATTTCTTGCTAATCAATACTATATCATCATAGCTTCTATCAACAACCTAACTGGAGCCCTATATTCGAATATTAAAACAATCCCCCAACTTAATTTTGATTCAACCTCGATAACTATAAGACTAAAAATACCAAACGTAAAGCCTATGGGTATCGTCATCGTAGCAATTGGGAACTCAGACTCAAATACGAATTTGAATGTGCTCAAAAAATTCAGTTTTCAAGGTACCCAAGATACTTCATATATAGATTTTGCAAGAATCCGAGTCTCTAGCATATTAGACACCTTCAAATCTTCTATAGCTATCACTTGGTTTTCGTTTATAATTCTATAAGATAACCTTTGCTTCGATTCTATATTACCATGCAATTTGGTCCGACAAATGGACTTTCCGTTAATACAAAAGCTAGTCCAATTAGATTACTTAGCAATATATATGCTCGTTTCCTGTAAACAACTAGCTCGCTTTGTTCTAATGGCTTATTGCTGTCCTCTACCAATGCAGATAGGGAAACTATAATGTTCGAAAAAAGTAAAGTGGTAAGACAAATAAAGCTATTCCATGGTATTAGCTTTATCCCCGAGAACACTGTTACCATCATCATTCTGTAAAACAAATAACATCTTGCATGATATCCCCCAGCATAAGACCTAAGGATATAATAGACAATACATTACATCCTTTAGGATTTACCTTGATGTTTGATTCCATTTTACTATTTTAATCTGCATCAAATAATTGTCTTGGATTATAATTTGCAATAGCAACACTCGATAATAAGGTAGAAATCACAACTATAAGTAAATAGATACCACAAGCAGATAAAATTGATTGGTACGAAAAAGCATTATCTAAAACTTTTATTTGAATGAGCCCATCCGAAAATTTTGAGTTGGTAAAACCCGTTGCAATATCTAATATTTTTTCTCCATATGTATATATAACACCACGTCCAATAACAAGAGATATAGCTAAAGTAGTCAATGCAATTATTAATATCTCAGTTATGAAATATAATACAATCTTTATTTTCTCTGTTCCCAATGCAATATATATGCCAGCTTCATAGTAATGATCTCTCATCCATAATAGTGTCATTAAAAACAAAATTACAAGTGAGGTAATATAAGTAAACTTTAGAAGGCCACTGGAAGTACCCTCCAAAGCAACTACCACTGCCCCATATTCACTTAACGTACTTTCCAGGCAATTTATAAGGCCATATTCTTCCTCCGGTGCAATTTCTCGGATTTCATTATATACTATTTCAATATTTTCATATTCATCTACATAGACCATTAAAGATCTTAATGGATCAACTGAATCTCGCAATTCAAAAAAGGAATCATAGTCACAAAAAATATAACTTTTAGGAGATATAGTATAATATGCCCCCTGACTATTGTCAATTCGTATTTCTGGAGCTTGAAGAGTTTCATAAATACCTATAATTTCAAAAGTTATTGTTTTGTCTTCTGTATCACTATATAATTCAATTTCCTTTCCAATATCCAATCCGTTTTTTGCTGCCAGTATACTGTCAATAATAACTCCTTTTTCATGCGAACTGGGGAATACCCCGTCCTTAAGTATCATATTTCCATTTCTGAATGTTGAATACAGACTTGTAGATATATTACCATATAACGTAATATATTCACTCGTACTCACGCTTGTATATGAATTTGATTTATATGGTATATTCATGAAGTTAACTGGCTTATAATCAAGTTCATGCCCACCGATATCATTATATCCCACAACATGATCTAGGGCCAATATTTGATCTATTAATTCCGAGGGTATAGTCTCCCCCGATCTGCTTTCAACGACAATACTATATCCCTCCAGTTTAACATATTCCTGATATGCCATGTTTACGGCATTCTGCAAAAAACCTCCTATCATTGACAAAACGGACAATACTAGTATTGCGATTGCCAAAATAATAGTACGAAAGGGTCTTCTTGTAATTTCCGTAACTATTCGTTTAAATAGTCCCATTTTAAGCCTCCAGCGAAAAGCAAACATCACATTGTTTTTTCAAACTTTCTGAGTGTGTAGCTGCGATAACACATTTATTTTGTTCTAGTACCAATTGTTTAAAAATATCAATGATGTTCTGAGTATTTTCTTTATCTAGATTACCTGTAGGTTCGTCTGCAAGAATATAATTGGCATCTGTAGCAAGTGCTCTTGCAATTGCTACTCTTTGTTGTTGTCCGCCTGACAGCTTTGTAATGACTCTATTCATTTCTGCATCAACAAGTCCTAATGATTCAAGCAGAGCAACTGCCTTTTCCTTAGCATCTTTTTTATTCTTTATTTTTCCGCTTATATTTATAGCCAACATGACATTCTCTACAGCTGTCATATAAGAAAAGAGATGAAAATCTTGGAATACATATGAAACATGATTTTTTCTGAGATTATTGTATCCAATTTCTTTTATATCAACTCCATCCAAAGAAATTACTCCATCTCTTGGAGAATCCAATCCACCAAGTAAAGAAAGACAAGTAGTCTTTCCACAGCCAGATGCCCCATATATTGTATAAAATTTACCTTGCTCAAATTCCATGGATTTTTTATTCAAAACCTCTACATCTACCTTACTTTTGGTTTTATAGCTATAACTTACATTTATCATTGACAACATTGTATGTCCTCCTACTTTTTATTTAGTAAAAATTTGGGTTTTGTAGTAATTATACTATATAAGGGAATTGTCATTGATAAAAGCAAAAAACCCAAAGAAAAAAAGAAAATTTTCGAATAATTTGATACACTTACTATCTCTTTGATATCTAAATTCAGCGAAAACTCTTGCCCCAGATCTGGAGTTATATATGGCCCATATGATCTATCTTCATAATTAATTACATTTTTTGCAATATCGTTTAAACTTCTAACTATAGTACTAGCTGTAAAATGATAGACGATTCCTGATATAAAAAATGCTAGTGCAATTATTAAAAGCATGGAAATGCCATACTGTAAAACAATTCTCCCCTTTTTACATCCCAGTGCTAAAAATATACCAACTTCACTTCTATATTGGGCTGCATAAAAAGTAAGTATTAACAACATAACAATGCCCCCAATAACAGATACATATCCAAAGATCAGTAAGGAATAGTTCTTCATTAGAACTACTACACCAGCTTCATTACTCAAATAATCGCTTGCTGTATTATAGATATCTACATCTTTTCCCAATAATTCACGTAATTCAGACCCCACCTGATCAATCGACTCAAATTTATCAACAAATACAGTACACCCATATGGTAAGCAAGATTCAAAACCCATAGTTTCCGCCGCATATTCATAATCTAAGAAAACCACATTATAGGGACTATATATATACACTCCTTCGCCCAGATTATTGTGCTCAGTGATTTCAAATTCAGAATCTACTTGAAAAATACCACA
>DGES01000010.1:8046-8666 GCA_002386065.1 Firmicutes bacterium UBA3920
TCTAAACCATGGATAAAGCTCAGTATTCATCATAGATAATAGGACAACTGAATTCGTGTTCCATGTAACATCCTCAGTATCAGCTCCTGGTTCGACTCCTGTATGTTGCTTCACATTATTCATACCCACAGGTACGACCAGATTCTCCCTCCAATTATTCACTCCAATTACATGTTCAATCGAAGTAATCTTTTCATACATTTCTGCTGTCAAATCTCCATCTTCGGACTCAATCGAAAGCGCTGCACCTTGGTATAGAAATGCATCTTTCTCGCCTTTTTCAGCGATAGAATATACAGATATACCAACCAGCTCACCAAGAAATATTATTATAAATATTATGCATAAAACTATACTTTTCATTGGTTTACGTAAAACATATGCTCTTGCACATTGAAAAATATTCATAAGTAAATTCTCCCATACCATACTTGTTAAGTTTAAGTAGAAGTATATCCCAACATCCTATAATTAACAAGTGTTTTTATAACAATCCATATATAAGTGTTAGTATATGAATTACTAAAGAGATAGCACTCAGAGTTCCCATTTTATTAAAAAATGAAAACTCCGAGTGCCGGGTATCCCAGTCATTGCCAAAATCCAATTTTATTCGTAAA
>DGES01000010.1:8910-13512 GCA_002386065.1 Firmicutes bacterium UBA3920
CTTAAAGTGCCTGAATACCAAGAATACTTAGCTGAATTAGAAGTCTTTTGAAACCCAATTGCAAACATAGTACAACTGTTTTAACATTTTAGTACTAAAAGATTCGACAGTTTTATTTTACCAGATATAACCTTTTTGTGCCGGCTTTTGCAGCGAACGATATATGCTTTTGTAATGAAATACAACTTTTCGTTTCTATAGATTATTTCGGCCATAGTCGGATCCTAATTAAATAAATATACATAAATAATGTAACCGAAAATACATTCCCACCATATTCAAAGTCTAGGAAACCATTATATTTTTACAAAACTGTTTTAATGCTTTCTAATCCTATTCCATGATTACCTTTATGCTCATGAATGGTATGTAATGTCTTTCCCCTTGTTAATACCAAGCCATCAAATAAACTTTCGGTTTTTACGATTAGTCTGCCCCTCATATACTTTCTTACTTTCTCATAATACCAATTTACATACTGCATTTATAGCATTATCAATCAAAACTTTCAGAATAATCGTCATATCGATATAATGAGCTTATTGGGAATTGTTACATCAATGGATATATCTATATGATTTTGTTCTACCTTTTGCAACTTATAATTAAGGATACTGTCAACTACAATGTTACCGAAGCAGAAGTTTCGCACTTGAATTGTTTTAGAGTAGCAACCTATTGGTATGAAGATTGTGAATGTTCGTGAACAAAGTTATAAATTTGGATTTTTACTGGAAAATCTAAATAAGAACTTAAAATAAATCAGCATCCTTTCTACAATAGTTTTATTGCAAAAAAACTTGTAGGAATAAAACGCCACAAAAAGCAGTGGCTGATATCAAAAGAAGACGAGTAAGCCCAAAAAAAGGCGAGGCTCTTAACCTTCTAGAAAAACTTGGGGATTATAATCTTGAGACTCTCGCTTTCATGCTTGATTTCGATATTCCTTTCTACACTAATCTCGCCGAGGCTTAATAAGAAAAATAAAATAATATTTGATATCATTATAATTATGGATATTTTCACAAATAGATAAATAGCACAAACAATTAGGAAATATCCTATGTACAAGAGCATTTTTACGATCAAAAAACACTGTCATAAATTTATATATTATGTATACTCCAAAAGTATTATTAATAACGTAAATCATATCGTATAAACTCATATTCATTAACTAATTCTTCTTTTGATATGTAATCTGAAGTTTTCTAACTTCTTTTCTTCTTAATTGACTTATAGGTAAAGTAATAGAGTTAGACATAACAACTTCATCATATCTAAATACTCTTGTGTGAGCATAATTGATAATATAAGATCTATGGATTTGAATAAATTGATATTTAGCAACTTTTTGGATAATATCACTTATTTTACCGTAAAAATATTCTTCTCCTTTTGTAGACACAATTTTTATTTTTCTATCCAGACTTTCGAAATATATGATATCTTTAACTGACAATGTAAATACTTCATAACCCTTCTTGTAGGTAAATACCCCACCTAGTTTATTTGATAATTTCATAGCTAATTGCAAAGCCTTTATCACTTTTTTAGGACTTAATGGCTTTGGTAAAAAGTATAAAGGTTGAACATCAAATAATTGCCTATCGTAATTATCTTTACCGGAAATATAGACAATTTGTGTAATGTAATCATCCATTTCCTCTCTTATTTTTCTGCCAACTTCAACACCATTTAACTCATCCATTTCAATATCCAAAAATATCAGATCGAATCCATGTCCATTTTTAATGCATTTATATAGGTCTTCGCCGGAATAAAAAACTTCCATATCTATTTCTAAGTAAGACTTCATTTTAAATTCTGAAATGATACTTTCAACACTTGCACAAATACTCTGCTCATCATCGCATATGGCAACCTTGAACATAATATTACTCCTCGCTCTTATTATATTTAAGATCTCATGTAGATTGTTTTAGTGTTATTGTGTATTCATAGAAAAATTAGAATCGTATATTAGTGCAAATCTATAACTGAAACCATAAATAAGTCCATTATAATTATACCATATAAGCATAGGAATTGGATGGCAATTATAATGTATGTGTCAAGTTTTTGTGGGAACCTTTTTTCATAATACATCCCGACTTTTTCATCCCGAGTTTCGCAGCAAAAAATGTATTCCAAATCGCTATCCCGACTTTTTCACTAAATAAACAAATTTCAAACCTTATAACCTTATAAGTACAATAGCTACAAGGAATGTTTTTTCGCAATTACAATATTAAATGCAAAACTCGGAAACCAAACATTCTTTCTAATTGTTCTTGCATTAGCAATTAATTTATTCGTAAGGATACTCCTATCTTCCGTCTCTGCCATAATACCAATAAGCCCTATGGCATATCTCAACAAACTATTTAAGTTGTTGATAGCTTTCAAGCTTCGCACCCTAAAGCCCTCAAAACCAAAGTTTTGCTTCTTAAAATGAAAATATTCTTCGATTCTCCATCTCGACATATATGTATAAACGATTCTCTTTAGGTCTTCTTTATTTTTAACAGGTTTATTGGTAGCAAGCATCATAGTCTTTTCTCCTAGCCCATACACCAATACAAGCCAAACAGGTTCTTTATTGGCTGTCACTTTTACATTCAGGTGACTAGCGTAAACAACAACTTTTGGCTCTTTACCTTTATTTCAAAAAGTTAAATTCATCCTAACTTTTCCCTTTCTTGAATCCCTTAAGGTGGTGGATTTATATCATAGTCATAATTTTTTGCGAAAACCCAAGTAAAACAATCCATATTTAAATCTGTGCCAAATTATGGTATACTATAATATATTGTTACATTTGCTAATTTTAAAACTATATATGTATATCTTACCCTAATTTATATACCTATAATACTTTGTATAGTTTTATTTGCAAAAAAATCACTATTGTTTAATTCTCATTCAACTATCTTATGAGCAAAAGGAGGTGTATATCTGATCTTTAGTTACTCAAAGATCAGAGAAGTATGATTGAAGCCATAAAACTAGGAAAAAAGTTCAAAGACGTAGAGGCAGTCAAAGATGCAAGTTTCACCGTCAAAAAAGGAGAGATAGTGGGATTATTAGGTGAAAACGGAGCGGGAAAGACTACCACCCTCAGAATGCTGGCCACAATGCTCAGGCCCACTTCAGGGACAGCCCTCATAAATGGTCACAGCATTATAGAAAACCCCCGAGAAGTTCGAAGGGAAATAGGTATACTATTCGGTGGAGAAGTAGGGCTGTATGACAGACTCACGGCAAGGGAGAATATAGAATATTTTGCTCGATTAAACGCTATGGATATAGACGATATGAAAGCCAGTATAAGAGAGCTAATATCCAAATTCCAGATGGAAGACTATATAGATAGAAAAGTAGGTAAGTTTTCAAGGGGCATGAAACAAAGGGTAGCTATTGCTCGTTCAATAGTTCATAGACCTTCTGTTATGTTGTTTGATGAACCGACTGCAGGCCTAGATGTAACAGCAGCCAAGATAGTACATGACTTTATACTAGAATGCAGACAACAAAATAAGGCAATTATATTTTCAAGCCATAGTATGCAAGAAGTAGAAAAACTATCTGATAGAATCATCATAATACATAAAGGCTCTATAATAGATTCAGGTACTATTGAATATTTTAAAGAGAAATACCAAAGTGATAATATGGAAGATATCTTTATTAGATTGGTAGGTGATAAGTAATGAATATAATTTCCATCGTCTATAAAAAAGAACTGATTGATATATTTAGGGATAAAAAGACTCTCGTGGCAGCTATCCTCATACCCTTTCTTATATATCCACTTATATTCGGATTTATGGGTAAGGGAATCAAAGATACCACAGATTTTATAGAGGAAGAAGGTGGAGTCAAAATTGCACTTATAGATGATGATAATAGCGAAATAGGAAATATTTTAAAATCTAGATCCAATATAGATATAAAGGATTCTGATAATATAGCAGATGATGTGAAATCAGGAAAAATACTTTTGGGTATAGAGATACCCCAAGGTTTTCAGGAGAAAATTGCCAATGAAGAAGAGACCAATATAACAATTACATATGACAACACTAGCCAGAAATCTAGTATGGCCCTATCATTTATAAAGGAATTGTTAGATGAATATTCTAAAGGCATAGTAGCCCATCGACTTGAAGCTAGAGATATGGACGCCACTATATTAACACCCATAAACACAATTACCAAATCCCCTGATAGGGATGATACGGGGTTTGGTAAGCTCATGCTCTCCCTTATGCTACCCATGATGCTAGTAATATTCGCCGCCTCAGGTCCCATAGCATCAGCAGTAGACCTAGGTGCCGGAGAAAAAGAGAGGGGAACCTTAGAACCTTTACTCACCACACAGGCCAGTAGAATGTCTCTTCTTTGGGGTAAATTCCTAGCGATAACCACTATGGGAGTAATGACCTCCATTGCCTTTATAGGAGGATTAGCAGTTTCCATGCAAATGTCACCTGAGGCCTTTGGCTATGAAGTAAATGAAGCCACCTTAGCTTTGGAACCTGCAGCTTTTGTAATCATTGCACTTATTACAATACTTTTGACTATGGTATTTGGTGCATT
>DGES01000010.1:13726-14912 GCA_002386065.1 Firmicutes bacterium UBA3920
GTGCATTTTTGCATATACCTATTATAAATGTTGTAGTTATTATAAAAGAACTTACATTGGGTATATTTAATACTAATCATCTTCTAGTTGTGTTTGTATGGATGATAATATATATAATTCTATCCATATCCTTTGCACGTTATATGTTTAGTAAAGAAGAAGTCATATTCAGAACATGAAATTTGACAAAGAGCTATATAAATGCTATATTATGTCTTGATAATTTAATAAGGATAATTAGTTTATCCACGACAATAGTCAGGTCTATAAACTTAGATTTCTAGTTTTAGCTTGACTAATTATAATAAATGGGGAGCTAAATCAATTTGGCTGAGAGGGAGTTTTTTGTACTCCGACCCTTAAACCTGATCTGGATAATACCAGCGGAGGGATTTAAAAGCTTTGATTGCAAGGCCATATACCTTTCATGCTGGTATATGGCCTTTTTTTGTGTCCCCATATTGAGGAGGAAATAATTCAATGCAAAACCAAAAAACAAGTATGTCAAACACTCGTATGTTAGTAGAAGGCGGTATAATGATTGCCATGGCACAGGCACTTAGTTATGTAAAATTATTTCAGATGCCCTATGGTGGTTCTGTTACTCTCGGATCAATGGTGCCAATATTCATATTTGCTCTGCGTTGGGGAACAGGTAAAGGAGTAGTAGTAGGTGCATTATATGGAATTCTTCAATATATGTTAGGTCCTAAATGGTCAACCCACCCCATAGCTATAATGTTAGATTACCCCATAGCCTATGGCTGTTTGGGTCTCGCAGGATTATTTTCAAAGAAATCTAAAAACTTCAAAAATGTGTTTTTAGGTATATTTTTGGGCACATTTTGTCGATTTATATCCCATGTGATTTCAGGAATGATATTTTTTAGAAGTAGTTTTCCTGAAGGAATGAATCCCCTTGTATATTCAATATTATATAATGGTGGTTTTTTAAGTGTGGATATGGCAATAACACTACTCATATCCTGGTTTTTAATGAAATATGGAAATCAACTGTTTTCTACACACAAATAATAAAAAAGAGGCGTAAACTGAACTGACCCTTGTCAAGTAGACATATAATCTAATTTTACTTTATTAGACTGTCTACTCTGGAAGTATCATATCAAAACCGCCTCTTTTTTATATGCTCTTTTATAAGCTTATAACTAGCTTTTCTTTATAG
>DGES01000083.1:0-7851 GCA_002386065.1 Firmicutes bacterium UBA3920
TAAAATATTTAAAAATATGTTTAAATCTTATGTGTGGTAAGTATGCCCTTTTTTAGCTATCTAATGTAAATATCAGGAAAAAGAATGGCTAAAATTATTTTTTTATTGTTTTTATCTCGAAATAAGTAAGTTTGCTAAAGAGAATTTTTGCAAAGGAATTGTAAAAAAGGTACAAAGCAAAAAACTCTCGAATAAATTCTTCTTGACAAAATAAATTTAGTAGTTGTTGCAATGGGATGCCTTGTTCTTTAGATTTGTTTTTTAGCCTTGCTAAAACTGATGCTTCAATATTTCCCATTACAACCACACTCCTATATATGTCTGTACCTTATTCTTAATGTTAAAAACTTTAGCATATTCAAACAAGTTCCTCACATTTTTCTTTGGATCTTTTATATAACGTTTTATGGCATTAGTAAATACTTCTATCTCCAACTTATTCTCATAGCGAAGAACATCACATATAGTCCTGTCCCTATCATATATTCTAACTTCTACACCATCTACCTGTATTGTATCAATGCCAATATCTATAAATTTAGATTTTAGATAATAAGGCTCTATTAAAGGATAATCAATGTCATATTGAGTAGTTTTACTATATCTATCCACTGCTATTTGCCAAGCTAGAGGTATTCTATCTGTATATCTATAATGCATCATTGCACTTTCTAGAAAAATTACTGCTTTAGGAAACAATCTTGCTATAATAACTTCTTCTTTTGGAATATAATCTGTTAGTTCATAAAAACCATATTTTATTCTAGAAATCATACCTTCTTCCAGCAACTTATTTATTTGTCGACTAGAAAATCCTAACTCTTTAAGCTCTGACGTCTTAAGAACTCCTCCATGCTTTTTAAATTCATTTTTCATTTTATCAATTTTAATCATTTTTACACCTCTTGGCCTGCACTGGTTTTTAAGTGCAGGCTTTTAAGTGCATCTTACCATAATATTACTTCAAATACAAGAATATTATCATGAATTTTTTTAAACGTCTTTATATGGTATTTTCTCTCCGTCTCTTATTAGGAAAACTTCTTCATCAGTGCCAACATACTCAATATAACTTTTCACAATAACATCTGCATATTTTTCATCTAACTCCACAGCATAGCAAATTCTTCCTGTCTACTCGCAGGCAATTAAAGTAGAACCACTCCATCTTCCTTAGCAGTCTTTCTATCATGGCAGGACTTACACAAAGATTGTAAATTATTAATATCATAGAACAATTCTTCATCACCTTTATGGGGTTCTATATGGTCCACAACTGTTGCTGGGGCAACTCTTTCAGCCTTCAAGCACTCTACACAGAAAGGTTACTTGTTTAAAACAACTAGGGAACATACAAAAAACTGCACACCCGTGTGCATAATTTAGCACTAGAGTGTGCAGTGGTTTGCTATGAAAAAGTAGCTAAATGTTCCTGTGGCAACGATTAATATTTACTTTTTAAAGTAATCTTTAGAATCATTCATAACTTCTAAAAATCTCTTATGACTATATTTATTTCTAACTTCTCTGAAATACTCCATATCCATATATTCCCTCATTACCCTTGATTCAAATGTGACTTTAGTTACTAAATCTTCCATATATACTACTTTCCCATATTTTATAACTTGAAATTTCAATACTTCATCTACGTTATTTAAAATAACTAAATCTATGTCTTCTCGATTAAATATTCCAACTAGTTCATCTAATATATCTAATTTAATAAACCCATCTACTTCACTATCAAAATACATAGCTATATCCAAATCACTATCAGCTCTATTTTCTCCTTTAGCATAAGAGCCAAATATATAGATAAGTTTTATTTCATAATCGCTAACTAATTTATCAATATGCTTGTTTAAAACTTTTTCTATTTCATTGATATCTCTTTGCATTCGTAACTCATCCTTATTATTTATAGTTTTCTTTTAACCATTTATCTACATAATCCATATATTTAATAAAATCATCTAATTCATTCTTTAATATATATATAATCATATCTTCATCAATCTTCGTATAGTCATGTACAAGTATATTTCTAAAACCTACCATTTTGGATAGTTTTTTTGAAAATTTTTCAGGGATAACACCTATTTGTGATAAAGTAATCATTGTTTCTTTATAGGTAGATGGCTTATCATTGTCCGTAACAGAGATCAAAATATTACCAATATCAATAACACATTCAATACATATTTGTATACCTCTCTCAATTCCCCAATATCTAATCATATCTTCTTTCAGATTGTCTTTATTAACATCAAAAGAAACTTGCTTTAGAAAAATTAAATTATTCTCTAATTCTTTAAATTTTCTACATATAATATCATATACATCCTTAGTCATATATAAGCCTCCATATTTTTTACTCACTATTTATAGTCTACCATAAATTGTGTGAAAATGTAAATGGATTATCATCAACTTCTATAACCTCTTTCTTCTAAAATATTTTTATTGCCGAATCCTTTTTCGTTGATAAACCAATTATAAATGCAAATAATTACTAGGTATAAAAAACTTATCTTAAACTTACTTCCAAAATAAGAAAACCCCTTGAAATCAAGGAGTTTGTATTGTATCAATATTTAGTTTATGTATGGTGGAGGCGAGGGGAGTCGAACCCCTGTCCGAAGATATCTCGGCAAGAGCATCTCCGAGCGCAGTTGCTGTTTTTTTGATTCGCCTCACATGGCTCCCAGCAACAGGATCCATGCTACGCTAGCTTCATAGATTCCGGCCTGCCGCAAAGCTTAGGCAGGTTCGTTCCCCACTAGTTTGACATCCAATCCCTAAAGAGTGGGTACTTTGGGGTGGACGTAGCTGGCTTTATTAAGCAGCAGCTAAAGCGTAACTTTCGTTATCTGCGTTTAATTTTAAGTTCTAGGTTGTTAATGCGGCCCCAGATCCGCAGCTCGCTTCTCTCGCCTCAAATATCCTCGTCGAATCCCAAATACGCCCCCATATTTACATCTTTTGCATCTCACGAAATGATCTTTCAATTTCGCGTTCTGCATGACGCTTAGCTATATCTGCCCGCTTATCATGCAGCTTCTTACCCCGTGCCACAGCAAGCTCCATCTTTACTAACCCCTTTTTAAAGTAGAGCTTGAGAGGTACAAGGGTTAAACCTTTTTGTTGGGTATAACCAATAAGTTTATTTATTTCCCTTCTATTTAACAAAAGTTTTCTAGGACGCGTAGGATCTACATTGTATATATTACCCTTCTCATAAGGACTTATATGCATATTATATACATATACTTCTCCATTTTGTACTGCAGCGTAAGAATCCTTTAAGTTAACTTTCCCTTGTCTTATGGATTTTACTTCCGTCCCTTTGAGTACAATACCTGCTTCATATACCTCTTCTATAAAGTAGTCATGCCTTGCCTTTTTATTTCTAGCAATTACTTTTACATCCTCAGCCATATCTACACCTACTTCGATAAAACAACCCTATCTGTATGCCTTTGCAACAAATAGGGTACTTTCATCTCTTCATTTGCAGTATACACTATATCATACAATTAAAACACTGTCAAGATTTTTAAGTGTTTGAGTTTCCGCATTTTTTCTGAATCATAGATAAATCAATACTTTTAGCGTTCAATATGTAAACAGCAAATAAAATACTACAAGTCAATATGATTTATAGGCTTCATATAAGTATTTTTTATTTTTTGCGGAAACTCAAGCTTTAAGTGACCTTTGTTGTGGAACTTCCATATAAGCTAAAATAAGATATTTCACCTATTCTCTGTGTTACATTACTTAGCTTATATCTTCTTCGTTTATTTCCATATTTCTTAATATATCCATCTCATCTACAGTAAGCACTTTAGATAGATCTAGAAGTACTATGAGTCTTTCATCTTGTTTGACAATACCCTCTATATACTCCTTGTCTATTTTAGTCATCTCCGGCGCATCCTTTATTTCCTCTGACTGTACTTTAAGTATTTCCATGACTTCATCTACTGAAAAAGCAACTAAATCTTCGCCTACCTCTGCCACAACTAATCTACTTTGCCCATTAAACGTACTCTCTCCAAGATTAAAACGTTTCTTAAGATCTAACACAGGCACCATTATTCCCCTATACTCAATGACGCCTTCAATAAAATCTGGGTTATTTGGTATCCTCGTAGGCTCCTTAGGAAATATTATCTCATAGATATTATATATATCGGCTCCATATATGTCATCACCAATTCTAAATATGACAAACTGGGTATCCATATATATCTCTCCTCTCCTCTTTTTATATTTAAACTTGGATCAAGTTTATTCTACACCATCATTTGTAGGTATCCATTGATAAAGTCATCAAGTTCACCATCCATAACAGCGTCTATATTACCCACTTCAATACCTGTGCGATGATCTTTTACCATGCTATAGGGATGAAATATATATGACCTTATCTGGCTTCCCCATTCTATTCGTTTCATTTCGCCTTTCATTTCACGTAGTTTTTCCTCTGCCTCCCTCTCTTTGAGCTCAAGCAATCTTGCTTTCAATACTTTCATAGCGGTTTCCCTGTTTTGTATTTGAGAACGCTCATTTTGGCATTGAACTACTATCCCTGTAGGGATATGCGTTATTCTAACTGCTGAATCAGTCATATTTACATGCTGACCGCCTGCACCACCTGCTCTAAATGTATCTACTTTTATTTCATCTGGTTTTATTTCTATTTCTAAATCATCTTCAAGTTCGGGCATTACATCCACCGATGCAAATGAAGTATGTCTTCGCCCTGAAGAGTCAAAAGGGGATATGCGTACCAATCTATGAACTCCCTTTTCTGCTTTCAAATATCCATAGGCATTCATGCCTGTAGCCTGAAATGTGACACTCTTAATACCTGCCTCCTCTCCAGGAAGCATATCCAAAACATCCACCTTATACCCCTTAGATTCACACCATCTAGTATACATGCGATAAAGCATAGAAGTCCAATCCATGGCTTCTGTTCCTCCTGCTCCTGCGTGTAATGATATTATAGCATTATTTTTATCATATTTTCCTTTAAGCAAAGTCTCAAGTCGAAGATGCTTTATCTCCTTTTCAAGGATATTTATCTCCTTTTCTATATCAGGTACAAGGGACATGTCTTCCTCCTCGGTAGCCAGCTCAATGAGAACTTCAACATCCTCTATTATAGATACCAACTTATTATATCTTTGAATCCTATCCTTTAAATGTTTGAGTTCTTTACTCACCTTCTTAGATTTTTCAACATCATTCCAAAAAGCAGGATCATTCATCTCTTTTTCTAATTCTCTTATGCGCCTTTCACATCCAGGGATGTCAAAGGGACTCACCTATTTCATCGAACGATTCCTTCAATTCCTTTAGTCTTCCATTTGAAATTTCTAATCCAACCATCCATATCACACCTCTCTAATCCTAATATACAATCTATTTTATAATATTATCGCAAATTCTTTCATGATAAAAATGGGCCTATATATTATCGTTTTATGCATCTCTTCCACAACATTTTTTATATTTCAATCCACTACCACATGGACAAGGATCATTGCGACCTATTTTAGGACCCTTGACAATTGGCTTATTGTTAGCTTTCTTATCTTCTCCATGTATAGCACGAACAGGTTCAGCAACTTGTTCACGTTTAGGTACCTCTGTATCAATTTTCATACTAAATAGACCCCTTAAAGTATCTTCTTGTATATTTCTTACCATTTCCTGAAACATCTCATAACCTTCTAGTTTATATTCAATGACTGGATCGCGCTGACCATATGCCCTAAGACCAATGCCCTGACGGAGTTGATCCATAGCATCTATATGATCCATCCATTTTTGATCTACAGTACGAAGTAGGATCACCCGTTCAGCTTCTCGCATTATATCAGAGCCTACTTCTTCTTCTTTTGCATCATATAATTTGTGTGCTACCTTTAATATCTTGTCTTTTAAAGATTCTCTTGTAAGATCATATATTTCATCTTCTGATATGAGAATTGCACCTTTAGGTAAAAAAACATTTTCAAAATACTTAAGTAGTCCTTTTATATTCCAATCCTCTGGCTCATCAAGGCCTTCTGTAAATAGTTCTATTGTATCCTCAACAAACATATCTAACATACCTAATATTGAATCTTTGATATTTTCGCCCTCAAGAACACGCCTACGCTGAGAGTATATGGTCTCCCTCTGTATATTCATTACATCGTCATATTGAAGTACATGACGCCTTATATCAAAGTTCGAACCTTCTACTCGCTTTTGTGCTTGTTCGATTTGTCTTGATAACATACCATACTCTATTGCCTCATCATATTCAAGCCCCAATCGCTCCACCATATCCCTTATCTTATCAGAGCCAAATAGCCGCATAAGATCATCTTCTAGAGATATATAGAACCTAGACGAACCTGGATCACCCTGTCTACCAGCTCTACCCCTCAATTGATTATCTATACGTCTACTCTCATGACGCTCAGTACCTATTATGTGTAGTCCTCCTACCTCTAAGACCTTTTGACGATTTTCTTCACATTCCACCTTATATTTTTCAAACAATTTATTATAGATTGCTCGTGCTTCCAATACTTCTTCATCATCTGTCTCTTCAAAACTACTTACCTTCGATAGTATACTGTCAGAGTAGCCTTGTTTTTTCATCTCCTGCTTAGCCAAAAACTCTGGATTCCCACCTAATATGATATCTGTCCCACGTCCAGCCATATTGGTAGCTATAGTAACAGCTTTATATCTACCAGCTTGAGCTACAATCTCAGCTTCCTTTTCATGATATTTAGCATTCAATACTTCATGGGGGATACCCCGCCTCTTTAGCATGGCACTCAATAACTCTGACTTTTCTATAGAAACTGTACCTACCAATACAGGTTGCCCAACTTCATAACATCTAGCTATCTCTTCCACTATTGCATTATATTTTGCTTCTAAAGTCATGTATACAGCATCATTATAATCCTTTCTTATCATTGGCTTATTGGTAGGTATGACAACAACATCTAAACCATATATGGTCTTAAACTCATCTTCTTCTGTCTTCGCTGTACCTGTCATGCCTGATAACTTATCATACATTCTAAAAAAGTTTTGAAACGTTATAGTTGCTAGAGTCTTGCTTTCCCGCTTTACTTTTACTCCTTCTTTGGCCTCTATAGCTTGATGAAGTCCATCACTATACCTCCGACCTAACATAATCCTACCAGTAAATTCATCTACTATAAGTACCTGATCATCTTTTACTACATAATCTCTATCCCGTTTCATGAGAGCATGTGCCTTAAGTCCTTGATATATATGGTGGGATAGCTGGGCATTATTAGGATCCGCCAAATTATCTATATTAAAGTATTCTTCCGCCTTTTCAATACCTTTCTCAGTTAGATTGACTGTATTTGCCTTTTCATCCATCTCATAGTCCACTGAAGGCTTTAATGTTCTTATAAAGCGATCTACACGAAAATACATATCAGTTGATTTATCCCCCGCACCAGAGATTATAAGAGGGGTGCGCGCCTCATCTATAAGAATAGAGTCCACTTCATCTATTATAGCAAAATTCAGTTCTCTCTGTACCATATCCTCTTTATATATTACCATATTATCCCTAAGATAATCAAAACCAAACTCGTTATTTGTACCATATACTATATCAGCTGCATAATTTTTTCGTCTATCAGCATTCTTCATACCACTTACTATAAGTCCTACTGATAAACCTAAAAATTTATATATCTTCCCCATCCATTCACTGTCACGGCGTGCTAGATAGTCATTTACGGTTACTATGTGAACACCTTTTCCTGTTAGAGCATTCAAATAGGCAGG
>DGES01000083.1:8108-12441 GCA_002386065.1 Firmicutes bacterium UBA3920
TAAAATGACGCATACCTAGCACCCTAACTGATGCCTCCCTTACTACTGCAAAAGCCTCTACTAAGAGTTCCTCTAATGTCTCACCCTTAGAAAGCCTACCTTTAAACTCAGCAGTCTTAGCCCTAAGCTCATCATCACTCAGTTTCTGCATAACTGGTTCTAACGCTTCTATCTCGTCTACCGTCTTCATAAGACGGTCTATCTCCTTCTCATTACTATCACCAAATACTTTTTTTAGTAATTCAAACATTCAACACACCCCTAAATCTTATCTCCTAATCATTATTTAATGATAACACCTAATAGGCTAATATTCAAGAAAAATAAAACAATCGTTCCCATGGGTTGTATACAGAAGTTAAACATATGTGTGTATAAGAAAATTAAGAAATTGCATGTGTTTATAAACAATAATAAATACTATTACACTATTTTTACTTATAACAAACAAAAATGCCATTCTAGATATTTCACATAGAATAGCATAGAGTTTTATATCCTCCCACAAAATAAATTTTTTGTGGGAGGATACTCACTATTCATATCACAAATAAATTATTACTGTTATCAATGATATAATTTAAACTCATAAAACGATATTCTTAATGTTAATTTTTAATAGTTTTAATATAATTTAACCAAACTAAATTTTAACAATAAATATAATTAGGAGAAAAGACAAACCCTTCCTCCTAATATATTCTAAAGATATTCTGGCTCTATGAGTCCATAGTTCCCATCTTTTCGTTTATATACTACATTGACTTCATCTGAATCGGCATTAGTAAATACAAAAAAGTTGTGCCCTAGTAATTCCATCTGTAGTATAGCTTCTTCAACTCCCATAGGCTTGACTGCAAAACGTTTAGTCTTAACAACTTTGGGAGGTGTTTCACTCTCCTCTTCGAATTTATCACTAAATAATGGTTTATCATATTTAAAAGCTCCCGATTTCATCCGCTTATCAAGCTTTGTCCTGTACTTGTGGATTTGCTTTTCTAGTTTATCTAAAACACTATCTAATGTCTTATACATATCATCTGTATACTCTTCTGCTCTAAGTACTACTCCATTAAAAGGAATGGTTACTTCCATTATATGTCGATTCTTTTCCACGGATAATGTTATTTGTACTTCAGTATTTTCATCAAAGTACCTCTCTAGCTTACTTACCTTCTTAATAATTTGTTGCCTCAAAGCATCAGTAATTTCTACATTTTTACCGCTTATTGTTATACGCATTGCGGTCAGCTCCTTTCACTTATTTAGTTTTAAATAAAACTATTCTAAATATATCGAGCCCCCTTATAAAAAGTATTATATCATCGAGGATATACTTATCTTAATATATTTATACCCCTTTGCACTCCCGGTAAAACTAGTTTATTTTAAAAAACTCCATCTTAGAATCTATCTTAGCTAATTGTTCCTCGGAAATAGTCTCAAATGTGGCTAATTCCCATTTATTATCAGATTGTTTAAGGCCTATTTCTAAATATATTATCTCATCATCTCTTATATATTTACAATACAGTGCATATTTATCTCCAATTTTATAGACTCTTTCACTCAAATAAACATCATACGAAGTTTGGGGATCTATTGACTCCAATATAGAATCATATTTTACAGTCTCTAAAGAGGATGCCAATTTTTTATCGTATAATACATTCTCAAAATCAGCTTGGCTTAATCCTTCTTTTGCACAAGACATAAATATATCATTTATCTGTTCTGCAACGAGAGGAGCTTGATGTTTTATTGTAAAGCTATATAAACTAATAGTCAAAGACAGCACAATACTACAACCTATTATGAGATATATAAACTGCTTATTGACAAGAACCCTATCATTGGATTTCGCAGCATCTTTTATTCCCTTTATACGCTTTACAAGTATAGGTATTAAAACAAGAATGGTAATAAGTCCATATACAATCTTAGTTGCCTTCAAAAAAACCCCTCCTCACAACACTCGACTTAAAAAAGCTCTAGTCCTTTCTTCTTTTGCATTATTAAATATTTCTTCAGGTGTTTCTTCTTCTGCTATTATACCATCATCCATAAATAGTATTCTATCGGCTACCTCCCTAGCAAAACCCATCTCATGAGTAACCACAATCATGGTCATTCCTTCCATAGCAAGCTGCTGCATAACTTGTAGCACTTCTCCCACCATCTCTGGATCAAGGGCAGATGTGGGCTCATCAAATAGCATTATATCGGGATCCATTGCAAGTGCCCGTGCTATTGCCACCCTCTGTTTCTGACCTCCTGACAGTTGATTTGGATATACATGATCTTTATCAGGAAGACCTACCTTCCTCAAAAGGGAAATTGCTTTCTCCTGTGCCACCTTAGGTTCCTGCTTCTTAAGTTTTATAGGGGCCAATGTTACATTATCCATAACCGTCATATGGGGAAATAGATTAAACTGTTGAAATACCATTCCGAGCCTTTGCCGAAGTCTGTTTATATCCTTTCCTAGTTCTTTAATAGACAAGCCGTCGATGTATATATCTCCTTCTGTAGGCTCTTCTAATAAATTTAAACATCTCAAAAATGTGCTTTTCCCTGAACCGCTTGCACCTATTATGCATACTACTTCTCCCTTTTTTATCTCGGTATTAATTCCTTTCAAAACTTCCAGCTCTCCAAAACTTTTATGCAAATTGACAACCTTAATCACTTATACTCATCCTCCTCTCTAACTTGCCCAAGAAATAGGTGAGTATAGATGTAACATATAGATATATAAGTGCTACTATGATAAACGGTGTATACGCATCAAAGGTTCTACTCCTCACTATATCCCCCATTCTGGTTAGATCATCTAGGGCAATATATCCAGCAATTGCTGTCTCCTTAAGTAAAACTATAAACTCACTAACCAAAGCAGGTAATATATTTTTTACCGCTTGGGGAATTATTATATATCTCATAGATTGTCCATAAGAAAAACCAAGTGAACGGGCAGCCTCCATTTGTCCCTTGTCCACCGCTTGAATACCTGCTCTAATAAGCTCTGCCACGTATGCACCACTATTTATACCAAATGCAACAGATGCAATCACAATCTTAGGAAGAGAACTACTGCCTAAAATTGCATAATATATGATCACCAACTGAACAACGGCGGGAGTTCCCCTTATTAAATTAATATACAATGAAGCTACCTTATTCAGTACTTTATTCTTAGTCATCCTAGCAAAAGCAACAAGTAATCCAATTATTACACCAAGCATTGCAGCATATACTGTAAGCTTTAACGATACTCCCAAACCCTTTATAAATAAGAGATATCTATCTTCTTTTATTAAATTAATATATATTGCATCAGATAATGTCTTATATATATCTACTAAAAAACTCATCTAATCCTCTCCCGATCATATTGACAAATTATCTCTCACCACATAAATTAAGCTAGCATCTAGGTAAATACCATATGCTAGCCCAATAGAAATCACTCACCAACAGAATATTTGTTTACAAGTTCATCTATCTCACCGTTTTGCATCATTTCATCTAACACTTCATTTATTATTTCTATGAGTTCCTCATCGTCTTTTCTAACGGCTATCACATAGCTTTCTTCGTCTCCGGCTCGCTCATCTAATATCTTAACTCCGTCATTTTCAGCCACCAACATCTGGGCAGGTAATATATCTATTATCACTGCATCTAGGTTGCCGTTTTTAAGGTCAAGCACAGCCTCTAATCCATTATTATATCTTTGAACATCAGCATCTTCTATTTTTTTTGTCGCTAGAATGTCTCCTGTAGTTCCAGTCTGTACTCCTATCTTCTTTCCCTCAAGGTCATCTACACCTTTTATCTCATCGTTCGATTCCTCCACTATTATGGCTTGTACTGCTTTAAAATATTCTTTACTGAATATCATATCCTTTTCTCTATCCGGATCTTTACTATAACCCGCTGCAATAAAATCTATCTTACCTGACTTAAGAGCAGCTGGAAGAGGATCAAATTTCATATCCTCTACTACAAGTTCCACACCTAATCTTTCAGCAATTCGCTCAGCAATCTCTGCATCTATTCCAATGACTTCTTCTCCATCCCTCATCTCAAAAGGAGGAAATTCAGCATTGGTGCCCCATATTACTTGTCCTTTTTTTTCTATCCGAGCCATAGTATCTATATTGCCACACGATACAAAAGTTATAGTCATAGTAAATATAAGGCATAGCAATAATAACTTTTTACAATTCTTCATCCTGTTAGCCTCCTATTTAAAAACACTTTATATTATTTATCGCACGACAATTATTATATACGAATAATTACAATAAATCAATGTATATTTATCCTT
>DGES01000083.1:12685-27498 GCA_002386065.1 Firmicutes bacterium UBA3920
CAGTTATTAAAATGTAAAAAACCCTGGATTAATTCGTCCAGGGTCTACAGACTATATTATTATCTATGGTTTTTCAAGCAATCACTACAATATATAGGTCTGTCATTACGTGGTACAAATGGAACTTTTGTCTCTGCACCGCAATCTGCACATATTGCATCATGCATCTCCCTATGGCCACCGCCATGTCTATTAGACTTTCTAGCATCTCTACATGATTTGCATCTTGCAGGTTCATTTTGAAAACCTTTTTCTGCATAAAAATCTTGTTCTCCTGCAGAAAATACAAACTCAGCTCCACAATCTTTACAAATTAAAGTTTTATCTTGGTACATGGATATAATCCCCTCGCTTTTTTGATTTTTGTTCTTCCTTAGGGTGCAATAATCATTACATCCATACATTTTAATAAACCGACTGGAGTTTTGCGCCGGCGCAATACCAACTGCACACCCCGTTATACTATAGCTCTGTGCAACACAAATATCTGAAGACTTGAGGGGCAAATATCCTTGCCACCAAACTCTTCCGTCTGCATGTTACAGCCATAGGTCGGACCTACAGTGTATGTTCCCTATTGTATTTATAGGTCCTCACACTAAATTTTACTGTCCAACAATATCTGAAATTATTGTCAATATAGATACAAACTATTACCAAAGATTCCTAAGTCTAGAACATTCTTATATTATTATATTACTTTTTGAAATAAAAAGCAATATAAATTACACTACTTTATTGTTTTTTGTCTATAAATATACCACCATCTATTGGAGATACCTGGTTATAGGCCTTTTGTCTCTTAGTACCTTGTTGTATCCTCTTTATACCTCCTGCATACTTATCTTGCATATCTTTTATAGAATCCATATTATATCTATCTTCCTCATAGACCTTATTTAAAGCAGAGCGTATACTCTTAAGTTTTTCTCTAAGTTCTTCATATAAATCCATACATTCGCCATTTAATTCTTTAGATTGATATTTTTTTTGAATTTCTCTATATATGGGAAAAAATTCTCTATCTAGCTCATCCATCTCCTTTATGCAGATATCTTTTTTATCGATAGTCTCAAGTAATCCATCTATATCCTCATTACTTATGAACTTTCTTTGCGTCTGTGTAAGTCTTTGAATTTGATTAACCTTTTCTTTTTTTTTACACGCAATAGAAAGAAGAGCATTCAATGTACTCTTATCATGTTGATCACTCATAGCCACCATACCTCTGTTGCCTATTAAGCTTTATAACCTCTGCCCACGTATCTCTAAGCTCAACTATAAGTTCTTCTACTTCATGTAGTATTCCCATATCTTTTGAAATATTTGCTTCTATCAGTCGCCTTTCCATATATTCATATAGCAAATACATTTGCTCAGCTATCTCATATTCCATGTCTAATGTAACGGCCAATTCATTTATAATATCCTGTGCCTTCTGTATAGCATTATTAGCCTCTCCTATATTGCCTTCTTCTATATATTTAATACCCATCTTTATAAATTTTATACATCCATTATATAGCATTAATGTCAATTCCCCAGGACTTGCAGTCATAACACTTTGTTTTTCATATTGTTGATACGGATTAAACATAGCCATAACTAATCCCCCTTAAATCATTTAGTTACCCATATTGAGCTGTTGAGAAAGCCACATACTCTGCACATTCATCTGCTGGATTGCTTTTTCCATAGCAGTAAACTTCTTCCAATAACTTTCTTCTCTTTTATAGAGAAGTTCATTCATCTTCTCTATCCTCTCTTCATAATCTTTTATCTGATTATTTAAAGTGTTTTGATATTCCGTAACATCTCCTACTATACCTGCCTTCTCAAGCAAAAGTCCTTTTTTATTACCTTGATTTCTAGTAGTTCTTATATAATCATTTAGTATATCAGATATCCTCTGAGCAATACCGCTATTACTATAGCGCTCACTTCTCTCTTGAATAGTTAAATCAGGATTATATGGTTCTCCATCCGATTTCATGAAAAGTTCTGCAACTTTATCTGGAGCCTCTGAAATGGCCTGTCTTAACTTATCCTCATCTAAGTAAAGCTTACCATGCTCATACCATTTTCCGGTTGTAATACCTATGTCTGAAAGCCTTATATCAACTCCTGCCACATTATCAATGAGGGCATTTCTCATGCTATATACTATCCCCTGAATAATTGAATCATTCCTCAAAAGTCCACTCTTGGCCTTCTCTTCCCATAGTTCTATATCCTTTTCACTCATTTCAGATTTCTGATCATCAGTAAGAGGAGGAAAGTCCCTATAACTCTTTTCCGTAAGCTTGTTATTTAGCTCATCTATCAGCTCATTGTATTTATCTACAAAATTTTTTATCTTATCTACAGTTGCATCTATATCCTCTGTAATTCTTATAGTTGCAATATCGCTATCTATCGTCGTATCATAGAGATTGAAGATTATACCGTCTTTAACAAAAGTATTAGTGGAAGACTCTATTTTGTGATATATAAGAACTCCATTTTCATCCCTTTCATGATTTACGTTTACTTCTATTACTGCGTTTTGACCTGTCTCAATCTTATTACTAGTTATTCCAAGAAAACTTAAAAAATCATCATTCTCTATTCTTACAGGATTTCCATTATCGTCTACAACTATATCACCATTGTCATCCCTTTGAATTACACTTATATCTAGTGTAGCATTCTCCCCTGTGTTTTTTGATTGTAAAACAAACTTTCCAGTTATACTGCTATATGTAAGCCGTGCATTAGCAGATTTATTGCTATTGATCTCATTCATAAGCTGACTAATTGTCATATCCCTAGTTACAGTTATGGCTTCGCCATTTATTATAATCTCTGTACTGCCCTGAGTACCAAAATCAAAGGTGTTACCCTCTGCATCTTTTAATTGAGATACTTTCGTATTTAGACTCAATCCTTCAAAATGCTTAGCACTTGAAATTTTAGCACTTTGGGCAATACTATTTACTTTTACATTATAAATTCCCGGCACTGCATCAGCATTTGTGTCTATAGATAAAACATCTTCAGCCCCTGAAATCGTTGCCCTATAATTTTTATAGGTGTTAGAAGACAACATATAATTTGAAGGTTTTGTAATATCAAAAAATTCATCTTTAAAAGTCCTAAGTTTATTGGTGACCTCACGATATGCATCCCTGCGCCACTCTACTATCTGTTTCTCTTGCTTTAGCTTATCTACCTTCATATTTTCTGCTTTCATTAAATCTTGTATAATAGTCTCCGTATCTATACCTGACGCAAGTCCACTAAATCTCGTTGTATTTATTGAATTTAAATAGTAAGGCATTTCGTCACCTCCTATATTCTCCTATCTACTATTATCCCTGCCATCTCCCACAATGCTGCCACCATGTCAAGTATCTTTTCAGGCGGGATTTCTCTTATAATCTCGTCGGTACTCTCATCTATCACCTTTACCATTATCGCTTTAGTTCCCTCATGTATAGATATTTCAAAACGTCTATTATAAGCCTCTAACATTTTATTTGTATCTTTTACTGCTCCTATAAGGGTATCTATTTGTGAACGTTCATTTTTGGCTTCTCTTTTATCTAAATTATCTAGGGTATTAAGCGACTGACTATTATTCTTAAATATTCTATTAACATCACTATACTGCGATGATTGAACCGCCTTTGTATTAGAAATGGAAGTAATACCGTCTATTCGCATCTATACATTCCCCCCTTCAATCACGTTCTATGAAATATATCGGACAGGGAAGTAAAATGCTTTATAGTTATCAAAAAAATAGATACAAAGGACCTATGTTCTTTTTTTAAATTTGTGTCCACAGCTTCTACAAGTAATTAGTAATTTACCTTTGCCTTTCGGTATCCTGAGTTTCTGTGAACAATTAGGACATTTTATGACCTTAAACCTCTTACGATCCTCTACCTTCCATTTTTGCCTTTGATACCACTTCTTTATATTTGAGCCTACACCGCTAATTTTATCCTCAGCTATATCTAACCAATAGTTGGCATGCCTAGACCAATTCTCAAATACTATCTCTTCTCGTTTTCGCTTGCTTGGATTTTTAGATAACACCCTTACAATAGACCAACCAAGCAGTATAAGACCTATTATTAAAGAAATAGAAGAACGAGAAAACAGAAAAGGCAGACTTATGACTGCCAAAAATTTAGAAAGATTATCCCAACCATAACGAACTTTTGAATCATATGCCTTCATATCATTTCCACCTTATAAATAAAGTCTATTCTACTTGTTTTGTTCCACATTCTGGACAAAATTGAATATCACGTGTGAGTTCAGCTCCACAATTAGAACATATTCTCAGATTTTTGATCTCACATATTTTTTCTTTTGCCTCGTCTATTTCAATATATATATTATCAATATTCTCATAAATCTCAGTTAGATTTATTTCTTCTTCATTGGATGTTTTATAATTTTTATACATAGTCTTACCTATTTCCTTGTATAGCCTTTCTATCTTATCCTCATTATCAGCTATAGTCTTTCTAAGCTTAGTAACTTCGATGGTATCGCCTGCCATTTTTGTAGCTGTCTTAGCTCCCTGTTCAATACTCTTTGTAAGTTTTGAAAAACCATCAAATTTTGCCATATAACTCCCACCTCTCTATTTTTATCTATTATAACATCCTTCTCGCCTAATGGCTAACTTAACCCGAAAAATATTAATGTTATTTTTATTCTACTTATTCGAACCTTCTACAATATCAATATATATGTTTATCATTTCATCTAATTCACCACTCATCTTCAATAAAAATTCTAAATCAATCTTTTCTTCCTGACAAATTTCTATTTGTTTATTCAAACTTTCTCGCATATATTCAATATGAGTCCGTATATAGTTAAGTTCTTCCCTACCCATGCTGGATAAAAATTCTTTTTTAGCTCTCTTTTCTTTGAACATCTCAAAATCGGCTAGATTTGCCGTCTCCTCTAAAGTTTTCCAACCTCGTCCCCTTGCATATCCAGCACTTATGCTCATATGCATATCCTCATCAATATTTATCTTTGCCACTTTTGCCCTAATTCTATCTATTATCGCATCAGGTGAAATATCATCTTTGGGATCTGAAATAATTATGAGGAATTCATCTCCTCCATACCTTATGGCAATATCAGTTTGACGAATCGAACTGCGTATCGCTTGAGCCACTCTCTGCAGTGCAAAATCTCCACCTCTATGCCCTATCTCATCATTTACATCTTTAAGATTATCCACATCTAATAGTATAATAATGTAGCTTTCATAATCTGATACTTCTATCTCACCAGACTTCATATGCTCCCAAAAATTCCTGTTATAGAGATTTGTCAGACAATCAGTATAGGCTAGATATTTATAACGCTTCATTCCACTATCCCTGTAGATTATATTAGCTAGAACATATATATCGCCTTTTATCTCCATGACATCAATAAATGCATTATATCCATTCCATTCCATAACACACTTATGGAATTCTTTCATGCCTACTGCAATTCCCATATTTTCAAGTATCTCTATATATATATCTTCATTTTGAGTATTAGCATATATTATATCCCCTTGCATATTCCATATGAGGATAACACCACCATGCCGCAACTCTTCTATCATCTCCATATGAAATTCCTCCTTGAATAGCATATTATATACTATTCTATAAATCTATTGATATTAAAAATACTAGTACTTTTTTACCGGTTATATTATATATACCATAGTTTTATTATATTAATCACTTTTCAATCACCTTTATTTAAATATTAAAACAGATTTGATACACATAATTTTCTCTATCTTTATGGTGTTTCTTCAGTAGTAAATAGAATCATACCTATATAGGATACTGTATCAACTCCGTTGTTATATGGAATATTGCAGGCTTGGGTCAAAGACATTACATCTATACCATAACCTTCTATTGAGGGCATTGCCCTATCTGGAAATCTACAAGGCTCATCATCTATATATGCACATTTGATACATATAGGACATGCGCCGGCGCCCAACAAAAGTAAATCTATATATGCATATTTCTCCTTCAACGCATTACGTATATTATTCATCAATTCAAAATGTTCAATTCTTGCCCTATCCATACCATCTACATCAAATGAATCCTCTAACCTAGATACTGTCTGAATCACTAAGCCCCTTTTATATTCTAATACTCTTTTTTCTAATTCTTCTAGTTCGCCTAATGCAGGAGGGCACATCCAATTTGTATTATATTTACCACAATAGTTTTTTTCACATAGTACCCTAACTTCCTCTGAAAATACAATATCTTTCGCATTTATTATCGCTACATTCATTGCTCCACATTCAAAGGCTATAGCTATTAAATCATCATACATCACGACAATACCTCTCTTTTTGACTGAAATATATCTGTTTTCATGACAAGTTATCTCTTCAACGATTAGAAATATTTAAAGAGTTCTATACTTCTGACTCTCACCTAAGTGTAGAAGAACTATATGAGAAATTAAAGCACAAAGATATAGATATTGCAACAGTTTATAGAAATGTCAAATTCTTTACAGATATTGGAATATTACGGGAAATTACAATTAATGACTGCAATTACTATGAAATAATCATGAATAAGAATAATAGAGCCCACATCCATTTCAAATGCATTAAATGTGACAAAATAATTGATATTGACAATAATGACATCTATTCTTGTATAAAGCATCTTAATAGTATGATAGAACAATCCTATGATTTAAAAATATGTGATACTGATATAACATGTTTTGGATTATGTAATACTTGTAAAGATATGTGATACAATGGAATATCAGTAAATAAATTTTATCTAGCATATATTTATTTTTCTTGAAGTATCTCTCTTTCACTTACCTCTATCCATTTAGATAATCCTACGTATCCACTACAGGGAATTACAAATCGATCATCATTTGAGATCAAGCTTATAAGAGATGAGGGTTTTGCCATGGTTCTATCCTTTATTTTTTCATATATATCCATATAATGCATAATTTGGTGTTCGTCCTCCAATACTTCTGTAGCTAGTTCAAGCAAACCTACATGCTCTTCGCAACCCCATTCTTTAAGTCCATATATACCAGTAAATACCCTCACAATCTCATCATGTCTATCGAGATACGATAATACTAATCGCTTACTTGGATGCTCACCTGTCAATTCCCCATATTTTTCTCCTATACAAGTATAGTGAATAGGTTCTCCTATCTCTCTTAAAACTATATAAGCTATATCCGCCTTGGTTATATTGACAGATGACATATAGAGTATCCCATTTATATGATTATAAAAAAACTTATTACTGCTATCAATTAACCCTAAGAACATATCTTTTCCTATATCCGTATCAATATCTAAAATTTTGAGTATATATGACATGGGATGTTCATAAATTTGACCTTTTGGAATACTTTTTTTAATCTTAGTTAAAAATATCTCAATAGACTGGAAATGTGCTTTTTTTAATATGTATTTATCGTTTACTATTATAAAATCAACTTTGATCGTATTTAATGTGTTTATTACCTCTGTTGGATTACAGTTGCCAAAAATATTTTGATATGTTGTATTTAACTGTTCTAATAATATGATTTTTTGTCTATCTAATTTTTCCAATAAAAAATATCTGTAATAGTCAAATTTCCGCATATAACTTACATGTTTAAACTTTCTTACGCCTTGATTCGTAATTTGCCTTACCCGTTCCCTTGTAAGTCCATACATATTACCTATCTCTTCATATGTATATCGCTTAGATGATATCTTATACATATAAAATATAGTCCAATTTCTATCAGTAAATCGCGTTTTAACTTCCCTCAAAGTTTCTTGAAAGTCTGTCTGTACCTCTGCATAAGCTTTCCATTCATGAAGTCCCCATATATTGTATCCTATCTGCTTAAACCTTTTATCAGTTGTCAGTATAGAATATATATCCTCTTCCGTAATGTCATACCAAAACATCTGCAAAATAGCACATATATCACTAAAATGCATTCCATCTTTCAAGTTTGACATATAGGTATACAGACAATCTCCTGGCAACTTGCCCTTTATGCCCTCTGCCCAGTAGGTTTGAATATTATATATTACTCTAGACAGAGATTCCTCATGATATAAACTCTCTGTATCTAAGGAAATATATTTGTTATAAGAGGTAGCTAGATTATCAGACATAATAATCACCTTTTATTTTAAATAGAGCCTCCATTTTATAAAAATAATATTAAACCATCTATATGGATTATATTCTACATAAATATGTAATTCCCTCTATTTAATATAGAACTTTTGACATATAATCTAGTAAAAGCTTTGACTTTCTACTACATATATCTATTTAAACCCATATATATCAACTATCATATAAGAATCTTCTTCTATATAGAATATCTCTATAAATCATCTTTTTGAATAGAGCGTCTTGTATCTAAGTTTAATACCGCAATCCCAGATATAACTAATAGAAGACTTATAAGTAGCTTAATTGTAAATGCCTCTCCTTCCAAAAATATTGTAGACAGTGTTGCACCAAATACAGGTATAAATAATCGATATATACTTATTTCTCCTGGTTTATTAAACTTTAAAAGCATATACCAAAGTAAAAATGCTGTAGCTGATATAAAAGCAGCATATAAAAGTAATATAATACTAATACCATCAAATGCTAGGCTTCCTCCCTTTAAACCTATCTTTCCCACTATCAATAAAATTATAGAACCTGACAACATCTGACCCCCTGTAAGTAATATAGGATCTATATCTTGAGATATGGATTTTACATAGAAGGTTGCAATAGAGTTTACAATAGCAGAAGCCAATAAAAAACCCTCTCCTAGTAGGGAAAAGTTTAAATCAAACCCCTTGCCAATATTAGTTATGAGTATTCCTCCAAACCCCAAAATAAGGCTTAATACCTTTCCAGAATTAAGCTTATCATCCTTATATATAAAATGAGCTGCTATTACCGTAAAAAATATTCCACTTGACTGAAATATGGCACTCTTTATCCCTGAAGTATTGGCTATCCCTATATAGAAGAAAAAATACTGTAAGGTAGTCTGGAGCAAACCCAATATTATAATGGGCTTTATATAACGACCTTTTATATCTAATTTAGCTTTTAACAAAAATTTAGATGCTAAAAATACAAAGATAGAGGCAATAAAAAACCTCAATCCAGCAAAGTATATCTTAGAAAATATATCCTCTGCAGGTATTCTAAGTTTTTCATAACTTATTTTTATAACGGGAAATGCACTCCCCCATAACAATGTACATATAAGAGATATAATAAGTACATTCTTCGTCTTGGTAAAAAATTTTTCCACTGCTATCTCCTTCCTTTAAGCTGCATACACCAATATGCAATTAAAAAAATAATCCGTTTTTATTTATCTATAAAATCCTCATAAAACAAACTTATATCTACATTTCTAAAAGCAAATACAATGGTTTTCTCTTCCTTCAACCAATGTCTATGAACTTCTTTAACAAAAATCGACCTCCCATTCATAATAGGAGGTATCATATTTTAAGACTGAAAATTAAAAGTATATGCCTTTTTTATAGGTTTTCTCACTTCCCAAGTACATTTTAAGCCCTTTGGAAAAGTAACAAGCATATTTTTTTCTATATGTATCCTATCAGTAGTTGTAGTTACAACCACATATCCTTCCAATACATAAAAAGTCTCTGACTCATCATAATACCACTCAAAGACGCTAGGTTCACACTCCCATACGTTCCAATTGTCTATCCCTAACTCTTTAGCATCTTCTATAGTTATATATTTAATCTTTATCTCGTCCATTTTATGTCACTCCCTCGACAAATGTCAACAAACTTCATCTCTATTTTATACAATTTTAATATAAATAGCAATCTCAGGTATAAAACTAAATAAACACCAGCTAAAAACTGGTGTTTATTTAGGGGGTGACGAGTAAACCTGTAAGCCGAGTTCTGTCGAGAATGATCATCTATCTACGCACTACTGTTGCCAGTAGGCTCTAGCGACCTTTACCTAGATGTGGCGGGCAACCACTTTTTTATATCACCATTCGGTCTTGCTCCAGGTGGGGTTTACATAGCCTATCCAGTCGCCTGGATGCTGGTGAGCTCTTACCTCACCTTTCCACCCTTACCTGCAAAATGCAGGCGGTATCTTTCTGTTGCACTATCCTTGGAGTCGCCTCCACTGGGAGTTACCCAGCACCCTGCCCTATGGAGCTCGGACTTTCCTCATCTACCATTTGGTAGATGCGATCATTCAGCTTACTCGTCTAATATTAACGTGGATATTATATCTTATCATATTATATTTAAAATGTCAATTGGGATATATTGGCATTAAGATGCCTGCACTTTATCCCTTTTTAGATATAATATTCGTCCACAGTTCTCACATTCTATTATATGAGTACCCTCTTTCAGGTTCTGTAATGCTAAAGAAGCTATTTGCATATTGCAACCGCTACAACAGTATTGTTCTGTAACTAATGCAATAGGCTCATCGTAGTTAGCCTTTAGTTCCTTATATTTTGATAATAATTCCTTATCTATCTTCTTTTTAAGGGCATCTCGTTTTGCTTTCGCCTCATTATATTTCTTTTGTATATCTCCTGCCTGCTCATCATATTGGGCCTTAACTTTCGTATATTCCCTTTTACCCTTTGAAACATTTATACCTATGTCCTTAAGAACTTTACTAAACTCTTCTAACTCTTCTATCAACTCTGTAAGTTGTTCCTCCTTTTTTGATAGTTTATCCTTAAGGTTCTGGGCATTCTTTTCAAGCTGTTCCGCTTGCTTTATGTTTTTTATACTACCATTTTCTATCTTCTCTTGGTCTATTCGAAGGCTATTTAGAATAGTATCATATTCATGATATATCTTATTTAGTGTATTGCTCTTTTTGTTAGCCTCTTCATCTAATTTAACTAATTTGTTTTGTTGTTGCATTAAATATCTTTGAAGTTTTCTAAGTTCATTTCGTATGGATAGACCATCTCTCTCTTGTCTATACCTATCCATCAATTTTTCTAGCTCCTGGTATTCCCAAAGCAGATCTAGTTGCTCCACTTTTCTTCCTCCTTTCCGCACCATATATTCCACTACAGACACAGGTGTATACTGAATCTACAAAGAAAAATAAACTAAATTTACTATATGAATTCGCCTGTTTCATGTTGTGTACTGGAAGATAAAACCTCTACCTTATATTGTAAAGCATTACATTTTGTTTGTAAACGATCAATTAATTTCTCCATAGCTGGTATTTCTGTTTCATAATGCCCTGGAGCAATTACTGATAAACCAAGTTCACGTGCCAGAAGGATTTCATGATATTTTATTTCTCCCGTTATGAAGACATCTGCGCCGGAATCTAAAGCCTGTTGTACAAAATCTCCGCCGGCGCCGGCACAAGTCACCACCTTTTTCACTTTCTTTTTCATATCTCCTAATACATATACATTCTTTGCTTTCAATGTATCTTTAATCTTATCTGTATATTCCTGTAATGTAATGGTTTCTTTTAAATGTCCTACTCTACCTAATCCTATCTTATTAGCTGAGTTTGCAAGATAATATAGATCATATGCTACCTCTTCATACGGATGAGCTTTTATCATAGCTGCCACCACATCATCTACAATAATTTCAGGTATAATTGTCTCAAGCCTAACTTCTTCTACCTTCTCTATAACCCCTTGACTGCCTATAAAAGGATTCGTGCCTTCTAGTGGCTTAAATGTACCTATACCCTTTGACTGAAAGGTGCAATGACTATAATTCCCTATCCAGCCGGCGCCCATATCCCCAATAACCTGCATTATATTTTCTTCATATCCCTTAGGAACAAACACTACTAGCTTAAAATATCTCTCATCTTCATCAGGTACTAAAACTCTTACATCTTCAAGACCTAGTAAATCAGCTAGAGTATCATCTACTCCATTTATTGCCTTATCTAGATTTGTATGAGCAGAATATACTACTATATCATTTTTTATAAGCGGGTAAAGTATATTTTTATCTACTACCGTGTCCCCCAAACTCCTTATTGGCTTAAATATAACTGGATGATGGGATATTATCATGTCTATATCCCTTTTAATAGCTTCGTTAACCATATCACTCGTCAAATCTAGTGTAACTAATATTCGATCTACATCTCTATTTCTCTCACCAAGCAAAAGCCCTATATTATCCCAATCCTCAGCAAAAATCGGTGGCGCAATAGCATCCATTATAGCTATTATATCCTTAGCCTTTACAGACATGTTCATACACCTCCTTGAGTCTTTCTATCTCCCTTTCAAGTTTTAATTGTTTGTCACTAACTATATTGGCATTACGACTTTTCTTCAGATTAGCAAGGATATCACACCGTTTTTTTATATTATATAGTATATACTCTGGTAATAAAGGATCTCTTTTTTCCACAAGACGCCTTCCAAGATAGTAATCTAAATCATCCATCACATCTTCTTGTCCATGCTCCACTACCATTATAACATAGTATCTGTTTCTATCCTCTCTGACTAAAATCTCATTTTCTATTGTATAGCCACTATTTAAAAGATATTCCCTAAGAGCTCTCTGTTGTTGCATGGGTTGAAGTACAAATTTACTTATGGTACTAGCTATTTCTTTATCCTTCTCCAATATCTCTGCTATAAGTGTTCCTCCTAGTCCTGCAATTATAGCCACTTCCACCTCTCTAGGCCTCAATATAGAAAGCCCATAGCCCACGCGGGTATATATTCTATCAGTTAAATTTTTTCTTTCTATTAATGTCTGCGCCTTTTCAATAGAATATGAACTTATATCACTAGCTATCACATAATTAGCTATATTCCTTTCTATCAGCTTTACTGGTATATAGCCATGATCCGTTCCAATATCTGCAACTATACAAGATTTGGGGACACAGTTTAAAATTCCATCCATTCTATTTAAAGTCAGCATACAAACACTTCCTTTGAAAAGAATAATAAAAAAAGGTACCATTTCGGTACCCGTTAGTATATGTTTAGTGGTGGGCCTTCAGGGACTCGAACCCCGGACCAACCGGTTATGAGCCGGTTGCTCTAACCAACTGAGCTAAAGGCCCTCGTTGTTGTCCAACGGAATATATTATACAATGTTACATGTATTTCGTCAATACCTTTTTGTTTTTTTATTCCTTGAATTGTAGAGAAGTCAAATATATTTGACACAGACCTCTGAAATTTTCTCTCTAGACATATAAAAATCTCTAAGTTATTCTCGATAATTTTTACCAAACAAAATTGCCTGAATTAGATATATTTCAGGTAGATTATTGGGACTTATTAGACTCCCTCAATACTCCACCTGAAAATCTTCTAAGTACAAGTACCATTCTAACTATCATATCTATGGTAACAGCAATCCAAGCACCAGCAAGCGCCATATCTAATAAGTCTGCTAATATATATCCTATACCTAGTCGGGCAACCCATACCCCTATTGCACTAGCATACATAGCATATTTTGTATCTCCTGCACCTCGTAATGCACCAGCAATAACAAAATAAATAGCAGCAAAAGGCTGTGAAAATGCTAAAATTTTCAAAGCTTTCTTTCCCAACGTAATAACCTGAACATCCTTAGTAAAGATCCTTATCGCATATTCACCAAATAAAAAGTAGGCAACACCAATTAAAGACATCATTATTGCACTAATGATTGTCGATTGCCGTGCAGCCTCTTCTGAAAGTTCAGGTTTTTGTGCGCCTATACCTTGCCCTACAAGTGTAGTTGTAGCCATTTGAAATGCCATTGCTGGAACAATTCCAAGTGCATCAATGTTTATTGCTATCTGGTGTGCAGCAAACATTGTAGTACCAAACCCAGCAATCAGTCGTGCAAATAGCAATGCACCACCTCTCATAATTAACTGTTCCATTGCCGCCGGAGTACCAATATTTAACACATTTCGCATTATATCAGGCTCAAGCTGATACGAATCATGGATAGATATATGTATATATTTATCCCGAACATATACAGCATGTAAAGTAATACAAAAAGCTATTAACCTAGAAAAAGATGTAGCTATTGCTGCACCTGCTACTTCTAATCTTGGAAAGCCAAGCCTGCCGTTAATCAACACCCAATTCAAAAATATATTGACAACATTTGCCACAATATTGGAAATCATAGGAGTTACCATATCACCTGCACCCCTTAGGGACGCTGCAAGTACCATATTTCCAACAGTAAACACCGTTCCTGCCATTATAATTTTCATATAAATTGTTCCTGGTCCAATCGTATCAACATCTGCTCCCATTAGTCGTATAATAGTTCCAGAAGCAGGAATGCCTATTGCTGTTATAACAAGTCCCATAATTAACACTATTACAAAAGATTGCCTCGTCACACTACAAGCATATTCACGCTCGCCTGCTCCAACAGCCCTTGCAACAATGGTTGTGGTTCCTACAACTAATGCGCTAAATACTGAAAAAATCAGCATAGTTGGCTGTGCCGCTAATCCAGTAGCAGCAATAGCCCAAGGACCTAAAGCACCGACCTGTATCATGTCTATCATTTGAACTAACATCATAAGTAAAAATTCAAGCATTGCTGGCAAAGCCAATTTAAATATTGCCTTACGTATATCAGCCGATGTTTTAGCTTCTAAGAAAAACGATACATCCTGATTTTTGTCTTTAAATGATGCCATAAAATCACCTTTTATACTTAATATATTAGATTTCATAATGAGCTAATTGCGATATACGCA
>DGES01000047.1 GCA_002386065.1 Firmicutes bacterium UBA3920
TACAAAGCAAAAAACTCAATATATCAAAATATTCTTGCATTTGCTATTTATGTATGCTATTGTAATAAAAAACCATATAATTTGGAAAGTTTTAGACAAATATATAATATCTAACTTAATAATTGGACGAGTATTGTCCATATAAAGAGTTATATTTATAAAAATGGGGGTTATAGTTAATGGAAGCTCTATAAAATTGTAAACATATCTAACTTTATTGAGAACCATTTAATATAGATATTAATTTAAAGTGTACTATTTAAAGTTACGTTATTACATACAATATACATAATACCTTTCTCACATAATTGTTTATTTTTCTTAAATATACGAAGTATTGATTGTACCAATAGAAACAAAAGAAAGAGCTAATTCTATGTAAAAGCTGTAATATTTTTATATATTTTTGTAGTTAGTGTTTGTTATTGCATCTATATTTGGTATTTATATCAAATTTAATCACAAAAAGGACATTTAAGTGGTGAAAAAATGAATAAAAATAATATTAAGCTTGGAGAGCTGCTTGTAAGCCTAGGAAAATTATCAGAGGAACAGTTAAAAGCAGTTTTGCAGGAACAAAAAAAGAGCAATAAAAAAATGGGCGAGATATTAGTTGCTAAAGGTATTATTTCCGATAAAGAGCTCATTGAAATATTAGAATTTCAATTGGGGATTCCCCATGTAGATCTGGGAAAATACATAATAAATCCAGAGGTAGTAAAATTAATACCAGAGAGCATGGCTAGAAGGCTCGGAGCAATCATAGTAGATAAAAGGGGCGAAACACTAGTTGTGGGAATGGTAAACCCCTTAGATATATTCGCAGTAGATGATATAAGGCTTGTTACAGGGCATAATGTGCAGCCAGTAATATGTACTGAGGCAGATGTTAATAGAGCTATAGATAAATATTATAGTGAAGACAAGACTAAAGAGATGCTAGAGGAGTTTGAGGAGAGCGTTACACCTGAATATCTAGGTGATATCCCTGAGGAAGATTTGACAGATGTAAATAGTGCTCCTGTTGTAAAGCTTTTAAATTCTATTATAGTTCAAGCAGTGAATATGCGAGCAAGTGACATACATATAGAGCCTTTTGACAACATAGTCAGGGTGAGATATAGAGTTGACGGAGACTTACAAGAGATAATGACACTGCCTAAAAGTACTTTTTCAGCTGTTATAACTCGTATAAAGATAATGGGCAAAATGGATATTGCAGAGAGAAGGGTGCCACAAGACGGCAGAGTAGAAATGGATATAGAAGGAGAGCCCATTGACCTGCGTATATCGGTATTACCCACAGTACATGGAGAAAAGGTTGTATTTAGGATTTTACACAGGGAAGCAGGTATGCTTTTAAAGGAGAATCTAGGATTCACAGAAGAAAACTTAGAGAGATTTGAAAAATTATTGATGCAGCCCTATGGAATAATCTTGGTAACTGGCCCTACGGGTAGCGGAAAGAGTACAACACTGTATTCTGCACTAAGCGATCTCAATAGTATGGAGAAAAATATTGTGACCATTGAGGATCCTGTGGAATATAAGATAAAGGGAATAAATCAAGTGCAGGTAAATATTAAATCAGGAATGACCTTTGCAGCAGGATTGCGCTCTATTCTCAGGCAGGATCCAAATGTCATAATGATAGGAGAGATAAGGGATGCTGAAACTGCACAGATAGCTGTCAGGGCAGCTATTACAGGCCACCTGGTATTGTCTACACTCCATACAAATGATACTGCTTCGTCTGTTGTGCGACTTGTGGATATGGGTATAGAACCCTATCTAGTTTCCTCTGCAGTTGTCGGAATTGTATCCCAAAGGCTTGTAAAAAAATTATGCGATAGGTGTAAAAAGCCCTATGAGGCAAGTTATGCAGAGAAGAATACATTACGTATAGATACAGACAGACACGTACAGTTATATGCCCCTGTAGGCTGTGAGGCATGTAATAAGGGATATAAAGGACGAACTGCGGTACATGAGGTTATGCTAATAGATGAAGGGGTAAGACGTCTTATTGACAAAGGTGCCAGCACAGATGATATAAAAAATTATGCCATAAAAAATGGTATGACTACATTATTTGACGATGCTGTGCTTAAGGCGCTCGATGGTGTGACCAGTACAGAGGAGGTACTGCAGATAGGGTATGGTATATAGAATATATTTGTGGAGGTTTAAACTATGAATATGGTAGAGCTCATTGAAGAGGCGATAGAAAGAGGTGCCTCAGATATACATATAACTGTCGGGTCAGAGCCCATATTTAGAATAAATGGCAAATTGGAAAAATTTGGAGAAAAAGTATTAGAGCCAGCAGATACTGAGGTGCTTATGAAACAACTGGCAAGTGAAGAACATCTTGAAGAGCTTGAAAAAGTAGGACAGATAGACCTGTCATATTCACAACCGGGCTTGGGTAGATTTAGGGTAAATATATTTAAACAGAGGGGTAGCTACAGCATTGCACTTAGGATTATTCCTTTAGACATACCAAGCATGGAAGAGCTTGGACTGCCACCTGTAATAAGACGGTTATCCATGCTGCCAAGGGGATTAATATTGGTGACAGGTCCCACAGGTAGTGGTAAAAGTACTACACTTGCAGCCATGGTGGATTTAATAAACAGACATAGAAATTGCCATATAATAACACTTGAGGATCCCATTGAGTATTTACATCATCACAATATGAGTATTGTCAATCAAAGGGAGGTAAATTCTGATACAAATTCATTCGCAGATGCATTAAGGGCGGCACTTAGGCAGGACCCTGATGTAATACTTGTAGGTGAGATGAGGGATCTAGAGACAATAAGTACTGCACTGACAGCAGCAGAGACAGGGCATCTTGTATTATCCACATTACATACTCTAGGCAGTGCCAAGACAATAGATAGGGTAATAGACGTGTTTCCCGGAGAACAGCAGCATCAGATAAGGACCCAGCTTTCATCTGTTATAGAGGCTGTAATATCCCAGCAGCTGATGATTCGTGCAGATGGCAAGGGGAGGGTGGCAGCATTTGAAGTGATGGTCGGTGTTCCTGCCATTAGGAATCTGATAAGGGAAAATAAGATACACCAGATAGATACAATAATTGAAACCAGTTCATCGGAGGGTATGCAGACCATGGATAGATCCCTTGCAAATTTATATAAAAGAGGGCTCATAAGCAAGGAAACAGCACTAAAACAGGCTATAGTGCCTGATGTATTAAGAAGATATTTGAATGAGGAGCGGATGACAAGTGGTTTTCAAATATAAGGTGGCAACTCAAAATGGAGAGGTAATAGAAGGCATATATGAGGCAGATAGTGCTGAGGTTGTATCGGAGATGCTCAAAAGCAAAAATTACTATGTAATATCCTTGCAAAAGACAAGGTCTATTAAGCTAGAGACCGCATTTAAGCCCAAGGTAAAGACAAAGGATATAGCAGTATTTTGTAGGCAGTTCCATGCAATGCTCAAAGCAGGAATAAACCTTGTAACCTGCCTTGATATAATGAGGACACAGCTTACAAATAAGACACTCAAGGAAGCAGTTGGGGATATGTATGAGGATATTCAAAAGGGTTTAAATCTCTCTGCAGCCATGATGAAGCACAGTGATGTATTCCCATCCCTTCTCATAAGCATGATAGAGGCAGGGGAGGTTAGTGGTAACCTAGATGAGATGATGGAGCGAATGGCTGAGTTCTATGAAAAGGAGAGCAGCCTTGAGAGAAAGATAAAGGGAGCAATGGTATATCCCATAATCTTAATGGTAGTTACAGTGGCAGTGGTGATATTCCTTGTAACCAGTGTTATGCCTACATTTATTACTGTATTTGAAGATAGTGATACCCCTTTGCCAGCACCTACACAACTACTACTTAAGCTCAGTGCTAGTTTGACGTCATATTGGTATATATATATTGCAGTCATAGTGCTTTTGATCCTCTTTATAAGGTCATGGGGCAAGACGGATAAAGGTAGGCTTTTTATAGACAATCTAAAATTAAAGATACCTGTATTTGGGCCAACCAATGTACAGATAATAACCTCAAGGTTTACGCGAACCTTCGCTACCTTACTCTCAAGCGGTATATCACTTGTAGAGGCCTTTGATGCAGTCATTAGGATAGTGGGCAATAAGGTGGTTGAAGAGAAGCTTGAGGAGGCAAAGGATAAGGTGATTAAGGGGACGCCTCTATCCCTTGCCATAAAGGCTACAGGTATATTTCCTCCCATGCTGGATTCCATGCTCAGGGTGGGGGAGGAGTCAGGGGCACTGGATGATGCACTTCAGAGGACAGCGGACTACTACGACGATGAAGTGGACTATGCCGTAGAGAAGATGACCACAGCCTTTGAGCCCATACTCATAGTGTTTATGGGCGTTGTGGTGGGGTTTGTAGTGATAGCCATGATGATGCCCATGTTTGACATGATAGGAGCTGTACAATAAATGTACATATAATGTGAAAGGGGTGATGCGAGGAAGTAGGTTTTTGAACTTTGTATATATTTATATCCTATAAATTAAATTTAAAGAGGAGGAATGAAAAATGTTAAAAGCATTAAGTAAAAAGGTGAAGAGGAATGAAGGTTTCACACTCATTGAACTTGTAATAGTAATTGCAATAATTGGTATATTAGTAGCGATAGCGCTACCTAGGATGACAGATGCAAGGACAAATGCTGCCATAGCTACTCATAATGCCAATGTGAGGACGCTTGAGAGTGCTGCTACTATGTATATGGCAGAGGAAGGAATTCCGAGCACTAATTTAGGTGCAGATGCGGCTAAAGCTGCTGTAAAAGAATATGTTCAAGAGTGGCCTAAGGTACCAAAAGGTACTCAAGTTATAGATTCAAGTGTAGAAGGTACGGATTACACATTGACGATTAACAGTGCAGGTAAGATAACAGTAGAACCATGGTATATTGATCCTGAAACTAAAACATTACGTACACGTCCATAAAATCCTTAAAATCATCAATAAGGGCTTATACTGCAGAGGCTCTTCTGCAGTATCCCCTTATGGGGATTTTTATGTATCTGTAAGTATTTTAAAGTTAAATAGGCACTAAAAGGTGTTAAATAGACATATTTATATAAAGAGAAATATATTTAAAGTCAGGGGGAATAGATTTTATGGCTTTAAGAGCAAGTACTAGAAGTACAGTCGCATTGGATATTGGCTCATACGAGGTCAAGGTAGTGGAAGGCAGGCAGACTTCTAGGGGATTAGAAATAGACAGGCATGCCGCCATACCTATTACTAAGGGAGCCTATAAGGATGGATATATGCTGGATGAAAAGGAGGTCTACCATTTTTTAAATAAAATATTAGAACAGAGCCAGATAGAAACTAGAGATACCCATGTAACCATAAAGACATCGGAAGCCATTACAAGGACGGCTGTATTTCCAGATGTGGAGGATGCCCAATTAGAAGCTATATTGAGTAATCAGATATACGACTATATTCCCACAGATCTTGAGAAATATGTGGTTCAATATAAGGATGTGGGCATTATTCAAGAAGAAGATGTAGTAAAACGGAAAATACTAATAATTGCCATACCTAAAGATATAATCGAGTCGCATTTACATATTATTGAAGGAGTTGGATTAAAACCTGTGATGCTAGATTATCAGTCAAATTCCATTGCAAAACTCGCCCAATATTCTAAAATACTCAACAACAAATATATAGTAAAGGATTCCACTTTCTTGTTGGTAGATCTAGGATATACAAGTGCCAATGTTACCATGCTGGAAAACGGCGCAATACAACTTACCAGGGTGTTGAAATATAGGGAAGGCGATATGGTAGGAATTGACACAGATTTATTAAAGATGCCTGATGTGTTTTTAAAGCCTGAGGATTCACAGAAGGTATTTAAAAACGTCATAGGGAACTTTGTAAAGGCCAATGTAATTGAAGGGATGGAGGATTTAATTAGATATTATACATCCCAGGATCAGGGAGGAAAGATAGACACGATATTGCTCTATGGTGGACTTTCAAATATAACAGGTATAGAAGAAATATTTTCTGAATATTTCAATATTCCTACTGCAGGATTGAGGGATGTAGTGGGGGTATTTATGCGTACTGATATGAGTAAGTATTTAAACTGTATTGGTTCATTGATTACGGAAAAAGAGGAGAAATGACTATGAGGGATTTTAATTTTTTTGAACCATATATACGAAAGGAAAAAGTAGAAAAAAAGAAAAAGAAGAGGCCTTTTATTATAGTTGTAGTGGTATTTTTACTTATTGGTACTGCCTATGTATATAGAGATATAATAATTAATAAGATTACTGAGGTAATTGCAAGGGAAGAAGCACCTATAGAAGATGAGCGTATGCCTGAATTGGAACAAAAGAGGTTAGAGCTTGCAAAACTTAGGTCTGCAGATGCCTATTTAAAAGAGACGAATAGAATAAATGAGCAGCTGTTAAATGATATAACTACTCGGGTGCCAGAAAATGCAGAATATGATTCCATCAGAGTAGGAGAGTTATCTACAGAGATAGCGGGTAATACAAAGACGATAGAGCTAACTGCAGATTACGGTAATGCCCTCAAAGAGCTAGAAGTTTTTGAAGATATATATGTTGTAAGTACGACATATGAAGAAGAAGAGAAGCGTTATAGATATATATTGGATATAGATTTTGAGCATATAGAAAAGAGCAGTCAAGATGATGTTCCAGCAGATGACGACTTAGAAGAAGATGCTGGGGAGGTAGATGAATAATGTCTAGATTGAAAAAAAAAGGTAATATGAGAATTTGTCTACTAGTGGGTATATTACTATGTGTTTCAATGTTTGTATATATTAACATTGGGGACTTGATAGATGGAAGTGTTATGGCGGCAGATAAAAGCCCTGAAGGTGAAATAGATATTGATGCAGAACTAGAAAAACTAGAGCAGGAAAAGCAGGAGATACTGTCTCAATATTTGCCATATTTGGATCATGTAGAACTTCTCTATACACTGGATGAATTGACTAAAGATGCTGGCGTCCATGTGGATGACATATCTTTTACTAGACCTGCAGAAGAAGATATAAATGGATATATATTCAAGTATGTGGATATCTCGCTGAGCTGCGAAGGTAAATATGGGAATCTTACAAAGCTTGTGACTAATATAAGGGAGTGCCCAGGGAATTTATATATATCGGGGATAAATATATATAAGGGGGATGCACCTGATATAGACGATGAGGAAGATGAGGGCAGCGAGGGAGAAAAGGCTGAAGACAAGGTCAGTAGTAAAAAACAGGATAAGAATTTGTTAACAGGACAGATATACATAAGGGCATATAGTTATTAGGAAGGAGGAATATTATGTTAAATAATAAGGGGTCAACCTTGGCTACGGTAGTGATGATGTCTAGTATTCTGCTTATATTTGCCGTTGCCTTTAGTACCTCTGTAGTAGCCGATGTGAGCCAATCGGCAAAGCAGCAGAGAAATGTTGAGGCCCACTATATAGCCATGGCCGGCGCGAATGCCGTATCCCAAAAGATATTATCTATGAATGAATTAGAACGGAAAGAGTTTGGTAAATTAGCATTTCCTTTAACTTCGAATGAAACTCTATTTGAAGATGGGAGCTTTACTGTTACTATAAATGACTACCCTGATCAGATAGAGATAAAATCAATTGGAAAAGTGAGAGATACAGAGGCTACTGTAGTACATATTCTTGAAAAGGTGGAAAGTGCTTCAACAATCGAGTTAGAAATCCCCTTTGCAATATTTGCAAAGGGCATGATTAACTTTGGAGGAGGGAATATAAAAGGTGATATAGCTACAAAATCTAAAGCAGAAGGTGCGATTAAACTTAATTGGGGAGCAGAATTTGTAGATGCGAATTCTATTATAGTAATTCCAGAAGGGACTGATCCAAATAAAATAATTAAAATTCCTGATTGGTGTAATGAATTTGATAATATTAAAATAGAGCAAAAAAATATTCCAGATTATCCCGAACCTGGAATACCTAGTTTTCCCAACTTCCCTTCTGGTCTTCCAGAAAAGGGAAGCATAGAATTATCTGGAGCCCCAGGGACGATGACTATAAGTGGAGATGGATATTATGACAGAATAAGTATAGCTCATTCTGGTAAAAAGCTTATTCTCAATACGGGGGGTGCCACAACACGAATAAGGGTAGGAGAACTCAGTTTGAATGGTGGAGATAAAAATCCTGTAATAGAGATAAAAGGTGACGGGAAAGTGTATATATTCGTAGATAATCTAAAGTCCTTTAATGGTACAGTAAAGGCACCAGATGGTGCAGAAGTGATATTTTACATTGCAAATAGTGTAGGTAATGTTGCTACACTAGGTGCAGATCTAGAGATTCAAGCATCTTTATATTTTGGAGACAATATAGATGTAAAGATAGCAGGAAGCTGTGATATAAAAGGCGACATTGTAATGTCTCCGAGATGTTCAATTAGTATTGCAGGTGGAAGTGAAATAAATTTGGGTACTATATATGCATCTAATGCTAATATAGATTTTGGAGGTAGTGGTACTATAAATGGCAATGTAATGTTGTCTCAAGGTAAATCAGTGAAACTTCCTGGCGGTACGGCTGTTAATGGTGTTGTATATGCTCCTAGTGCAGATATAACATTTGCTGGTAGCGGTGGAGTAATAGGTGCGGTTGTAGGAAAAGATGTGAGTTTGACGGGAGGAGCGACAGTAGAACATAATGATGATTCAGATTTAATAACGATACCTATAGAAGTTTCAGATAATCAGATAGAATATAAAGAGGGGTATTGGAAATGAGAAAGGTTTTAAATTTGTTTAAAAGAAATGAGGGTATAACATTAATTGAGATCATTGTCTCTATAGCTGTTATTAGTATACTGTTAGTGTCTTTGTTGACTATTTTTTCAGGTAACCTTCAAAATGTCATGCGAGCAGGGAAAAAGACAAAATATGTATTTTCAGCTCAGGCTGAGATAGATGAGACATTGAAAAAAATAGAAGAGGGAAAACGTCCTGTATCAGGTGGATTTTTGAAGGTAGATTTTAAGGACGCAAATGGGCAAAATTGGGTAATGCAAGTCAACGGAGAGGTGATCAGTGCGGAGACAGGAGAAGACACCAATAAGGTAAAATTGTCCACATTCGTTCCAAGAAATTAAGGAAGGAGGGCGATTACAATTTTAAGATCAAGGTTTAAGGATAGAAATGGATTTACTGTAGTAGAGTTGATACTCACTGCCTCATTGATGAGTTTAGTGTTGGCAGTTTCTTTTTCCATATATTTTTTAGGGCAAGATATGTTTAATATGGGTACAGAGAAGAGCTTTGCACAGGAAAATGCTAGGATAGCCGGCGACTTTATAACGAGGGATATACGCAGTGCCAAGGGATTGAGTGTAGATGAGAGTGTCATAAGCAGCAATAATACAGAATATTATGCCCTCTTAGTAAGCAATGGTAATTTAGTAAAGCAAGTTAAAGAAGGAGGAGCAGTAAAGTCAACAGTAAAAGTCTGTCCAATAGATCTTATTAGATTTTCGGCAAGTCCTGATGGTATGCTACATGTAGATATAGAGGCCAGTGAAAAGAAACAGAAATATGAGTTAGATTTTGATGTAAAACTGCTGAATATAAATCTGCCTGATGTGTCTAGTGATAGTGAAGTTATATATTATAGCAAGTATTAATGTATATGAACTAAAATGAAATATTTTATACAAATAACAGACAATATTCAAATCAAGATATAATGCATAGAGGGGTGTATATATGGCAATTTTAGTATTTATAATTGGCACAATAATGGGAAGCTTTTTCAATGTATGCATATATCGCATACCTAGGGGGGAATCGATCTCATATCCACCATCTCATTGTGTTGGATGCAATCATAAATTGGCAGCATTGGATTTGGTACCAATATTTAGCTATATATTCTTAAGAGGTAAATGTAGATATTGTGGCGAACGTATATCATGGCAATATCCATTAGTAGAGCTCTTAACAGGTGGGCTATATGTAGGGCTGTATATGAAGTTTGGTATGGATATGCATCTTTTATTCTATGGGATATTGGTATCCATACTTATAATAATTTCAGTAATAGATATGAATCATAGCATAATTCCACCTTCCCTTGTTATAATAGGGAGTGTGTGTGCTATTTTTTTTAATATTATGGGATGGGGACGTCCATTTTTAGATGGTATATATGGTGCATTGGCAGGTGCAGGGGTTATAATACTCATGGATCTCATGGCCTTAGTATTTTTTAAAAAGCAAGGCATGGGTGGAGGCGATATGAAACTAATGGCTATGATAGGATTATTTATGGGGCTTAAATATGTGCTTTTGTCCATGCTATTTTCTATATATATAGGGGGAATCATATTTATAATACTTATGATTATGGGTAAGATACAAAAGACAGAATATATACCCTTTGGCCCTTTTTTATCCATAGGTACGTTGGTTAGTCTATTTGCCGGAGCCCAGATTATAGCGTGGTATTCAGCGACATTTCTTTAGTCTATTTAGGTGCATGTATATATTATTGTTTTATGAATAGGTTTTATTTTAATAACATTGGAACCTTTCATAGTTTATATATTAAATTATCAATCATTATACTGCCTATTGCTTTTTATACCAGCAGAAAGGGCTCCATAAAGATGCTCTAATCACATGTTTATAGCCAATTTAGAAATGCAGATCATCACGGGAAAAGCTACTTTCATCGGCAATTATATCTGAAACTTCTGCTATTATACTATCTATGTCTGTATCTATATCAAGTACATCAATGGCATAATCTGATATACTATAGGCCATACCATCAACTCCTAAACCTATTCCCATCATCATTGTAATAACGTCGGCGATATGCGTTATACACGTCATATGGGGATCCAATGTGGCGTCTTCGGGGGAATGATGATATGCAATAGCTTCTACAAGGTCAGGGGGAAGATTCCATTTTTCCGCTATACGATAGCCAACTTGAGCATGATTGAAACCCAATATTTCCTCTTCAGCATCAAGGAAGGTTATATTTTCACTTATGACTTTATTCACTACTTCTATATAATCATCTTCAATATAATGGCTCATTATGACCTTCCCTATGTCATGGAGAAGCCCAGCCACATATATCTCCTCAGAGTTTCCAATATTAAACTTACGTGCTATATGTCTGGCGGTTATTGCACATGTTTGAGAATGCCGCCACAGTTCGCCTTTAGCCATCTTATAGCCAGGCAATTCCCTTACCAATACATTGCTTACAGCTGCACTCAGAGTAATGCTGCGAATTGCACGGAAACCTAAGAGAATAGTAGCCTCACTTATTGTACTTATTCTACGTGGAAAACCATAATAAGCGGAATTGGCTAGTCGAAGGACTCTAGCGGTTAGGCTTTGATCCCGTAAGACAACTTTTTCAATATCCTGAGGGGTTGAATCGGGATCTTCGGTAAGTGCCATAATCTCAGATACTACGCTAGGTAGTGCAGGGATATCTTCTACTTTATTTATTACTTGTTCTAACGTTAGCTTTTTCATAGGGTTCTCCCTTCAATTGTGAATTGTATAATATAATTATATATTAAAAGATATATTTGCAACATAGACAAACGGCACTATTTATGCAATGTTTGCTTTTTAAAACAAGATTTCTTGAGCCGTGATTATAAGATTAGATTTGTAAAAAATAATGCTTTAGCTATTTATTTAAAATTCAAATTCTATATATAGAATATCATTTTAGTAAATCTAGTTCAACCTCGTTATACTTTAAATCGTGATGGGATATGC